>CAZGHZ010000007.1:0-81542 GCA_964525655.1 uncultured Occallatibacter sp.
ACCAGGTGGGGTTTCTGGAGGATCGCAATACGATCCGGCAGGAGGCGCGGAAGGAGCTGGAGCTTCTGCTGACCGAGGAAGCAAAGATCGACATGTTGGCGCGGCAGAAGATCTCCAATCAGCGCAAGATCATCCAGGAAGGGTCACAGGAGTGGGACATTCTGTACCGCAAGTACTACAACGACGAAGTGCGCAAGCTGGGGATCTAGAGCGGCGCCTGCGCCTTTGGCTTGGTTTCGGAATTTTGCTAGAGTAAGGAAGCAGCCCGCGCCCGCGGGCCGTCTCCGCACAATGAGTGGCGCTATCGTCTAGGGGTTAGGACGTGAGATTCTCAATCTTAAAACCCGGGTTCGATTCCCGGTAGCGCTACCAGTCATTTCCATTCGCATGGTTCTGCAAAGCTAAGCCTGCACATCTCGCCGTTCGCTCAATGCACGCAAGCGGCCACTCTCCAAGGACAGTCGGCTACGCCCATGCCGCTTTTCATTCCGCGCGAGCAGCCAGTGGGCTGGCAGCTAATCGCAACCAATCCCGCCCGCGGTGTCGCGATTCTCAAACCCGCCCGAGGCGAGATGCGGGTTTTTAACCCCAATGGAGGCGAGCGATTTATCGAGCAGGCGCTTCGAACAATGAATGAATGAAGCTGTCGTTGCTCTCGCCTTGACCACCGGCATGCGACCCAGCGAAAACATGGCGCTTCGCGGGTCGGACATCATGGGGCGGGACGAGAACGTGTCAGTCGCGCTAACTCCGGCGAAAGAAAGGAGCTGGAGGTTCGCTGAAACGAAACGACTTCAGATGGTGGGGGTGATTTTGATGCGTCTATGCCCGCGTGGGCGATTTTAGAAATTAGCAGAATTTTATCGGTGCTGGCGATCTTTCTAATGCGACGCTTGAATCAAACGGGGCCGCATCGTTCTGGAATGGGCACACAAAGCACATATGACAAGTGCGCGCGCCTGACCATAGACTATAGACAATGCAGGAGAGGACTGAAGTGAAAAACGTAGGTGTACGATACACTTTCGCCATCTTCCTGGCAGCGGCGGCGGCCAACTGCGCAGCTCAGTCGGTTCTCACTGAGCAGCAGGCATCCCCCGCCGTCCAGCAGAACCAGGGATTTGTTGTGCATGGCTCGGCGCAGTCGATCGCGTTGCCCCCAATCTCAGGGCAATCTGCCGACAGCTCGCCGCTTCATCTCAGCGCAACCGATAGCGCGGGTGTGCCAGTAACTTTCGGAACTTTGACGCCCTCGGTTTGCAGAGTATCAAACAATACGGTCACATATTTGTCGGGCGGAACGTGTACCATTGCCGCCGACCGAGGCGGAGACGGAATGTTCGTTTCTGCGTCGAAGGTCAACCCAGATTTCTCAGGGTGTGACGACTGCACGCCCCCGACCTCGTCCTCAATCCCGACCCTACCCCAGTGGTGCGCCATCGTGATGGGGCTGGTTCTGATCGGCATCTCGATCTTCCTGATGCGCCATTCAAAGGCCTCGAGAATCGCCTAGCCTCGATCTGGCACATCCTGACGAAGGAAGATATGTCCGTCGATTCGACTCCATTGCCCGGTAAGAAGCGAACCCGGTTAGGCGTTATTTATGTTTTGCTGTTTCTGGCAATCTTTGGGGCGCTCGACTACGGCTATTACCTGACCCGAGGCACAGCGGTCGAGCATTTGCTGATTGACACACTCACCGTGCGACCGGCCGCGGCTGTCATCAACGCCGTAGCTCCCGCAGCATCGGCGAGGGCGAGCGGGAACAGCCTGTTTACTCAATTCGGAAGCGTCAATATCCTGGAGGGATGCGAAGGCAGCGACGGAATGTTCCTGCTCATTGCTGCAGTGTTGCCATTCCCCGCCCGCTGGCTCTCGAAACTCGTTGGAGTTATCGGCGGCGTATCCCTGATGTATGCCATGAATCAGCTTCGCATTCTGGCTCTTGTGCTAGCGCTGCACTGGCACCCGGATTGGTTTGCTTCTCTGCATGGACTTGTTGCTCCCTCCTGCATCGTAATGGCGGGCTGTATCTTCTTCTTCGCCTGGGCGAACTCCGCTGCCCCGGGCGTCAATGCGTAAGGCGCTCCCGCACGTACTGTGGGCCGTCGTTGTCTATGCGGCCCTCACCGCTTGCGCGCTCGCCGCAGTCAACCTATACGCAAAGTTGGTTTTACCTTTCTACCGCTGGGAATTGGGCTTGATTGCGCAAGATTACCAGGTGGAGAATCTCGATCTCGATATCGCTCTCGGGCAGCCTGCGTTTGGCGTCACGGCAAGAAACAGAGACTTTATTTCCGCCATCGACAGGAGTTTTCCTGCGCGCAGCCTGGTTTTTCAATTCCAATTCCTTGTCATGCAGGGGCTGGCGCATGTGGTGATGCTTTTGTTCGTGCCGCTGGCGTGGCCGGGGCTCACTTGGAAACGACGCGCCGTGGCACTGGCCTGCGCCGTACCGATTCTATGTCTTGTCGAGTCCGCCGACGTGCCGTGGGCACTGGTTGGCGGGCTCGACGCCGTGAAAAGCCGCTTCGTGCAGGGCCCTGATTCATTGCCCATGATCTGGCTTCACATCACCGCCAGCGGGGGATCGTTCGCCCTCGGGCTGGCAGGTGGAGTGCTGGCTTGCCAGCTGTCCGAAATCTTCGAGAATCCTCGACGGCGGAAACTTCGTCGAGGAGAATCCGGCACGCGTTCGGCTTCGAAAAAGCACGCAAGAATATGATGTGCGATTCTTTCGAATTTTGGCGGTTTCCAGAGCGATCTGGCCAATATGTCCGCGGAAGCTGTCCCTAGTAATGGCTTCTCGTGTTCCCAAAAGCTGTACCTGGTTGGCCGGGCCGTAGCAAAACCGCGCGCTCCACGGATACTCGCATTGGCATAAAACTTTGGGCGGACCATTTGCCTATTGCGGGCAGGGAACCGGCAGGGTGCCGTTCGGACTCCACGTGCCGCCGCAGGGCGGATTTCCGTTGCCTGGGCCTCCCGCGTCGGGCGGATTTCCGATGGGCGATCCGGGTGTTCCAAGGCCCGGGCCGCCTGGGCTAGGCTGGCCTCCGTTGGTCGAACCGGGCGCTCCCGGATTTCCTCCCGTCACCGCCCCGCCTTGAGTGCCACGAGTGCCAACTTCCTGTATTGGATCGTAGACAAATTCCCAAAGGTTGAAGTGGTCTTGCTTTTTGTAGGTGAGGAGTGACTGTCTTTCGCTGGGAATCGAGAAACCGATGATGCCGGCTCCCCCAAAGGTTTGACCGGTGGAACCGGGCGATGCGCTGCCCGGAGCCGAGTTGGCAGGGAGAGGCGAGGACGGGACGCCCGCTGGGTTGCCAATTCCTGCACTCCCGGGCCCCGTCCCCGCAATGGTCGTTCCGTTCACCGGCGTTCCAAAAAAGCCCATGGTAGTGGGAACCTTATTTTGCCCAAAGAGGATTGGCGTCCAGTCATCCTTGCCGGTAATCGGGTCTGCATATTTCTTCCTCAAGAAACGCACGTCATCCGTCATCACGAGCGCGTCCAAACTGGGGGGATACGCATGGAATTTGCGGTAATAAAGCTGAATGGCCCTGATGTATTGCTTTCCACGGTGCACTGCTTCAACTTCACGGTCACGTTCCAAACTTTGCTTAATGCGCGGGGCAGCCACCGTCAAGCTCAACACGAGAATTGCCATGAGGAAGATTGCAACCAACATAACGTAGCCTTCTTCGAAGGGGCGGGGAACGAGTCGAGCTTCCCATCGGCTCTTCATGCGATGAGAAACGCTCCGCGACCCCGCTCGCGGGCCATCACTGCTTCGCTCAAAGTTGCGATGGGGCAATTCCTGTCAACCTTTCAATGAGCTAGAGCATTTGGTCCATGGCGAAGCAAGGAGGTAAATTCCCGGCTTCAAAACACAGGACGAATTATAACGGCACAACGCTCGGTGCGACTGATCGACTTTGGATTGGCTATCCGGACTCAATCCTGCGACCCAGCGTTGGGCCTCTATTCCGCCTCCGGACACCTAACAAGAAGCAGAACAAGTCAAGCAAAATCGAGAATCTCACGGCGGAGCACTTATCAAACATTTTCAGCCATGATCGAATCACAAGACCGAGCAAATTTACGAGAAATTAATTTCAGATCTCTTTTATGGCGCTCAAATACGATCTGATTTCGCGTTTTACTTTGGCATCATTATGCGGCACCTAATATGCCTCCTTGCCTATTTGCCATCGGGAGTGGGGATTCTTACACAGGCTAGCCTACGACGCGGGACCATCCAGGAGACCTCGCGCGGTTATTGCGCCAATTGCTCTCTATTACGATGCGATATCTGAGCCCCGAACGTGCAATGGACAACAGGGGCGAAACTATAATTTATGCGAAGATAGTGGAGTGAAAAAGACGAGAAATGGATCGGATGGCTGGCCAACTATTTGTTGAGCAATCGTGAGTTGTAGGCGGCACGATGGATGGTTCTGGAGGTGGTCGTTTGCCCGCGCAGGTTGGTACACTGGATTCTCCTATGGCCGGATCCCCGGAATTGCCCGCGACGAGCGGCGGTGCCAGACTGGCTCTCCTGACATCTGTGTGGAAGCTGGCCCGGCAGAAATACTATTGGTCGCCCGCGCGGTTTCCCCGCATCCTTTGGACGATGGCCTGCAACATTCAGACACAAGCAAGGGTTCTTCGAGTTTTATCTCGGCCTGCGTATAGGCGACTCATGGCGGTCAATCCACGATTCCCTTTGAAATACTCGGGATTGGACTACCTTGCGCGTGGCTTGACGGTTGCCGAGCAGGCAGAGTGTTTTATCCATCACTACCGCCGCTTATCCGAACTATTTCCGGAAAACGTGCTGACACAAGTCCTGCTAGAAGTTGTTCCGCTGGATAAAATCTCCGAAGGCGATGACTGCTTTACCGTGACGATGGGGCTTTCTCGACCCTGGGATGACGAGGGGGAACTTTCACTCCATTTCGAGGTAAACGGAAAAGTTGTCTTTGTGCTTTCCTTCACGATCATTCCGGGTTGGGTGGTGCAGTCGGAAGCCCAGGAGGTCGTCCTGATCTCGCGGCTGCAAGGCGTGAAAGGGGCTTTCGACGAGATCCAACGCGCGACGAAAGCCTTGTGCGATGTTGCCCCGGCGAGGGTTTTGTTCGCAGCGCTCGTTGGGTTTGCCGAGGCGTTTGGAATCACGGCAATGGCGGGGATCAACGCGGCCATGAAGCCCGAGTTCCACTTCTACGAGGGAGAGGCAGCAAATATCCAAGAGGCGTACGACGGGTTCTTTGCAGAGTTGGGTGCGACGAGGTGCCCCGCCGGTTTTTTTCTTGCGCCCCTGCCGACGTCAGAGAAGCCTCTGGCCACGATTAAGCGAGGGCATAAGATCCGAACAAAGAGGAGGAGAGCCCTCAGGCTAGAGATTTCCCAGCGGATTTGCCTGCATATTCGTGAGATATGTGGATCTCAGTTAGACCACAATGGAAGGGACGAGCATGCAGATGGGGTTGAGGATGCGAACCAGATTGGGGGAGAGTAGCGGTCACAAGTTAAGGGGATCTGGGCGTCATCCTTTCGGCAAAGGAAGCGGAAGGATGGGGCAGCTTGGGAACATCGCTATTTACGATCCTGCCTCAGATTTTGCGGTCTAGCACGTCTATTTTTTCGGCTGTGGCTAGGCGTTTTGCGACAAAAGGCCAATCCCTGACATAGAGGCTGTTCGATGATTTCAGACTTATCGGATTCCGATGCAATGCGCGACCGAAGGGGTCGTAGTATGCTCTCTCAAACTGATTGCCGAGCATCATGCGTTCGATCGCCGGAGTGACAGTCTCCATCTCGATGACCTTGAGACAGGGATTGGCAAGAAGTGCCAGTGCTCCGCGGAGAACGCTTTCCTCATATCCTTCAACATCCAGCTTCATCATGATAGGTTGAAAGGCACCGATAAAATTATCAAGCCGTTCCTGACGGACCATCCTCACGTTCATGTCATGGACATCGGCAACCTTGTTTACAGTATCTCGGCCGACAGTGAACGCCACAACACGCGAAGTGGATCCCAGTGCACATTCATGGACGGTGACAAGGTCGCCCAACTGGTTGACCGATAAATTCCGCCTGAGATGTTGCGCGGTATTCGAATCGGGTTCAAAGGCCCATGTTGTTGCCCGGCAAACACCTGAAGCGAGCACGGTATAAGTGCCGACATTCGCGCCTATGTCGATAAACAAGTCACCTTCGCGAAGTAGGTGGAGCGGAACCATCATGTCCGAAAATTCATGAAGGCCGGCATAGATATTGCCGGTCGCTCCTCTCATTCCACGGCGAACAGCGAGTCGTTGCCCTCCCACCCACTGCAGGAGAATTTCGCCTCCCAAGCGGCTTCTCAATTGCCACGATGCGAAGCGCAACCAAGCTTTCAGTGGTGCATCCCGAGTAAGCGGGTGGGTGGCAAAATAGCGTGCCGAAATGCTCAGAAGTTCCATAATTCGATTCGTTTCCTGGCGGTTGCGCAATGCGCGCCGCTTCGTATGGCTCCAACACTGTCTCTCGTTCAGCCTTGAAGCCGCGGCTAGAGCGCACCTAAAATGCACTCCTATTAATTGACAATCGGTAATCGATGAAATTCAGCCTATCCGTCCCGCGATTACGTGTCAGTCGATCGGTTCCAGCTTTTTTCGAACGGCGGTCGCCGCGGGCCGGGGCGGCTCTCCGAATATCTCGCTAGGTCGACAGTACGTATTAGAAATGGCAATCTTGGCTAAACCAATCCGACAATCCTACTTATTCCGGGAGCCGAGGCGTTTGCGGAAGTGAACGATCCCAAACGACGCGGCTGCGGCAATCAGCCCGAAGACGACGGTTGGATCTTCAGGGGAGTCTACGCATCCAGTTTGAGCATGGACTCGCGCAATTGTCGTCAAGAAAAGTATCGCCAGCGGAGCCGCTGCAGAGATTTTCTTCACCTTAACCGTCCCCCTCTTGGGACACATAGTCCCGAACTTGCATTTGATCTCTAGACCGCACACCCAGAAACTCAACGGAACCAACCCACATTATTAGTGTGAACCGAGAACATTAAACTTGGGTTAAAGCCTGGCAACCCTTAGCGCCTTTCATTCATTGCCTGGGACATGTAAGCAGCCATTCCGATGTGACGAGCAAGAAACCGGACCGTTTGCGACGTCAAGGATCCTTAACCGGATTTGATTCCGGTGGAAAACTATGCTCTCATCGGAGAATCACGCAAGCAAATGATGTGCCCGTTGCCTACCCTAGAATTACATACCAATTCCGGAAGAGCCACTGATTCAGTTTCGGCGCGCAGGATAATGCGCGTGGCCGTGGGTGTACTTCTATTTCTTCTGTTGTGCTTCACGACGACGACTGTGTGGGTTAGGGAAGCATGGGCGCTTCAGTGGTTCCAAATCGGAATATATGCGTTGGTCATCGCGCAAGTACTCATGGGAGGTCGCAGCGATCGGAAGGACATTGCAGAAGGGGTCGTCCCGCTGCTCGTTTACCTGATACCGATTTGGGGCATCGTTCAGATTGAATTCCACACGACCACGGCCAGCTTTGAGACACGCGGAGAAGTTCTCCGCTGGGGAGCCCTTGCGGGAGTCTTTTATCTCAGCCAGACCTTGATTCGTTCCAGGGCATCCCGAGAAAGATTGCTCAATGCGACCTTATGCTTTGCGACAGGAATGGCCGTACTGTGTCTGATGCAGCTTAATACTTCCGCTGGCCGCATACTCTGGAGCATTCCGACTAAATTCGGGGATATCTACGCCACGTTTCAGAATAAGAACAATTACGCGCAGTTTGTAGAGATTGCTCTACCCATCGCTCTCTGGGGCGCGTTCCGCGAAGGGCGGAGGGCCATGTGGTACGCCCTTGCCGGCGGAGTGCTTTATGCGTCAGCCGTGGCTACGGCTTCGCGGGCAGGATTTGTGCTCTGCACGGCGGAGCTGATAACGATATTGACGATTGGGCTAGCGAGACGGCGTCACTCCGGAGTGAGGCTCGCGATTCGCTCAGCGGGAGCGACCGCCCTAGTCGTGCTCCTGATCGCGAGCGCATTCACGTTCGCAGTTGGCTGGAGGCGCACCTTGGATCGATTCAACGAAAAAGACCCGTATGCGATTCGCCGTGAATACTTCCTCGGCGCTGTAGACATGGCGAAACACAGGCCGCTGACCGGGTATGGTTTGGGGACGTATGTGCAGGTCTACCAGAAATACGCAATCAAGGACCAATTTCCGCTCTATGCCAATCACGCTCACAACGATTGGGCAGAGTTTGCGGCTGACGGTGGTTTGCCCTTTCTATTGTTGGTGTTGATTCCATTTCTTGGCGCGATTCCGCTGGCATTCCGACATCCATGGGGACTTGGGTTGGTCGCAGTCATGTTGAACGCGTGTGTAGATTATCCATTTCCGCGCCCAGCGGTCTCCGGTTGGATGTTTGTAATTCTTGCGGCGTTATATATGACACGAAAAATGGAGAGGACTGAGTATAAGGCGGCAAAGAGCGTTGATGCAATCGACGGCTCGAAACGTAGAAATGCGTAACCGCACTTCATTCGAGACGGACCTTTGAGGCCGCAGTGGGTTAAAGCTCCCGAGACGGGAATTGACGAAGTCAATGATCAGACTCTTGCGGAGTCCAGGGAAAACTACTCATCTCGAGAAAGACATGTCGAGCCTGGCACAGGACTCACTGGCTTGAACCGGTGCCGTCGTCGTCAACCTGATGAGTATGATCCACCGATACGTAGCTGAGAAACGCCCAGAATAGTGAAACCATCACGACCACGACGGCGAACGCGATCATCCTGCGAAAAAGACGGCGCTTTTTTCTTACAGCGCTAAGCGGTGTGTGCTGGTGCTTGCGCGGGGGATGACCAGGACGGTTCTCAGCTGGCAGTGAAGTTGGGAGCGCGAAAAAACGATGCCGGCACTTTCTGCACCTAAATGCCTGTCGTCCCAGAAGACGCTGGATGGAATCCATCCAATGTGAGCGGCGGGAGCTCCGAATGTCGACGCTGCTGCATTGCGGACAGTTCATGATGAAGATCCAGAGTGAATTCCAACTGATTCTATCACTAACGTTCCGGAAACCCTGAGAGTGCCGAGACTGCGATGGTATGCGAGCCGGAGGCGCAGAAACGGCTCGCCCGGCTGGACAGTAAAAGGCAGAGCGACACGAGTCAGTGTGTCGCTTGAAAGTGACGCAGAGCTGGCAAGGATCTTATCCGAATTGCTATCGGCGATTTCCCATTGAATTCCTGTATCAGGGAGGATATTTCGCGTGCGATAGGAAGATTCCAACCTGTAGTTGCCAGGAGGTAACGAAATAATCTGTTCGGCGATCTCGCAACTCTCAGGCTCGTCCCCGGTGAATTCAGTTTCCAGACCGGATGATCCAGGCCAGGAATGGAGTCCATCCAATGCAAAGATGGACCAATCAAATCCGACCGGCAATGGATCGCGGGAGAATCGAGGATTGTTGGGAAACGACGTGTCGGCCACAATCCAATGTTGGCGGATGAGTCCGTTCCAAAGGGCGTTTGCATCGACGCCATCATTGACGGCGATCAACTTGTCGAGAACCGTGAAAAGCAACGATTGATCAGTCTCTGGCGAACCGTTGCGGAGAAGCGCGAAGGCCGGATTGACGGCAGCCGCCGGCTGACCTTTGCCAATCAGGAAAGCGAGGAACTGCCGGTCTACATCCGGGTTATTCTCCGCGATGTTCGCTTCAATCGTTTTCGGATCGGGCGATACCCGCCAGCAGAGTTCAAATAGGCTCCCAATGTCGCCTGCAGGGATTTCCGTCGCACGGCGAATCCACATCCAGAAAGCAGGCAAGTTGTCCCGGCGGAAGTAGAAGTTGGCGAGACTCCATCGTGGTGCGTAAGTGCGGTCGACTTCCGACGCTTGAAGGAGGAGTTCTTCAGCTCGCTGGAATTCGCCGTCGGACTCATATCGCAGGCCCAAGTCGATCGCTGCTTCACTATTGTATGGATTCAGCCGCAGGGAGGTTTGAAGGGAGTCTTCAGCGGAGGAATCATCCAATCGCGCCAGTTTGATGTAGCACAACCAACAGTCAGGCTCAAGGCGGATCGAAGTTCGAAGGGACGCCGCAGTGCCCTCCCAGTAGAGGGCGTCCGATCTTATGATCTTCCAGGATTCCCAAATACCGAGCAGGCACGCGCACACCACTAGCGCCCGTACCACGAGAGAAACGAATATACCCCGATTGAGCATCCTGATCGACCGTGCTGAGAGATTAACATCCAATCTCTCCGTTTTTCCGATCGTTCGGCATGCTTTTCACATTGACGTAACAATCGCACTCAAGACGAAAGTATCAATCTGACGACGGACCGAGCTGTTGGGCCGGCTGGTCCGGGTGTCTTGTCTCTTCCTACAATTCCCAGCTGAACCGACCTCGTGCTCGGTACGCAAACAAGCCGGCAATCCTTGATCCTTGCATCCCCGTGAATGATCTGTTTCGTACCCATTTGAAACATTTCTATGCTAGGGTAGCAGTGCGGTACCGGAAAAAATATCCGTTTTCCCCCACCTTACCTACATTGCTTTGGCCGCGCACATGGACGCTCAGGCGGCTGAGAGCGGGGGCACAGATGCGTCAATGCTCTATCTTGTCCGGCGCGACCTTGCTGGTAATTCTATTGGCATTCGGCTCATCCTGGTGCCAGCAACCGCTCCCGACACTGGATACCCGAGGGTTGCACGCGAGTGAGGACGCGGCAGGAAATGCAATCGCCACGGCGGCGTCCGCGAGGAGCACCCATTTGCCTGCGACAGCCACGCCAGCCTCGGGAGATTCACCTCGTGGACCTCTGGCCCTGCCCGAGTCTCTGTTCGATGCCGTCGACAATCACTTTGCGCAGGTCATCACCAGCGTCGAAGTTCATGGCGAGGGGCTGGAAGCGGAGAACGCTCAGCCGGCGCCATATGTTGCGGGCGGCCAGGAGGTCCTATCGACCGCGGGCGCCTTCGGTGACGTGTCCAGATTTCTACAAATCATTCCGGGTGTAGTAGCCAGTAGTGACCTCAGCAATGAATTTTTTGTCCGTGGCGGACACCCGATGGAGAATCTGTTTCTGGTAGACGGCATCGAGGTGCCGAATATCAATCATCTCGCGACACTCGGCACGACCGGTGGCTTTGGTCCGATGATTGACACGGGAGTCATCCAAGGGGTCGAGCTTTACACAGGCGGGTACGAGGCCCGCTATCCGGAACGTCTTTCGTCGATAACCGAGATCCGCACGCTGGAGCCGAGGAATCTTACCGGGCATGCGGAAGGAGACGCGGGAATCGAGGGATTTGGCGGACTCGTCGAAAAGCGTTGGAACGGGAGCGATTTACTCGCCTCGGCGCATCACGGCCTTCTCGAATTGATGAACGGCTTCGGCATCAACGGATTGCCGGCCTATACAAATGAAATGGCCCGCTACCGGCTAGACGGCGCTCCCGGAAACCGGGTTACTCTGTTGCATCTTGCGGGATGGGACTCGATTCAGATTGCCAATTGTCCGATCGACCCTCATGAAACCAACACAATCGATTCGCAGTATGCCGGGTGGCGCGAGACGACAGGAGCGGAATGGCAGCGCGCGTACTCAAAGAACTCGTTCGCTGTCGCCAGCATCAGCGACTCGGAACAAATCGAACATATTAACCAGCAGGACCAGTTGATTGATCCCACCAGCACCACTCTCATTCCGGGGCCCTGCCCAGCGCCCGCGTCTTTCCAGGCGACGCCGGTCTACTCAGAGAACTCGAACAACGCATTCAGCACCGCAAGCTACCGCTATGAATGGAGCGGATCGCGATTTGCACTGACCACTGGGGGCGCCGTCTGGCTGCAACGGCCGCACTACGAGATCGACCAACCGCTGGGTGCTTATTCGCCGTATTCTGCCGATCCGGTTAGGGCTGATTCTGCGTCCTTCGCGTCCTTTTTCTCGACCGGGGAATCCGGATCCTATGCGCAGTTTACGGTGCGTCCGTTGAGGAGCCTCGAGCTAAGCGCGGGCGGACGGCTGCAAACGTTCGCGTTCGGGGACCACCGCACACTGACTCCTCGGCTGAGCATGCGGTATAGCCTGAGCGAATCCGTGGGGATTCACCTGGCCTTCGCCAGCTATGCACAGATGCCTCCGTACGTGTATCTGCTGTCGTATCCGGAGAATCGGTCCATGTCACCCATGCGGTCCACGCATGAAGTCGTGGGAATGGACATCGGCTTTGTGCCGTCTTCTGAAATCCGAATTGAAGCCTATAACAAGGTATACCGAGATATTCCCGCATCGACGGAGTATCCATCGGTGAACCTGCATAACATGGTGGACATGATCGCCCAACAGATTGTCTGGCTGCCCATGAACAGCGGCGGGCGAGGCAACTCTTCAGGAATCGAGGTCTCAGACAGCACGCGGATCCGTTCCGAGCTGGTTGTACGAGGATCAATTGCCTATTCGCGAGCGATGTTCTCAGGTCTCGATCGCGTAATGCGGCCAAGCAATTTCGATTTTCCGTGGATCGTGAACATCGCGGCGCTTGAGCGTTTTGGGCATGGCTATGAATTCTCAACTAGGTATGGATATGCAACCGGCCGTCCCTACACTCCATTTGATCTCCCTGACTCGCTCGCCCAGAACCGGCCAATCTACGACGTCACGGAGATGAACGCTCTTCGGGTTCCCTACTATGGACGGCTGGACGTTCAAATCAACAAGGACGCCGTAGTCCGTGGTTTGCATTTGGAGCTGTATGTCGGCGTGAACAACGTTCTTAACCGATCAAACTTTCTTTCCTACGTGTGGATGTCCCGCTTCAAAGCCAACGATGTTCCAGGAAATCCCGTTGGTGAGATCGACCAAATGCCGATCTTCCCGAATTTCGGGCTACGCTACATTTTTCGATGATTTTCGTTGCGGAACAGCCCGCGACCCCGATTCGTCAATTCCAATAGCCAGTCTCACAAGGATCTGTGAGCGAATGCCGGCGATTTAGAGATCGACGTTCTCGATCCAGCGTCAGGCTTGTGCGTGTTCACAAGACTCGAGAGATTCGGGCCGAAACAGGACTGTGCTGAAGCCCTCCCGTTTAGCCACGGGGAAGGGAAATGCGCATGGCACCTAGCATAACGCGACATGCTTCGATGCCGGACTCATATTTGTTTGACCGAGAAATCCGAAATGGCATCAACACAAGCAGCAAAGTATGTCCACAAAGAAAACCGCCAGCCGATGTTTTTCGTGGGACGCACGCAAAACAAGGCTGGCAGTGAAATGTTCGAATTCTCGCAACAGTCGAGCTTAATTACTGTGACCGCATTGACTTGGCGACAACGGATTGCAGCATTGCGGTAATGGAAGGCCCGGGCAGCAGTCTTCAAGCGGGTCCGGAGGGCACACTCGAGTGGTGTTGGCCTTCGCCCCAATCGATATTGAGATCCCTCTGATCAGCGCACGAGTCTGGAGCGACTCTCCCAGGGGCGTGCCAGCATTGGATGGCTGGATGCTGCTGGCCAGAAGGAGTCCTGCAACACCGGCTGTCGAGACGGCTGAGAAATCAAGCGTGCCTGACGCGACGACGGAATCCCCGTCGTAACTCTGCAGATTATTGCCCCGCAATTCGTATTTCATGCCCGTTTCCGTGGAGTTCAAATAATAGCGTCCATTCTCGGCGGTGACCGTGCCCGCCGCTGAGAAGTCGGCAGGCGACTTGTCATCGAGAGGGCTGAACTTCAGCGGATGTCCGGGACGCACCAAAGCGATACCGGCTCCAGAAGAGGTTTTAATCTCGAGGGTTCCATTTCTCGCTTCCACCGTGACCGAGTTTGCCGGATCGATGGATACGATCCCGCCGGAGTGCGCTTCAGCCGGTACGACCGCGACGCCATTCGCCAGAACGCGGAAGGAATCTGATGCACCGAGTTGCGCCGTGCCGCGCTGAAGCATGAAGTGATCGCGGTAGAGGGTTCCGCGCGAATCCCGCCAGAGAGTAATCTCCACGTTGTTCGCGAGCCGCAAATCCGCACCCGATGAGATGCTCTGCCCAGTCTCGACCACGGAACCGTCAAACAAAGTTCCGCTCCCTTGCACCTCTTGGTTGTCGATCCTCGTCTCGCCCCGTGCGGTTAGGCTCCCGATTGACGGTGTTACTGCCAGTGCGTACGAACTCACGCACAACGCCCCTGCCAAGAGATAGATTTTGCTGAGCATTACTTCCCTCCCGCTAATCTCCTTCGGAGATTCTCTTTACAAGACAATCCGACCCATGTACCTCAGGATCAGAAATGGGCCACAATGAGGCTCCAGTTGAAGACAATCCGACTCAAGACAACTTGAGATATAACCCAGAATCGGAGTGGCCACAATAGGGCTATAGAGAATCAAATCAGAAATTAACATTGTCCTACGTTCGTATGAACCAGCGCGCGTTGTCTTACACTTGCCATACGTTCCGCACCGGTCTGATTTCACTCGAATCGTGGCTTTCTGATTTCATCCAGAATCGGCCTCGATGGCGAAACATTCTACCGGCTCTTAAGAATCTGCGAGCGTTGCTGGTTACGATCATTCGCGAGCTGTTGGTTACGATCGCGTACGGGGCCCGTTACTTGATCCAAAGTCTTGACGATGTTCATCGGGAATTCATTTGACACTAGAAACTTGCAATGTCACGCTGAGGGTCTCTCCCAGATTGCGCGCTGTATTGCGCCATCTTTCTACTGTCCGCGGACTTACGAATGTTGTATAGCCTAGAGCACTAGACTTTGCATTCCCGGAGAATGTCTCATGAAAAAAGACTCTATTTCGCAGTGGGGCCGGACCAGATGTCTGGCGGCGTATTTTGTGACGTCGGCGTTGTCGTTGTGTTTGGGAGTGCCAACCGGCGCTCACGCGCAAACGCTGACCACTCTTGACAGCTTTAATGGGGCAAACGGCGCGCTCCCCTCTACCCAGCTAGCAGCATTGAAGCGGTCCCACCACTGGGTCCAACACCCCAACGGGAACTTCTATGGCACAGCGCCTTTGGGCGGGGCCAACAACTCTGGGACTGTCTTCCAAATCGTCCCAGGAGGCAAAATAACTGCGATTTACAGCTTCTGCTCGATCGGCGGAGCCGCCTGCACAGACGGCTCGTTCCCTGAAGGCGCTCTGGTTGTAGGCAGTGACGGCAACCTCTACGGCACAACCTATCTGGGCGGGGCCAATAACGATGGAACCGTGTTCAAGATCACCACCTCGGGCGCATTGACCACGCTACACAGCTTTAGCGGGACAGACGGCGCGAACCCCCTTGGCGCGCTGGTGCAGGGCAATGACGGAAACCTCTATGGCACGACCTATGCAGGCGGGGCCAATAACGATGGAGTTGTGTTCAAAATGAGCTGCGGTGGATCAATGACCACCCTTCACTCGTTCAAGGGGACGGACGGCGTGAACCCAGAGGGCGACTTGCTGCAAAGCAACGGTAGCTTCTTTGGCGCAACCTTGGCGGGGGGCAATTCCACTGGCTCCGGCACCTTGTTCTCGATCACATCGAGCGGCGCGCTGACCACGCTTTACGATTTTTGCACTCAAACCAACTGCATCGACGGTTCGATCCCTCGGGCTCCCTTTACGCAAGACGCCTGGGGTAATATCTACGGCACGACGCAACAAAGCGGGGCCAATGCCGGTGGAACCGTGTTCATCTACAATTCCTTCGTCGGTGTTCACACGATTTACCACTTCTGTGCTAAGACCAACTGCACCGACGGCTCGCAGCCCACGGCCGGTCCGGTCGTAGGTATCGACGGGAACATCTACGGCACAACCTACGGCGGCGGAGCCAGCAACAACGGCACGGCCTACGAGCTCACGCCATGGGGTGTGTTGTACACGCTTTACAACTTCTGCTCTCTCGCCAACTGTGCGGACGGCCAGAACCCTGAGAGCGCCCTGATACAAGGCACCGACCAGAACTTCTACGGCACGACATCCTTTGGCGGGGCCGATGGCTTGGGGACAGCGTACAACCTTGCCACCATTCCGACTGCCGGCAATGCCTGCAATGGCCTCTACTCAGGGGTTTTCCTCGGGAACATCACGGTGTCGAGTGGTCAGACATGCGACTTCGAGGATGGAGGGCAAGTCTTCGGCAATATCCTGGTGACAGGCGGCAGCCTCATTCTGAACAACACTGCGGTCTTTGGCAACGTACAGGTACAAGGCGGTACATACACTCTGGGCCCACAGGTAACGATTTGGAGCAATCTGACGGTCCAGAATATTCCGTCCGGCTCCGCGCAAAACACGGTTTGCGGCGTGACAGTGCGCGGCGACATGCAGGTCCAAGGCAATGGCACGGCTGTTGAGATTGGGTCGACTGCCGGATCTTGCCCAGGAAATTCTATCGGGGGCAACCTCCAGGTGAATAGCAACACCGCGTTAGTGCAGATTTTCGAGAACCAAATAAACAACAACCTTCAGTGCCAGAGCAATAGCTCCATAACAGGCGCAGGGAACACGGCCAAGAGTAAGCAAGGCCAGTGCTCATCGTTCTAAGAGGATGAGGGTGCTGCCATCGTGGGGCGATGGGTCTGAAGTCTCACCGCCCAGCGACGGACATAAGGAACGCGGACTCGAGGGGATCTAGCTTGCATCGCCGGATCGGCGGGGACTTACTGGTCGTCGCCACTTCGGTGGATCGTGTAAAGCGGATCCCTTCATTTTTGTGGGCTCAGACATTCTGAACATGGACCCCAATTTGTTGGCGATCGATTGGCGAGAATGGGCCCTATAAATTCTCGTTAAATTCGCTTGAAACCACAATCTTCTCAGCTGTTGGTCGTTTAATCTGTGATGGCTGCGGACAAAGAAGCGTTCCTGCACACCACGACAGAGCTTCCGATGAAGCGATGATCGCGGATGCCTTTTTCGGTTTTATTTATGTGGACAGAAATGCGATTGCCCCTGAGGGATCACATGAGGAGAGGTCGCAATGAGTGCGAGTAGTAGCACGCGTCTGATAGCCGAAGACACGAGACTTTCTCCCCTTGCTTTGAGCTCCGCGAAAACCAGCTCTGCAGACCAATCCCTAAAACGAGAGCGTGCTGGCGCGAGGCCGCTGGTGTCGTCGTGGATCAGCCTGTTGGCGGTTGCGGGATTTCTCGGAGTCTATCCGTCGCTCTCAAAGCTGCTGGAAATCTGGATGACAGACCCGCTTCGTTCTATCGGGATCTTTATCTTGCCGACAAGCATTGCTCTGATCATTTACGTGTGGCGCCAAAGCGATTGGGAGATGCGCGGATCGTGGTGGGGGCTACTACTAGTGGGGCTGTCGTTTGCTCCATTAATGTTCGGGGGCCGTCTGGATTTCTTTTGGCTTGTTGGGGGTGTCAGGGTAAATCTCCTTCCGAGCGTGCTGCCAATCTGCCTCTACACAGGAGGCACTATCCTTCTCTTCTCCGGGGCCCGCGTGTTGAGAATGGCATGGTTTCCGTTGGCGCTCTTGCTATGCATTCAGCCAGTTCCTGACGCATTCGTTCGATTTCTTGACCTTCCGATGCAAGGTATTTCCGCGCACATCGCGCGATCATTTGCGAACCTTCTTGGATTCCCCCCGACGAATGCTGAGTTGCTGCGCCTGATGTTCGCTCCAGATTTCGGAATGTTCATTGCTCCCGGCTGCGACGGCATGCGCGGGGCCATCACGCTGGGGTATGGGGCTCTGATTCTCGGTTATCTGAAGCGTCTATCTCTTCTGAAGTGGTTCACATATGTTGCCGGGGCATTGCTGCTTGGCCAACTCTTCAACCTGATTCGACTCTGTGCCTTGGTCGTGTACTATCGTGTCGCACTGGGCCACCCAATTCTTGAGAATGCAGCGAAGCAAGCGGACTATGCTATTGGCGCCGTGTTGTTTTTAATGGCGGCGTCATTGTTCCTCTGGGTTTTAATCGGGAAGCAACGAGAAGCTGGAGCTGCCAGTGTCGCTGCGAATTCCAGCGAGGTGTACCACGCCAATGATTGGAGACTCACTCAATTGAGAGCCGCGGTCCTGGCTGTTGTCGTGCTCGTTGCATCAGTGCCGGCTGTGCGCGCCATACGAATAAGTTCTGAAAACTTAGCATGGGCGACACGCCAAGGTGAATTTAGCGCAACGGAGCTGAATAGCCGAATACCAACTCAGGTCGGAGCGTTCAGACTCGTTCGGGTTTGGCAGGAACACCTAAATGGCAATCTGGTATCGGAGAACGCTGCATTCGAGAAGGCGCCTTCCGATGAGATCGAATTAGGCATATGGCTGGCGCCCAGCGGTCATACCATCCAACAAAGCATGGCGGCTCACGGAGAAACGCCGAAATCGAGTGCGATTCAATGGTTCAGCACGGCAGGAGAACAAGATGTTGCGTTCGAGACCGCACTATACGATAACGGCTTTACTGATACTTTTACTGGCAATACGTATTGCAGTCCGACCTCGTGCCAGTCAGGCCGTCTAAAGCCGAAGGACGGCGTACACCTCGAGATTTCTAAGACTGTCGATTACACAACACGAGGTCAACGGGTGGTCCCAATTTTCTTCAAGATGCAGGCGCCGCACGCTGATTCCGGGAGCGAAGCTGAATACAAAGCATTGTTGACTGAATGCGAAGACTTTCTCTCTCATCTCGACCTGACGCAATTGAGCCAGAGTTTTCAATAAGCAGCTCTCGACCTGACCTGGTTCAAGCATTGGGGCCCTTGGCGAAGCAATTTGACCAAGGTTGCTTGTTCTACGGTCCATGAAGAGGCTCGGGGCCAATAAATTTATCGCGCTCCGCCCTGCCGGATCGTTCATGGCATGCACCCTTGTATTCCCTCTCACAACAGAAGTTCGCATATGCGCGTAAAGAAATCGTTTCGATCGAGAGGAACGAAATCTGGCCCAACTTCCAGCGGCGATTGTCATACGAAAGTCCTACTCTTTTCATCATGGGTTCACAGCGCGATGCTACGGTGGTGCCACCTCGTAAACAGTCCCTCATGAGGGCCGTGCAGTAGCTCTTGAGGCTGAAGCTCCTGTTCATCAAATCTATTTACTCTATGCGATTGAGCTTTTCGCTCAGAAGATTTCCACAATTGGGACTCACAGGGGCGAAGCCTGCCTTATTGGATGATAAGCGGAAACCTGCCCACTGGATTAATAAGGTTCGTCGCTCACGTTCGGTGTAACTCGGCCAATGGTTTCTCAGTTGACCATCAACCCTTTTTGCCGCGATGCCAGTTTGAGATGACAGTCCTAAAGACTCGAACGCGAATGGTTAGCGTACGACTCTCCGAAGACGAGTATCTGGCTCTTCGTGAGTTGTGCTCTTCAACGGGCGCGAGAAGCGTTTCGGATCTGACCCGAGACGCAATGCGCGCATTTCTATGCGGGACCACGCGCGAAGACATACTGCACACCCGAATGGACGAATTTCGTGACCAGATGGACAGTTTTGGTCGCAAGATAGAAGAGCTTGTGGAAAGATTCACCTCGCCAGGACAACTGAATGGACGCAGCGAGTGATGAGATCCCAGCCTAGCGGTAGTGACGACAAAGGTGTGGGTGTAGGATGTCGAGGTTCAAAGATTCCCAAGAGGACTTCCAAATGAGGCGTTTTCCTACGATTCTCCTGATGATCGCAATAGCCTGCCCAATTTCAGCGCAGCAACAGCCGCACAACCAGAACTCGATGGGCGCGATTGTAGCCTCGTCGAATTCCCTCTCGGACCTTCCGATCGAGCGAGTTGGAAACGACGATCTTCTTGGGATCGCGGTTTACGACGCACCCGAGCTGAGCGGCACCGTTCGCGTGGACTCGACGGGAGAGATCCGCTTACCAATGCTTCGACAGGACATTCAAGCCGCTGGATTGTTTCCTGCGGACTTGGAGAAATCGATCGCTTCAGCTCTGATCAGAGATCACGTGCTTGTTGATCCAGTGGTAACAGTAACTGTTGTCGAATATCGTAGCAGGCCGATCAGTGTGGTTGGCGCCGTCCGCAATCCTGTCACATTTCAAGCGACCGGCGCAGTAACCTTGCTCGATGCTATCTCTCAAGCAGGAGGGCTCACAGAGAACGCGGGGCCAGAAATCCTTGTAAGTGAGAAATCGGGCGATAGCAACGCGAGCGCCGCACCCTTAGTTCGCCGAATTCCCGTGCGCGGCTTGATTGGCGCGGTGGATCCGTCATTGAACCTGGTTCTCCAGGGAGGAGAAGTCATACGTGTCCCTGAGGCGGGTAAATTCTATGTACTGGGGAACGTACACAGACCTGGCGCGTTCTCGATCACAGATGGATCGGCAAGCACGGTTTTGAAAGCCTTGGCTTTGTCAGAGGGTCTAGATCACTTTAGCGGGCACATCGCTTACATCTATCGCTCGGAAGTCGCCTCAGGCGGGCGCAACGAGATCCCGATTGAGTTGAAAAAGATCATGGATCGAAAGGCGCCGGATGTACCTCTCTTACCGAACGACATACTGTATGTCCCTGAGGCGACTGGCCGCAAAGCCACCCTGACAGCTCTCGATCGAATTTCCGGGATCGGTGCAACTGTTGGCACTACCCTAATCTACGTTTATCACTGAGCAGAATCGAGCAAAAGATATGTCAAAAGAGACTGCCTTACCGGTTGAAATGCCGTCGCGGCCTTCTTCCATCCAGCCTGCAGCGGCGACCTATGTCACTCATTCGCCTGCGCTGGATTTTGAACCGGAAGCGCCTGCGGTTCCCTTTTCGCATTACCTCTGGATTTTGCGACGTCACCTTTGGATGATGATTGCGTTTGTCGCCTCGTGCGTATTAGCGACCTTCATCATTTCCGCCAGATTGAAACCGATCTATGAATCAACTGCGACGATAGACATCGATATACAGGCTCCGTCGGAAGTTGTTGGCCAGGAATCAACGCGCTCATCCGTCTACAGAAACCCGGATCAAGTTCTTGCGACTCAGATCAAATTAATTCAGTCAGACGCCGTGTTGCGTCCGGTGGCCGAACAGTACCATCTGTTGGACTCTGCTGGACCGGCAAAGGGAGTAACCGCGGAGCAGGCACAAAGGAACGCAGAGGCTCCGGTGGGCTTAGGAGGTTTGAGGGTGATTCGCCCACCCAACACTTATTTGCTGCTTATCAGTTATCGTTCACCGGATCCGCAGATGGCGGCGGACGTCGCGAATGCGGTTGCAAACTCCTATTTAGCCGACGCATACGCCATTCGAATTCGGTCATCGGCCAGCGTTTCGTCGTTCATGGAAAAGCAGCTTGATGAATTGAAAGCCAAGATGGAGCAGTCCGGACTGGCGCTCGCCCAATTCGAAAAGGATTTGGATGTTGTTAATCCTGAAGAGAAAACGAATATTCTTTCGGCACGCCTACTGCAACTAAACACGGAATATACCGATGCACAGGCGGATCGGGTGAGCAAGGAAGCTGCGTGGAATGCGATCAAATCGGGGTCAGTCGAAGCAGCACAAGTCTCGTCTCAGGGACAATCACTGGCAAAACTGAGCGAGGCGTTGGAAGCGGCCCAGCAACACTTTGCGGTCGTTAAAGCCACCTATGGAACGGATCACCCTGAGTATCGAAAAGCGGCATCCGAACTTGCTGAGGTGCAGAACGAATTCAACGAGACGAGTCGAGGCATTAGCGACAGAATTGCCGTGGAATATCATGAGAGCCTCGACAAAGAGCAGATGCTGCAAAAAACGCTGGCAGATACGAAAGCCGCGTGGGACAGTCTGAATGCGCGCTCGTTCCAATACCAGCAGCTCAAGCAGGAAGCAGACGCGGACAGGGCACTTTACGATGAACTTATCAAGAAAATCCGGGAGTCCGACATTAATGCGGGCTTTCGAGACAACAATATCCGAATTGCCGATGTTGCCCGTCCAACTTTGTCACCTGTTTTTCCGAATGTGAGACTCAACCTGGCATTGGCTCTGGTTCTTTCGAGCCTCCTCGCAGTAGGCGCCGCGCTGCTCCTGGATAAACTCGATACAACGCTCAGGATTCCCGAGGAAGCCAGCCGGTTCCTCAGGACCGATGTGATCGGAACCCTGCCGTTAGAACGAGGCGCGCTGATCTTGCCGAAGACTGCGAGGACTGAATTCGCAGAAGCATCACTCGTGGCGCAAGACAAACTTGGCAATAACGACGAGGGTCGACGGAAAGGTTATTACCGCTCGGTTTCCAGCTTCGAAGAAGCAATTAGGACCCTGCGAAATACGATCCTGTTGTCGGACTTTGAGCAGAGATTGCGATCCATCGTGGTCACAAGTGCGGAACCCGGAGAAGGAAAGACCACTCTTGCCGTGCACCTTGCAATAGCCCATGCCGCGCGTGGCAAGAAGACCCTCATTGTGGATGGGGATTTGCGGCGGCCCAGTGTGCATGCAAAGTTCGGCCTCACCCAGCATGAGGGTCTCTCTAATGTTCTGACGGGTGAACTATCCTGGAGGGATGTGCTGCTTTCGATCGATGGAAGGCCGAATTTGAGTATTCTCCCGGCGGGTCCGGGTTCACACCGGGCAGCCGATCTGATCGGTCCGCGTCTTTCGGAACTCCTGGACGAGTTTGCGAAGGATTTCGATCTTGTCATTCTTGATTCGCCCCCTCTTCTGGGGTTTGCAGAGTGCCTGCAAATGGCGTCGGCCGCCGATGGTGTGCTAATTATCAGTCGAGCGGGGGAGACGAAGAGAAAGACCGTCGCGACGGTAGTCTCCACGTTGCAGAGAATTCGGGCGAACATTATCGGAATCGTCCTTAATAGGGTGACTTCTCAAACCTCGAGCGACGGATATTCCTACTATGGCTATCACTACGGCTATCGCCAAAATGAGAAACCAAATTAGCCACGGTTTTGTGCAGCTTGGTCCTTCAAGGGATAGCCCCCCAGCAAGAAGCCCTTTCTGTCTCGGACCGCCGATGTTCGGGATTGCCATGGAGAAAGAATGAGAATTCTGATACTGGGGGCCGGCTGTACCGGTCTTGGCGCAGCCTATCGTCTCCATGAATTGGGCCACACCGATTTTCTCGTACTCGAACAAAACAGCTACCCAGGGGGGCTGGCAACGTCATTCGTAGACGAGCAGGGCTTCACTTGGGACGTCGGTGGTCATGTCCAATTTTCCCACTACGATTATTTCGATCGGTTGATGGACAAGGCGCTTGGGCAAGCCTGGCTCAAGCACATGCGCCAATCGTATATCTGGATCCGCGACCGCTATATTCCCTATCCTTTCCAAAACAACATTCGTACTCTCCCGCCAGCAGATCTCGCGGACTGCATGCGCGGCTTGATTGCCGCCTCGAAAAATGGACACATTAATCCGAAGAATTTCGAAGAGTGGATTGTCCATTCCTTTGGAGAAGGGATCGCGAATATCTTTCTTCTGCCGTACAACACTAAGGTATGGGCATGCAATCCAGCGGAAATGAGTTTTGATTGGATTGGTGAACGAGTCGCGAGCGTCGATTTACAACGTGTTGCAGACAACATTCTGTTGGGTCGGGACGACCCGGCATGGGGACCAAACAATACTTTTAGATTTCCGCTACGCGGCGGAACTGGGGCCATCTGGCGGGCCGTTGCGGATTTGATTCCAACTCCTCATTTTAAATATGACTGCAGCGTCTCAAAAATATGCACAAGTACACGGACCGTATTTACGTTGGGCGGCGACGCGTTTCATTACGATGTGCTCGTCTCAACGCTCCCGATTGACACCATCGCTGCGCTAATCGGCGATCGGGCGATTATCTCAGGGGCTGCGCAGCTTAGATATTCCGGTACCCATGTGGTCGGAATCGGGATTAAAGGAAGGCCACCAGAACAGCTGAGAGAAAAGAATTGGCTATACTTCCCCGAAGATAACTGTCCCTTTTATCGTGTTACCGTATTTTCCAACTACTCACCACATAACGTCCCTGATGGCGATTATTGGTCGCTGATGGCAGAAGTTGCAGATTCGCCGTATCGTCCAGTGAATCAATCTGATGTTGTGCAGCAAGTGCTCTCAGGGATGGCAAATACCAAGCTTCTGGGCGCAGGAGACATGATTGTTTCTTCCTGGCATTATTATGCTGCCCATGGATACCCGACACCGACGGTCGATAGAGACAAACATTTGGAAGGCATCCTTAGCACATTGAAATCATGGGGCATCCTGTCGCGAGGACGGTTTGGTGCATGGCGTTATGAAGTTGGAAATCAGGATCATTCATGCATGCAGGGAGTCGAGGCGGCAGATTGCGCGCTCTTCGGATCGCCTGAATTGACCTGCTGGCATCCGAACCTGGTAAACAGCGGAAAACACCGTGATCAGAGGACTACGATGTGCGAGACTGGACTGACTCATGCGATTTAATGCACGGTTCCCGAAGTTAGTGAGGAATCTCGTTAATCGAGCGTCGGAATTCTGAAGAAATGTGATAAGACTTTGCAAAGGGTCAAGTAGAAAGTGATGAAGGGTTTCTTTCTGCATTGGTTTGACCACCTTGCACAGCGCGCTGCGCTCCAATCTCAGTCGTTTTGAAAGAAGCGCGGCGACAGCTTCGATATCCTAGAGATTGCATTTCTGAAGGCAGCATTGGAATCTGCGGAGTTCTATGAAGAGTATCTTTTGTCTGTTCCGGCATTTGATACGGATCTAGAACTTATGTCGGCATCCGTGTCGAGGGCTTGCCGCAGCGGCGTATTTCTGGAATTCGGGGTGGCAGCTGGCCGCACCATTACGCATCTTGCAAGCCATGTAGCGACGACCATTTATGGGTTTGATTCATTCGAAGGGCTACCGGAAGATTGGCGCACCGGATTCAGTAAAGGGGCCTTTTCCGGTCGCATGCCATCTGTACCTGCCAATGTTAAGCTAATCCGCGGGTTGTTTAGTGAAAGCCTCCCAAAATTACTTTCGCAACGCCAAGAGATCGTGTCATTCATTCACATCGACTGTGACCTGTATTCGTCAACAAAATGCGTCTTTGACATTGAGGGCGATCGCATCTGCAAAGGCACCGTGATTCAATTTGACGAATTCTGGAATTATCCAGGCTGGAAGAAACACGAGTACCTGGCTCTTGAAGAACTGAAGCTCGCTCGAAATCTCTTTTGCGAACCTATTGGGTTCGTCCCGCATCACCAACAAGTAGCTTTCATTGTCGAGTGACGCAATGGATTAATAGGCGCTTTGAGCGTTTGACGCAGTGCTGCTAAGCGCTTGCAAGCGCAAGCGAACTGAACGGGTCTACATCTATGGACGACATTCCGACACCGGCCACGGCGTTGGCAGAAACATATCAAGCTGCTGATGAGAGCGTCGGAGCGCCTTCGCGCGCCGAGACCATCCTGTGGAATTTTGGCAGTTTAAGCGTGGGCGCCGCAGTCGGCCGGCTTGCGGGCTTAGCGACAAATGCAGTTCTTGCTCGTTGCGTCTCGGCATCTGGGTATGGCGTCGCAGGAATCGCTCAAAACCTGACGGTTTACTTCGGTCTCTTCTCGGATATGGGACTTGGAACAGTCGCAGTCCGTGAAGGGGCTCAAAATCGAAAGGGACTCCAGAAAGTCATTTCTTCCACAATCGGGCTTCGTTTGACTCTTGCTTTAGCTTCTGTTCTTCTTGGCCTCATAGCGTCGGGATTCTTACCTTACTCGGAAAGTTCCAAGAACCTATTTCGCGTTTACCTTTTGACCCTACCTATACAAGCAGTGAGCGTGGAGTGGGTCTTTCGCGCACTGCAAAAGATGTATCTCAATACGGCACTCCAGATCTTCGACGCGCTGCTGAGTTTAGTGCTCACCATCGCACTGGTGCACAAGCCGAAGGATGTGATTTGGGTGGCCGGAATCGCAGCAATTGTTTCGGCAGCCGAATTAATTCTCGGTCTCGTGCTCCTGCGGCGCCAAGGGTACAATGCCTGGCCCGTGTTTTCCTTGCACGAAGGCAGTCACCTCCTGCGGCAATCGCTTCCGCTATGTGCGGCGGCCTTTGCGGTGATGATGTACCAACAGGCAAACATTCTGATTTTAGGCGCTTACCGAAACGGAGCAGAAGTTGGGTTGTTCGTCGCTGCAACAAGGCTCAGCGCGGTCTGTTACTACCCGATTTGGCTCTACTTCACGGCAATGGCTCCGGCATTGATGGAAGCATGGGGAGTGTCACGGGAAGGCGCAAGATCGCTTTTGTCTAGCTCGGTGCGTGTAACAGCGATTGTGGGCATTGGCAGCGGGCTCATTGCGGCGAGCCTTAGCGAGTGGGCAGTCAAAACGGTCTTTGGCCGTTCGTTTGGCGGCGCAAGCTCAGCATTCAACATTCTTATCTGGACTGGTGTCATCATTGCAATTGGCCACAACTGGGGAGAACTTTGCATCGCTGCAAAAAGAAATCGGACATTGATGCAGTCTACGTTCCTAGGTGCGGTCGTGAACCTTATCGTCTGTGCAGCTACGGTTTCACACATGGGAATACGAGGTGCTGCATTAAGCAACTTGCTTGCTGAGATCGCCGTTCATGTCTACCTCGTATTCTCGTTCGGCTGGCACATGGGTCTATCGGTCTTGCGCAGCGCGATGAAACCAGTTCTCGCCGGAGCCGGAGCCTATGCGACATCGATAGCGACCCGCTTGAGCGGTCCCCCTCTCTGTGCAACCCTTACTGCTATTTCATTCCTTGGGCTCTTGTTTCTGATCGGCGGCCTCACAACTCGCGATCTGACCAGGCTTCGCTCTCTGATCCCAGTCCGGCGCTGGGTTGCAGAATCTCCGTCCTAGGTAGGCAAATTGGAATTGCGACCGAATTCTGTAGGCGCGGTTGTGGTCACCTTCAACCGTCGGGGTTTACTTGAACAAACCCTCAATTCTTTGCTGGCACAGTCGCGGGCTATCGACCAGATTTACGTCGTCGATAACGCGTCGAGCGACACGACAGAGGAATTCCTTTCCGAACTCGACAACCCCAAGATATTGTGGGAGCGGTTGCCCAAGAACACCGGGGGTGCGGGCGGCTTCTCTCATGGAATGAAATGGGCCTTTAATGAAGGGCACGAATGGATTTGGCTGATGGACGACGATATCATGCAGACGCCGACCTGTCTTCAAAAATTGCTGGCCTATGGCGAAGGGAATCGCGTCATACTCCCTACGGTTATTGATGACAGCGGGAGTATCACGGGCCTGGCGATGAGATTCAATCTCGATGACGCGTTTCAGCTTGGGTTTCGACATCAGCTAACCAATCACGTTTATCCAACAATCAATGAAGCCCCTCCGGTCGTCCCAATAGCAGACCTCTCTTTTGAAGGGCCATTGATACACCGGTCGGTCCCAGCCACAGTTGGCTTCCCGAGGGCGGATTTGTTCATAAGCTTTGACGACACCGAGTATGCGTTACGGATATTGCGTGCAGGCATCGGACCATCAATGATGGTTCGGGAGGCACAGATGATCAGACTGGCGATCCAACCTCAAACATATCCCTTATGGCGCCGCTACTATCAGTTCCGAAATGAACTCCTTATCAGGTCCTCCTACTCTGCTTCGGGGCTAATGCGTTTTCGGGTGAGGCTAATGTTTATCCTTCGCACAATCTGGGGTTACATATCACGAACAGTGTCACATGCAGAGCTCAAGATGCGAACAAGTGCCTTTATCGATTCCTTTGCAGCTGAACTGCCCAATCGATATCTTCCCGGAGTGTAGCCCGAAATGGTCAAAGGACAAGTCAGTTATCGCCAACAACTCGTCCGGACAGGAAACTTACCGCGTCCCCCGGAAGGCCTTGATCGAGGGCGGATGCCATGGCTCCCGATGGAGAGAAATGCCCTGATCGTGGATGTCGGGTGTGCTTGGGGAACGCTACTTCTCGAGTTGCAACGAATGGGTTATAGGAACCTGCTGGGGGTCGAGGTCGACCAGGAGCTGGCATGTGAAGCGAGCACCCGATGCGGCGATAGCAGCGAGACGATTCGCATTATTTGCTCGGAAGCGATCGCATTCTTTGAGAATGCGGATCTCCTCGCGGATCGCGTGACGATGTTTCATGTGCTCGAGCATTTTCCCGCGAGGGATGGCTTGCGACTATTGGCCGCAATTAAGAAGAGGCTTCATCCGGATCGAGGGCAGCTGGTGATCGAAGTTCCCAACATGTCTTCTATCACGGGAGCAAATATGCAATGCAGCGACTTGACACACGCAACGGCGTTTACAGAATTCAGCCTAAGGCAACTGCTAGATGGTGCAGGATTTGCGCGTGTATCTCTCATTTGTCCGGCTCCCGCTTTGCGGATATGGAGAATAGGACGGCAGGGATCAGGTATTGGCTGGCACACGAATCGGTGGATGCACAGTGTGCTTTATTCTGTTACTAATTCTGGGCCGCGACCGACATGCTTCTGTCCCGCACTGCTTGTTACTGCAATGTAAATGAATCACACTGAAAGAACGAATATAGTGGCGAATTCGATCGTCAGGATCGTCTACGACGGAACGATCTTTACCTCTCAGACCAGTGGGGGCATTTCTCGCCACTTTCGCAGGCTGATCGAAGAAATGGCACGCATTCGTCCGGAGTGGGAGTTTGATTTGCATATCGTCGATGATGGCCGACAAACTGCACCACTACCTTCGGGCGATAACATACGAATCACCAGACGCAGACACTTTCGTCCTGGTTGGCTATGGCTCCCAGTCAATTATGCCAATCGTCAATGGAAGATACGAATCGCGCGACCAGCGATCCTTCATACTACACTGGCGAGGCCGTTTCTCTGTGCTCCTTGCCCACTGGTCACAACGATCCATGATTCTATTATCGAGAAGCTTCCGGAATTCTATTCGCACAGAGACCATGCGCGGTCCAAGCGATGGTGGCGTTGGTCAGCCAGAAATGCAGACGCTGTTCTTACCGTATCCAGAACGTCCCGGTCAGACATCCTTGAGGTCTGGTCTCCATCTCCCTCGAAGGTACACGTCACTTATAATGGGGTCGAAGCAACCTTCACCAAGCCTAGTCTCGAGGAAGCATCTTGTGCGAACTCAAAGTTTGGCCTAGGAAGACCCTATCTTCTTTATGTCGGTCATCGCGGCGAGCACAAGAATTTTAGGGTTCTGGCGATCGCAATTCGGGACTCTGCTTTGGAAGAGCTCGACCTAGTTGTAGTAGGGGGAGCGGACCGAATCCCCGAGCTGGAGGGGTGGTACGGGCTGCAACACAATCGTTTACATCATCTCAAAGGCGTAACTGACAGCGAACTTCGTTTTCTTTATTCCGGAGCGGTAGCTCTTGTCTTTCCGTCTCTTTACGAAGGGTTCGGTTTTCCACTGGTCGAGGCTATGAGTTGCGGAGCACCGGTGGTTTCGTCAGATATTCCTTCATCCCGGGAAGTCTGTGGCGATGTTGCAGAGTTCTTTCAGCCTGGCGATCCGGCTGACTGCGTTAAGGCTATCTTGCGCATTCAGGATCGGAAGGAAAGAGAGTTCTTAATAAGGAGAGGCATTGAACGGGCAAAGCTGTTCGCTTGGCCCTCCTGTGCGGTTGAGACGATTCGAGTTTATGAAGAACTGATCGCTGCTTGGTCGCCGGCGACAAGAAAAAGGAGAATGCCTACACCAAGGAGCGGTTCGTGGGCACGCTTTTCATAGCGATGATGAGGGCCGGGTATCGTGAAGCCAAGCGGATCATCAAGCACGGACCCAGCTACCCGTGGCGCAGGTACATTGCGCCCGCCAAAATCCTACAGACAGATGCCATTTGTACGGAAACCGAAGGCAGTGTGACAGTTTGCGTGCTGACAAGCCGCAAGGATTGGCAGGCTTGTTTGTGGTCCCTTGTAAGTTTTTATGAGTTAAGCGGTCTTCGACTGCCCCTTTTGATCTACAGCGATGGAACACTCGGAGAACACGAGCTTGGGCACCTGGGAACTGTCTTTCCAACTGCGCGGATTGTGAGTTCAGCCGAAGGCGAAACTGCAGTATCGAAGTCACTCTCCGGTTACCCGAATTGCATGAGATTTCGTTCCGCCCAGGTTTACGCTCGAAAGATCATCGATCTTCCGATCCTTTGTGGTTCGCCATTCATGTTGATGATCGATTCGGACGTGCTCTTTTTGAAGCGGCCAGCGGAACTCATGAAGCATCTCCTTTCGAATCGCCGTGGCCGTTTCGTCTTCTTGCGTGACTTTCAGGATGCCTACTTTGCCTCAGGATTGGATATCAAGACGACCTTCGACATTGAGATCTCCCCTCGTGTCAATTGCGGAATCATGTTTGCCGATGTTTCCAATTTTGAGTATGGAAAGCTTGAGCGATGGCTTGGTCAATCCGGCGTGCAGGATCATCCATGGGCAGAGCAGACGTTATGGGCGATGTACGCGCGTCAGGAACGAACAGACCTTCTAGGCAAAGAATATGACGTTACGTTGTGGCCTCATTTGGAACCGGACACCGTCGTAAAGCACTACATCCGTCCGATTCGTGAATTTATGTACGTCGAGGGCATTCCGCACCTGATCCGCTGCCTCGAACAGGAACGAAATCCTCTGACATGACTGAACTGCGGGGAGTGACTTACGTTCACGGCGGGTTCGCAAGAGTGGGAGGGATTGAGACCTTCGCGACAGATCTTCTCTTCGAGCTTCGCGCGCGTAAGCTGGAAACGGAGCTGATATGTTGGAGCGGCAGGGGGCAAAGTGAAAATCCAGCCTTGAAAAACCTGGCGGCCTTGGGAGTGAGAACATTTCGTACCAGCTTGCATCGTGGTTGTCGCTGGGGCTGGCCGGACACAGCAATGGTATTGCATCGCTGGAAACGGCTGGCGGAGTCTGAAGTTCTTGTGTTCGGTAAGATTCTTCACCACAACGCTCAACGTCTCATAATTCCTCTTCGGAAAAAGATGATTCTGATTACTCCTTATCGCCCAATGGAGATGTGGGCAGAGAGACAGCCAGACATCGAGATCCTTAATTCCTTTGAATCAATCATTGTTCAGGCGCAGGCATTTGAGGAGGATTTAAGACGATTTGGATATAAGGGGAAAACGTTCAATCTTCCATACCTACCGCCGAAGCTTCAAAGTTCGAGTCGTTGGCCGACGGGTTCGCAAATGCAGATCGGCTACCTCGGACGATTGGTTGCTGACAAGAACCTCGGGTATTTGATTGATTCCTTCTCAAGGCTCCGCGCAATGGGAGTCGATGCGCAATTGCACATTTTTGGCGACGGCCCTGAACGGTATGCGCTTCAGTCGCTCACGAACGAAATGAATCTCGCTTCACACATCGAGTTTCACGGGAATCAGGAACGGGCCACGATTCCTGCCGCAATCGACAGCTGTCATTTGTTCGCGTTCAGTTCAAGAACCGAAGGGCAATGCCTGTCGGCCCTTGAGATTCTGGCAAGGGGAAGGCGCGTGTTGGGGACACCGGCCGGAGCGTTCCCCGAGTTCTTGAGCGGCCTCCTCGGCTCCGTCGCACCTCTCGACGATCCAGCAGCCTTCGCAATTGCTCTACGTGATATCGCCAAGCCAGTCATCGAGGGCAGCATCACGCCGAAAGAGGTTCAGCATGCCTATCAAAGCCAATTTCCCCGCCAGCAAGTAATCGCAGGATATTTGCGTGTATTCGGTTGTTCCGATTCGATCGACGAAGAGAGTCAAGACCTATGATCTGGATTTCAATTGCCGTGATGATTGGCACAATCGTGGCGTCGTTGTCCATGTTGCGAAGTTGCCGCGGGGATGCGCTTGGAATTCCTCTAGTTGCCATAGGGGCGTTTGCATTCCTCTACGTCATTCAGCCAATACAGCTTATTTTGTCCGGAAGCAGCGAACTCTTTCTGACCGATCGGCAGTTTGCTTATGCGCTTCTCGTCCCTGCCTTCATGTTGGCATGTTTCATGTGGGGTTGGTTATATCCATTCAGAATGAGACTGAGTGCGGTTGCTCTTTGGGATTCGCGAGCGATGTGGAATGCTGGCTTCTGGGCGGCGTCCATTGGCCTCATCCTTTACCTGATGTTTCTCGAACGATCAGGCGGGATTACCCATTCCTTCAGCCAAGCGCATGGCCGCGCTATGGATTACAACGACAACACTGCGTACCTCTACGATGGCCCCTGGTTGATGCTAAGCGGTTCAGCCATGATGATGTTAGGCGAGGCGAGAATCAAATTGGAAAGATGGAAAAGGGTTGCGCCTTACGTTTTTCTTTCGATCAATCTTTTGTCAGCGATCCTCACCGGAAGCCGCGGACCCCTCTTCGCGGTCGCTACAACGTACTTCGTGGGCCGCTCAATCGCGCAACGCAAGAGAGTCTCTTTCCCGCAAGCCGCCCGCATGCTCCTGCCGGTAGGTGTTGTCGTTCTCTTGATGGTTGGGTACAGGAACGTTCTTCATCTGAATCCACAAACATCGAGCCAAGTTGCCTCCCCTGAGACCGCCTACGACGAGGTTGCCGGCGTCAGCGAATATGACATGGAACACGACACAGCGTCCCAGGAGTTCCTTTTTCACGCTGCATTGCTAGATACAGTCGATGAAACCGGAAAGCTGGACTACGGCCTAAGCTGGGTGTGGTGGGTCGTCCTCAATCCAATCCCAAAACTCATCTGGCGGGAGAAGCAGTATCCGCAGTCGACCGGAGCCTCATGGGGAGATATTGAAGAACAGACTGGTATTGCGATTTCTCCCGGAGCAGCGCCGGGAATCGTTGCCGATTTATATGGGCGTTTTCATCTCTTCTCGGCGATCTTCCTTCTTGCGCTTGGTGCAGGTCTTCGACGACTCTTTAGGTCCGCGCGCAACCTTAATTCACCTGTGACGGCAGTTGGATACGTCATGTTCTATGCCGTAAGCCTGAACATGTTTGCCCAAGGATTTAGCACGATCTTTGTTCCGCTTGGGTTTTCCATGGCGCCAGTGGTACTTTTTGCTTGGGCAAGCCAAAGGAAGGCAAAGCTGCGCCGAACGGAGATGATTTTGCGTCAGGTCGCAGCTCCGCACGGCGGACAATGGTCGTCGTAGCACAGCTCGGCGCACGGATGCATTACGCGGTGCCGGCGATCCTCCAACGGTCAGGGATGCTGGAGCGGCTTTATACGGACATCTACGCACCGCCATTGCCGAAACCCATGCAGAAATTCGCGATACGGTATGGGCCGGCTTCGTTGCGAAGATGGCTAGGGCGGGTGCCCGCCGATATACCGGAGGAAAAGATCGTTTCGTTTCCTGCGATGGGGTTGGAGTACTACAGGCGTCGAAATTCTACTGCCTCCCATGGATTTGCCTCAGCTGCTCACCTTTGGGCAGGTAAGGAACTCTGTAGCCGCAGTATCAATCGGGGGCTGGGGAGCGCAGATTGCGTCTACACCTTCAACACCGCAGGGCTCGAGTTGCTTCAATACGCGCGCATGCAGGGAGCTTTCGCGGCAATGGAGCAGACTGTGGCCCCTGGCATCGTAGAGGAGAAGCTTCTGGATGCAGAGCGGTCGGACTATCCGCAGTGGGCCCATTCTCGGGGAAAGGACTCACATTGGAGTGCTTACACGGAGCGCGAACAGGCGGAATGGGAGACAGCCAATTTGATATTGTGCGGATCGGAATTCGTTCGCGACGGGATTCGGGCGACAGGTGGGCCGGTCGACCGTTGTCGTGTGGTTCCATACGGTATACGCTTGCCTGCGACGACTCCCGCCAAGAAACTCCGCCACTGGCCCCTGCGAGTCCTGACGGTCGGTGCTGTTGGCCTCAGAAAAGGCGCACCTTATGTACTTGCGGCTGCCCGATCCCTGAAAGGCACTGCGGAATTTCGGATGGCCGGTCAAATCGACGTTACGCCCTACGCTCAAAAACTGCTCAGCGAACACGTAAACCTTCTAGGCAAGGTTCCCCGGTCGGAGATTCACAGCGAGTATGCGTGGGCCGATGTTTTCCTGCTGCCCTCGATCTGCGAGGGCTCGGCGACTGTCTGTTACGAAGCGCTCTCCCATGGCCTGCCTGTAATCACAACTCCGAATTCTGGCAGCGTTGTTTGCGACGGGATAGATGGCTTCGTGGTTCCCATCCGCAACGCGAAGGCGATCGCGGACCGCGTTGAACGTCTTGCCGATGATCCAGATCTTTGGGCGACGATGTCCGCGAACGCTCTCTCCCGTGCCTCGGAGTTTACTTTGGAGAAATATGGAGAGAGATTGATGAGTGTGTTTGAAAGCTGCCGATTGGGGCGCTGCTGATGGAACGGGGTCCGATGTTCCACTCGATACGAGGCGCCAATCTAGAAGCCGCGAAGAGTAGCAGGAGACGAATCGGATATGACTGACACCGTATGGCTGGCCAACAGCGTTACGCACTACCACCGGGCAAGGGCAGACGCATTCGCTGGGATTTGGCCAGGACAGTTCAATTTACTTGAGCTGTCCGATAAGGACCCGCTGCCAGTGCTACACGGAGATTCCTGCGATACAGCATCCGTAACGACCCTCTTTCCGGGCACGGGAATCGACGAAATCAAGCAAGCCGCATTGCGAAGGGCGGTTCTGGAGTATCTGGACAAGGCCAGGCCATGCGTTTGCTGCCTGAATGGCTGGGCGCTACCAGGGACGGCTGTGATGCTGGATTGGGCGATGCGGCACGGGGTACCTTGCGTATTGATGTCCGAGTCGAACGAGCACGACTCAACAAATCTCTGGTGGAAGGAAGAGATCAAGCGGAGGTTTGTGGCGCAGTGCGGTGCTGCGTTGGTCGGCGGTGCATGGCATCGAGATTATCTGGCCAAACTCGGCATGCCTTTCGAAGTGATCTTTGACGGTTACGATGTGGTAGATAATGAACACTTTCGAACAGGCGCGGAAAGTGCGAGTAGGGACCCCGACGACTCCCGCGCGTTACTGAACCTGCCGCACGATTACTTCCTGGCATGCGCACGATTTGAGCCGAAGAAGAATCTTAATCGCCTTGTCGAGGCTTATGGCGCTTATGTGCGACAGGTCGAAGTCGATCCGTGGCACTTGGTGATCGTGGGTGATGGTCCGTCCCGCGCTGAGCTCGAGTCCGTCGCGCGTGGTTTAGGCATCGCTGAAAGAGTTTTGTTTAAAGGCCTCACGGGATATCAGGAACTCCCTGGAATCTATGGTCTGGCGAAGGCGTTCGTGCATGCGAGTACGACTGAGCAGTGGGGTTTGGTTGTGAACGAGGCAATGGCGGCGGGCTTGCCAGTGCTGGTCTCGGAAAGGTGTGGGTGCGTCGCTGAGCTGGTGAAGGACGGAGTCAACGGGTACATATTCAACCCGTGGAAAACTGAAGAGATCACACAGCGAATGCTCCTGACTCACCGAGACAGTTCCCTCCTGCATCGGATGGGGCGACAGAGCACGGCAATAATCTCCAGCTGGGGCCCGGAGCGCTTTGCTCGGAATCTTCGGCAGGCAGTGGAGTGCGCAAAGAGCCGTGCGCCACGCAAGCGTGCGCCGATTTCGAGGACGGTTGTGCGGCTGATGGCTGCCCAGTGAGGGCAAATGATGGAACGGGAGCCAGAATAGATCTCCTTACGAAGTGGGCAATAGGAATAGGACGAAATTCCTTTCGCGTGCAAATCCCGTGCAGTAAGTCGATTGTTATGAACACTCCAAACTCTTCCATTTCTGTAGTTATTGCAACGAAGGGGCGTCCGCACGTACTTGCAGAGACGCTTTCCTCTCTCGCCAGACAGACGCTTCTCCCGGGGCAAGTGATTCTCTCGTCCGCTCGGGCCGACGATCTGCCCGCCGAATTACCGCCGTCGCTTCACATAGAATCAGTTTTCGGACCAGCCGGTTTGCCTGTTCAACGAAATGCCGCTCGATCACTCTTGCGCCAGGAAGCTGAAATTGTTTTTCTGTTCGATGACGATATCGAGTTGGCAGCGGATTACTTGGAACAAGTCGTACAGGCCTTTGATACCCACCCTGAGATAGGCCTGCTCGGAGGAGAATTACTTGCAGACGGAGATGTCACAAGAAGTGAAGCAAGGAGCCTCCTTGCGCTGACCCCAGTTCAGAGGCCATCGGCCTTGTTCCCAATCGGCGCACTTTATGGTTGCAACATGTGCGTTCGCGCCGGAATTCTTCGTGCCGTAGATTTCGACGAGAATCTCAGGTTTTATGGATGGCTTGAGGACGCTGACTGGTCGGGCCGGGCAAGCAAGTACGGTGCGATCATGTCTTGTCCAGCGGCCAGAGCTGTGCACCTAAGGGCGAACGTCGGGCGTATATCGGGATACAAGTTCGGGTATGCGCAGGTTATGAATCCTTATTACCTGCATAAAAAGGGGGCACTTCCAGAATTCAATGAGGTTCTAGCACGACACTGGCTCCGCTCGTTCCTCGCCAACCTTTGGGGCTGCGTACGTGGGGATCGCGATTCGGATAGCTGGGGCCGTCTTTGTGGCAATATGCGGGCGTATAACGACGTTTACCACGGCCGTTCGGACCCGAAGGGGATCGAATTCATCTAGGCCTCAATCAGTCGGACCCGCGGCGAGCTATTACAAATTGGCACAGGTTATTGATGATGTTGACACGATAATGCAGGAGCCCCGGGCAAGCCTGGTCTATCTGACTGGCCCGGTGTCTCGTGCCGCCGGCGGCCTTTTCGATGTAATACGGAATCTTGCCCTGGAGATTGAAGGTGGGCATCGCTATTTGCCGTCAGTCATGGGACTTAGCGAGCCCAATTTTGAGCGTGATCGATCTCTATGGGGAAGGATTGATACGAGAGCGTTCCAGGTTCACGGTCCTCGTTCCTTTGGTTATGCGCCTGACCTCTCCAAGGCATTGCGCTTGGAGAATCCCGTTCTTCTCCATATTCATGGCTTGTGGATCTATGCATCGGTTGCGGCAATTCGCTGGTCGCGTTGCAGCAAGCCGTATCTCGTCAGTCCACATGGAATGTTGGATCCCTGGGCATTGAAGAACTCCCGATGGAAGAAACGCATCAGCGCTGCGCTCTATGAAAACAGGCATTTACGAGGCGCGGCTTGTCTCCACGCACTCAACCATGCTGAAGCTGAAGCAATGCGGGCTTACGGGCTCCAAAATCCAATCTGCATCATTCCAAACGGTGTGGAGTTGCCTGTCGAACCGGAAGCCGGTTCGTCGAGGGACGCGAACCGCAATCTCTTGTTTGTTGGGAGAGTCCATCCGAAGAAAGGATTGCCACTCCTGGTGGAAGCATGGTCGAGGGTTCGGCAACTGGCGGAAGAGTCTGGTTGGCACCTGATCATTGCGGGTTGGGACCAATGCGGGCATCAAGCAGAGCTCGAGGCACTTGCAGCAAAGCTTGATGCGGGTCCGAGCGTTGAATTTGTTGGTCCCCAATTCGGAGATGCCAAGTCGCTCTTTTTCCGCCAAGCGTCTGCCTTCATTCTACCGAGCCTGAGCGAGGGATTGCCCATGTCCATCTTAGAGGCCTGGTCATGGCGTTTGCCTGTTTTGATGACAACGAACTGTAATCTTCCAGAGGGATCGAAGGCCGGGGCCGCCATCATGATGGACGCGGATTTAGACAGTATATGCGGTGCATTGAGCCGGCTCTTTTCGATGGACGCTCTTGAGCGCAGCGCTATGGGAGCGAGAGGCCGCCGCTTGGTTGAAGAGCAATTTGGCTGGCCGCGCATTGCGAAGGAGATGTCGCAAGTCTACGACTGGATCGTCGGCTGCGGACCCAAGCCCATCTGTGTGTTGAATTGAACTCTCCGTAATTTGTATGCAGCAACCCGACTTATCTTTATTTGACAACTCCTGGTACTCGCCGGGTCGGAGCCTGGCCGTCAGGGTGCTGTGGCATCTCGTCGGATCTCCAATTGTGCGTTGGCAATTGCTGCCCTTCTCGTCAGTTCGGCGATTCATTCTTCGTTGTTTCGGCGCCAAGGTAGGACATGGTGTTGTCCTCCTGCACTGCATACGCGTGAAGTATCCGTGGCGGCTCTCAGTCGGCAACTACAGCTGGATTGGAGAGGACGTTTGGATCGACAACCTGGTTGAGGTCAGGATAGGGGCGAATGCGTGTCTCTCTCAAGGGGCGTACCTTTGCTCGGGGAATCACGACTGGTCTGATCAATCTTTTGGGCTTCAGGCATTTCCGATCGTACTGGGAGATGGTTGTTGGGTGGGCGCGCGCGCGTTGATTTGCCCTGGCGTGGAGATTGGACAATCCGGAGTTGCCGCAGCGGGAAGCGTGGTTACGAAGTCCATACCGGCGTTTGAAATCCACGCGGGAAATCCAGCTCATTTCGTGAAGAGGCGCATATTCCGGGAAACTGTGAGTTGTTCAGCGGACCGCGTCCCGGAGTATTCAAATTCCGGTCCACCGAGCTGATCGAAACTGACCGGCTCGCGATTAGCAAAGGCGCGAGCCGGGATCCCAGAGATAGCGTTCCTGATCCGGCTTCACCCCGTCGGGATCAACAGTCAATTCTCCTAAAACTGACCAGAACTTGATATCCATCGACCCGTTCTAGAGTCCGCAATGCTCGCAGCAAACTCTTGACTGCCGCAAATTGGAATTGGAACGCTGGGATCGTTAATGAAAGCACTTGTCTTTTACCACTACCTATATCCGGACGACGTCATCAGTTCCGTGCACTTTAGCGAACTTTGCCAAGGCCTAATGGAACGAGGCTGGGAAGTCACAGCTTATTGTTGTACTCGAAGTTGCCGGGACCCGCAACGCACGTTTCCCTGGGCTACCACCTGGAATGGGGTGAAGATCAGAAGGATATGGAGACCCGGGTTCTCTCAGTCCAGTTCTCTTGGGCGTTTTCTGAACTCCATATGGATGATCGCAATATGGAGCCTGCTGGCATTCAATCCATTCTTGCGCGCTTCCCAGTTAGTAATTGGCACCGACCCTGTCCTGAGCATTCTTGTGGCGCTTCCGTGGAAGCTTGTTCGACCGCGGACAAGAATTGCTCATTGGTGTTTTGACCTTTACCCGGAGGCGGCGATCGCGGACGGGCTTATTGCTGAAAACGGGTTGATCGCAAAAACGCTCATTTTGTTATTGAAAGCTGCATATAGGCGATGCGATCTAGTGGCAGATTTGGGTCCGTGCATGAAGGCTTGTTTGACCAACTACCTTGGAGCGCAGCAATCAGCAACGACAGTACCTGTGTGGGCAATTGTGGAGCCTTCGGCTCGGGTCTCGGCTGACAAATCGGAGCGACGGAGCTTGTTTGGCGAGGCCAAGCTGGCTCTGCTGTATTCCGGCAACTTTGGCAAGGCACATTCCTATGAGGAGATTTTCGATGTCGCCAGAGCATTTTCTTCAAGCGAGGCCAGGTTTGTGTTCAGCGCAAGAGGGAATCGATTAGGGGAACTTATCCAGGCAATCAAGACAGGTCCAAAGAATGTGAGCTTGGCTGAATTTGCCACGATTGAGGCATTGGAAAAACGACTGACCGCAGCGGACATTCATATCGTAACATTGCGTTCAGAATGGACGGGCGCTGTCGTTCCGTCGAAGTTTTTTGGCGCCATCGCGATGGGTCGTCCAGTTCTCTTCATAGGCAGCGCATCTTCAGCAATTGCTCGGTGGGTTAAAGAGTTCGACATCGGCTGGGTGCTCGATACCGGGCAATTGTTGGACAATAGCTACCATGTACAGATTGGACGAATCGTGCGCGAACTTAAGGAATTGGCTGAAGACCGAGCCCAACTGGAGATGTTGTTCAATCATTGTCACGGTGTCTATCAAGCAAACTTTTCGAGATCGCGAATACTGGACCAATGGCATCAGGAGTTGAAGGCATTTGCGTCCGACGGCAGAAAGTCATTTGCATTGGGCATGAACCAAGGTCTCAACCCATAGTCCACCCAGGCTGAGAGTCTCCCGCTCTCAACTCACCCCACGCATCCGCAATTGGAGACTGATTATGTACTCGATGATTTTTCTCGGCGTCGCTTCCTTTGCGTTGTCACTTATTCTTACCCCGCTATTCCGGAATATTGCACTCCGGCTTAAGTTGGTTGACGAGCCAGACAATCGTCGCAAAATTCACAAGGTTCCCATCCCGCGCATCGGTGGCGTGGCAATTGCAGCCGCTGCCGTCGCAGCTTATGGTCTTCTGTTTGTCTCCAGGCTCAATGGAGGGTCGATTCTTAGGGCGGGCGCGCCCTTCGCGATTCATCTTCTGCCAGCGGCGATGGTTGTTTTTTGTGTCGGCTTAGCCGACGACATTTTTCGACTTCGGCCGCTGTACAAGCTTGCCGCTCAAATTGTCGCAGCAATACTAGCCTGGAATAGCGGCATCCATTTGATCGCAATCGGGGGTCGCGATCTTCCGGTGATGTTGAGCTTCGTGCTAACGATCATTTGGATTGTGGCGTGCTCGAACGCGATGAATCTCATTGACGGAGTGGACGGACTTGCGACAGGTGTCGGCTTATTCGCCTCCGTGACTACGCTCATTGCTGCGCTCTTTCATCACAACATCGGCCTCGCGTTTGCCACCGTTCCGCTAGTCGGTGCACTGCTTGGATTCCTACGATTCAATTTTAGCCCAGCTTCCATCTTCCTGGGCGATTGCGGAAGTCTTACGCTTGGGTTTTTGCTTGGCTGCTACGGAATAGTCTGGAGCGAGAAATCAACAACATTGCTCAGCATGGCCGCGCCGTTGATGGTGCTCTTCGTGCCGCTAGCCGACGCGAGCCTTGCAATCATTCGTCGATTTCTGCGCCAGCAGCCAATATTCGGCGCTGACCGGGGACATATACATCACAAGTTACTTTCGCAAGGTCTGCCCCCTTGGCGCGTCGTGTTGATCTTGTATGGATTCTGCGGCCTGGCCGGCGTCGCTGGCCTGATCCTCACCGCGACTCAGGTTCAGTACCACGGCTTCGTGGTTATTGTCGTTATTCTTGCCGCATGGCTGGGAATTCAACATCTTGGGTATTCTGAGTTGGGGGTGGCAGGCAAAGTTGTCTTTGGTGGAGGATTCCATCGACTGCTCAATGCACATCTCAACCTCGCGAAGTTTGAGCAGGAATTAATGGCAACCGAGACAGTGGATGAAATCTGGCAGTTGCTTTGCAGAGACAGTTGCGATTTCGGCTTTTCTGGAGTCGAGTTACGCATCGATGATGAGGTCCGTCTTACGAAAGGCAGCCTCGGTTGGAAAATCCGAGTCGATTTTCCAGGTCGCGGCTACATCAACCTCACGCGCGCGATCGGATCCAGAGATCCATCTTCTGCGGGAGTGATGTTTGTCGATTGCATTGAACGGGTGTTTTTCAAAAGACTTAACGAGTTAAGACCGCGCCGCTCGGAAGTGCCTGTCTATGCTGAAGCTAACTAGTGTCCGTTTGCAACTTCTCTGGGGCATACTTGTGGGAACAATAGTGCTCTGGTCGCTGTTACCGTATTGGGGCAATCAGCCTCGGATTGTCGGCACATATTTCAATCGCGATTGGGTTCATTTTCTTGCTTATGGAGTGGTCTCCATCCTCCCAGTGCTATCGTGGGGGCGCAAGACCGGGCTGTCACTTTCTATTGGAGTGGCGGTGCTCGCAACAGGATTGGAGCTAGCCCGTGCTCTAGTGGAAGCGCGATCCCTTGACGTTCGTTACATCGTAATCAATATTCTTGGGATCGCGGCCGGGATGCTTCTGGCGCTGAATATCCTGACGATCCGATCTCGCATGAGCAGGGCGGGCACCTAAGCGCCATCCGTTTCATCGCTAAATGCCTGGGAATTTGAGCGCACTGGTCTTGAATGAGTGTCTCTTGCGATCTTTTTCAGCGGGGGTAGAATTGATTGTTCTTGATCGGGAAGTCGGTCAATCCCATCTCGGATGCATTTTGCCGGAGGTGAGCCGAACTCGTTTCCATTTCCTTTAGTTCTTCAACCAGAATAACTATACGTCTCGTGTCGTGGATGGCTTTAGCGTTTTGGAGGCTCGGAGTGACATAGCCGTTTTCACTTCCACTTCGACCACCGCGTAAGTGCTTTAATGCACCGCCGATATCGCGCAGGAGCTTGCCGGCTGCCGGCAGTTTTCCCTTTAGCGCGACTCGGCGTTTTTTGTGCTCCGACGCGGTTCCTCATCGGTTTCAGCATCGCATCGTCCTGCTCTTAAATTGTGATGAATTGAACCCCCGACACTCCGCAGCCAGCCCATGCTGGCAAATGTTCGAGAAAGACAAGTGTGAGCTGCTCGTGTTTGGGCTATGGAAGTTGAGGTGGACCAATGAGTGGGGTGGTCACAGGCTTGGGGGCTGCCAAGAACTGCGTAATTGTGGACGAGTCGAAGTTGGGAAACCAGATGTTCCCGCTTGAATCGAGAGCGATGCCAAAAGGCCGAGCAGGGTTGGCGTCCGCGCCAAAGCCAGACGAAGATGAGAGAGGTTGGCCGGATCAGCGCCACTCGCCCCTACAATTCCGTTACGGTATCTATTCGCGAATTCGCCAGCAACGCGTTTCTTGCCTCATCGACTGCCATGCCAGTCGGACGCTCGATGCCGCCTCCCGAATTACCGCTTGATACCACAGTTGCAATTCCCTTGCCGGCAACTCCAATTCGCTGACGCTAATCTTAGAATAGCTGGCGATCCGAGCGTGCCCTTTGGATTTGCTTGTCGATTTACCGACTCAACAAGTAGCAATGGAGGGAGGCCCATCGCCGCCGCTCGCGATCACACGCTTAGGGCAGCTGAGCTGGACCAATTAGTGGCATTTTCACCGGGATAGCCGCGCCCAGAAACTCGGCTATCGTGCTCGATCCAAAATTGGATACCCAAATATTTCCGCTGGCATCAATCGCGATCCCATACGGATGCAAGAGACTTGCGTCCTCGCCGAATCCGCCGGTAGGTGAAAGTGCAACGCCTGGATTCGCGCTATTGGCTCCTCCCAATTCTGTGATGGTGGCTCCGGTGGTCTCTGGAGCCGAGTAATAGTTTGCAAGCCAGACATTGCCTGCACCATCCACCGCAATGCCATTCGGATAGTTCAGCCCGCCTCTCGCGGCAAATGTCGAGATCGAGACTACAGCGCCAGTGCTATTCAGCGCTAATTCGCTGACGCTGCTGGAACCGAAGTTGGCCGTCCACACGTGTCCCGCGACATTGCCGGATGTACCCACAGAGTCGGTAGCGATGCCGGATGTCCGTTCGCCACCGCTTGCGGTGGAAGTAACAATGCTTCCATTGGGGGAAATACTGGTGACCGAGCCCGAGTCGGCAGATTGATTTGCGAACCACGCGTTGTGGCTCGCATCGATCGCCACGGCCACAGGCCCAGCGAGCTGATTTACTCCAAATCCTCCGCTTCCCGAAATCGGTGAGCCTTCACTGTTAAGCCGTGACGCGGTGGAGTTTCCATAGTTCGCTATCCAAACGCTGCCATCCGTGTCCGTGGCGATACCAACGGGAAAGTAAACGCCTCCCCCGTAGAACCCTCCGGCCCCAGAGGTTACCGTCCCTGAGGAATCGAACACCGTCACGCTACCATTGCCGCCGTTGACACTTGTGTTATCTTCGTCGGTAACCCAAGCATTCCCGTATATATCCAGTGCGAGGCCATAGCTCTGGTTGAGGTCGCCCCCTATGAAGCCACCCGCCGGAGAAAGTGGTTGACCGGTGTTCGAGAGCTCCGTAACCGAACTGAAATAATTCGCAGTCCACACATTTCCAGAAGCATCCACGGCGATTGACCCGGGGTAATCCAACCCACCGCCTCCGAAACTCTCGGCAAGCGTCCAGTCTGGCGGTGCGGTACTGAGGGAAGGTTGGAATGGTGATGTAGGCGTGGGAATCGCGAACAGAGACGCGACGTTAGTAGCTGGATTGCGCGCGATGTTTAATGCCGCATCCAAGGTGTTGGATGGGGCTGAACCGCTCGAAGGCGTAGCAGCAGTGAACAGCGCACTGCACGCACCTGAGCTGGACGAGTTCACGCAAGCGGCGACAATGTTTGCCAATGAATTAATCTTCGAGACTGGAATGACAGCACCTTGGGGCGCAGTTGTTCCCGGCGCCGTGCCGCTCGATAAATTGACCAGGTTAGTCACATTTGCGAACGCGTTCACCAGACCCTGTGCGTTAGTGGAGCTGGTTCCAACCTGTGCTCCGGGTCCGAGAAACGGAGCCAACGCCCATACCGAAGCGACGGTCGTAACTTCATCGATGACGACATACGTAAGTGAATTTAGGTTGCTGCAGGAACCGAGAGCCGCCATCATCGTAATCGCGGAATTGTTGGTTCCAAGTCCAGGATCGCCGCCATTCGCGACCAGATAGGTCAGCGCGCTGCCAGATGGACAAGTATAGTCGTCGGTCATGGAAAAGTTGCCTTTACTATCCGTGTATACCACTGGAGTAAGAGCCGTCGCTCCGCTTCCGTATCCAGTGGAGCCTGCAGCATAGAGCTGAATTGCAGCGCCCTGCAATGGTTGTTGTCCGCCCAAGAGCCGGCCCTTGATCTCGGCGGTGACGGCTGTGTTCGTCTGCGAGCCTTGATTAAGGGACGAGCTTCCACCACATCCTGCAAACAAGATCAGCGCGCAGAAAAGGCAAACAAACCTGCATGGAACGCCCCGTGGATCCGACACTCCAACCAGCAATGATCGAGAGATCTCACTAGATTTTCCATTCATTATGCACCTCTTATAGGCGATAAACGCTCCCAGTCTTGCCCAACTCCCTAACTTACTGTGACTGTAAAAGGTAGATACCCCACGCTTGGGCGGGCGAGCCAACGGTGTCCACTCCGATCAGGAAGATCGCATACTTGCCCTGAATCTGACCTGCTATCGCAACGGCAGGAAACGAATATGCCATGCCTATGCCGTTATTGCTAAACCCGGCGGTCACATATACAACCGCCGCAGGGTAGAGGCCATTGTTCTTCGTGTCCTGCGCTCCAAGATCGATGGCTAAGTCGCAGTTGCCAAATGTATTGCCAGATGGATCGTTGTTGGCAAACTCGCCTCCGTAAAGAATCGTGCCTGTCGAGGGCGCAGGCAATGCCGGACATGATGCCTGCAGATTCGAATAGCCGAAAGAAGCGATAAGGCTGAAACCCGGCCCGCTTTGAGTAGTACTCACCGGGCCGCCCGATCCGTAAAGGAATCCTTGATACTGAGCTGCGGCCACGGTTGAAGTCGTCAGTACGCTGGACGGCATTGGCAACCCAACTGCACCAAACCCCGCGCCAAGAATGTTCTCATAGGGCTGACCCTTGATCTGTGATGTTCCTGCATCCTCCACCAGAAATCCTGAAGGCCCGATGCCAATGGTTGCAGAGGGGGGAATCGATTCGGAAGTGCCTGGATTGACGACGGTGACGGAACTGGGAACCGCGATGGTCTGGCCATAAACGGTCGGAGAGCATGTTGCGCCTGCGCTCGCCGGGGCTGGATCGCTGGGTGGGCCGGGTGTTCCGCCATTTAAAGGGAAGGTGTACTGGCTTACGCTCATGAGTTGCACCGCATCCCCGCTCGTTGCTATCGCCACACTTCCAAAGGCGGTCTCGAGCTGCGGATTCCAGCTACCAGAAACGATCGTCGTCCCCTTGGTCGAGAGCTGCGTGGGAATGGTGACAAATCGAAAGGTCTCTGCGGTGGCGATGTTTGGGCAGGAGCCGGTAGGCACAACCGGAGTGAAATTCGGATACGCCTTCATACCGATAAGTGCGGCCTGGCCGGGAATTTCCACTGCCCAGCTTCCGGTGAGAGGCGGATTGTAGGTGGATTTAACGGCCGAACTGTTTTCATTGTAAGTTGTTCCCAGGCTGGTGATTCCATTAGGAAGAACGGAAATGACTCCAGAGTCGGTTATGGTTGCGCCATCCGCGGGGCTGCCGTCAAACCCATACACAGTTCGCACAAACGTATTTGCCGTGTGATCGATGGCAAACGTTGCTGCGTAAATGTCACCCATTGTAGGAGCGAAGTACAGTTGAGACGGATCTGCGGGAGCGGTGCTTTTCGCCGGAGATGAATTGCTAACGCATCCTGCCGTCACAAGTCCCAGTGATGCGGCCAGCACCGGTCGCAGCGCCCGACACAGCGCTTGAGAACCCAGTCCGCTCCGGTTTCCCCATCCGTTGAAGACTTCCTTTAATCTCATGCGTCGCTCCGTTTCACCTTAAAATGCCACCTTCAGGCCAAATTGCATGATGCGGGAATCGTGCGCATCGACCGGATGCAGAAAAGAATTTCCCGCCACGCAACTATTGGCGCCGGCAGAATAGCCCGTCGTGATGTCACCGTAACAGTTCACGATATTGTTGCCGGTGTTGCCAGGGTGTGTTGGATCGTAGATGCGGAATTGTGTGTGATTGAAGATGTTGAAGGCTTCGGCTCGAAATTCCACGTTTCGTTCACCGGGTAAGGGAAATAGCTTAAGGAGCGAGATGTTGAAGTTCGTGCGGGCGGGATTGTTGAGAGCATTGCGGCCTGAATTGCCGAATGTGAGACCGCGCGGAGCAACGAACGCCGACGGGTTCAAGAGCAGGGGGCCGATATTCGAGCCGCTGCCTGCCACATTCGAACCGTTGCCAGCCACATTTGGCTTTACCCCGCGCGGATTGCCCACGCGATCCGGATAGGAACCGAGACCCAGTGCATTTCCTACGCCGGCGTTATCCGCCGCACCGGTGCCACTGGCGCTCCCTTCATTCACAACGCTGAATGGCGACCCGGTCTGGTAAGCAGTGATACCGGAGAGCTCCCAATGATCGAGCAGAGTCTTAACCCACGAATCATTCCGCCAATCGGGTAAGGCGTTTCCATTCTGGCCTGACTTCGCGTCATCTAAGGGGCGTTCTTCTTCATTTTCGAACTGTGTGAATAGATGGAGCAATTGGATCAACGGTAGTTGATATAGATAGTTGATGCTTAAGAGCTGTCGCTGATCAAAATCGGAGCTCGCATAGTTCGATCTTAAATTCAGGGAGTTTACAAAATTGCCGCTAGCGCGGTCTGAAGCCTCGTCGAGCGAGTGGCTATAAGTATAGGCCGCCCCGAAGGTCAGTGCCCCTTTGGTGCGACCTAGGGTAGCCTGAAGTCCATTGTAATTTGAGTTGCCGACGTTCGAAACCGAGAGAATATTACTGAGGCCGTTGTAAGGGCGAATGGTATCGGCGCTGATTCCCAACTTCATGTCGTTAGATACAAATCCTGGAGAACCGGTACAGGCAACGAGCAGGTTGAGATAGCCGGGTTGGTTGGGGCCGATGCCAGGAGAGCTGACTGAACCGTTCCCTACGGTTGTGCCACCAACCGGAAACGTTCCGGCTAGAGCTCCGGCTTGGCAAATATCGGCGGTAAGCGGCTGCCCGGCTGGGAAGGGGTCCTGCCCGGGGTCAAGCGGCTGCAACTGATTTAGATCGCGCTCAACCGTCAGATGGGTTCCCTTGCTGCCGACGTAGGCAATGGTGCCCACGAGATTCTGGCTCAATTCATGCTGAATACTGAAGCTCCACTGCTGCGTGTAGGGATAAACCGCCATTGTCGGAATAGACGTTACGTTCAAAGGAAATGTGACGCCACCAGGAAAGGACACTCGACCACATTGAGGAACGCCTTGCTGACACGAGAATCCGAGAATGTTATATGCCCCGACGTTTGCATTGTTGGAGGCTCCCGATCCAGCAGAGGCATTGGGAAAGGCCTGCGTTTCGCTCAGGATGAGCGGTGCACCGCCTATGAGAGAACCTGTATTGGCTTCGCTGCTGGTGCCGTGCTCCCAGAAAAGACCATAACCTGCCCGGATCGAAGTGCGTCCATCGCCAAAAGGATCCCAAGCCAGGCCGATGCGCGGCGCAGGATTAAAAATGTGGCTCGACATGCAGCTTCTGGGAACCCCTTTGACGCCGCATTGCACGAGACCATTCGTAATAACGGGGTCAAGATCGCCCAGGTCCAGCGGAATCGGAGAGAGTCCGTTGCCCGCCCCGGAGCCGCTCGTTGTAGTTTGGACTAAGAATCCATTACTCGGATCAACATAAATAGATGCGCCAAGGGACTGGTTATAAGCCTGTGGCTCCCAGTTATACGCAGTGTTCTTGGCGTTGTACCAGGTACCGAAAAGGCTCACGCGGATGCCAGCATTCACTGTAAGACGGTTGTTTATGCGCCAATCGTCCTGCAGGTACGGTTCGGCTAATTTATAGCGGTTGTAGTATCGTCCCTGACCACTGTCCTGTTGAAAGCTCTTGATTGCCGTCGTCTCACCGCCATATTCAGCAAACGTGCCGCCGCCGCCAGGATATGGAAACAGAGGGGCAATCCCGGGGCCGGCCAGAAAATCCGCAAAGGCGTTGTTGGAGGTGTTTCGCGATTGTTGATTGCTGAAGGTGAGGAGGCCTTGAATGTCTCCCGAATTCGCTCCGCTCACCGCGCTCAACTCATTTTGCTGAACGAACACTGCCTCAATGCCGGCCTGAATCGTATGCTTGCCGAACGTTTTGCTCAGGTCATCGTGAACGACATAGGTAGGGTTCGCCATGCTCCATGGAGCGTATCCCGTGTCCGCGGCAAAACCGTGCCCACCGTAGGCCCCGTTGTTGCCCTGGAACACCAGCCCAGGCATTTTTCCGCCAAATCCGTTGTTGAAGATATAGCCCATGGGGCACTCAGTGAGAACCTGCGCCGGAGTGTTCGGATTTGGAGGGGTTGGAGTGCCTCCGGTAACCGTCTGGCAGGGTGCATCGAGAATCGACGGTCTGGCCAGCGAAGTCACCCCGGGGCCGGGCTCGGGTGTCAGCGAGATATGGGCAACCGAGTAAGCGAGAGTGACCCGATTGAGGAATCCGCGAGGCAGTGACTGTGTGATGTTCACGACGAGGTCCAAGCCGGGACCAATCAGCTTGTTTTCTACCGTGGGAAAGCTATTCTGCACAACGCCCCACTGCGGGGTCAGCGTCGTCGTGTTCCACGCGTCGTGAATGTACCGAAAGGATAACTGCTGGCTCGGAGTCAGATTGTGGTCAATCCGGAATAGTTCTTCGCGCCAGTAGGTCGCGGGCGAGACTGAGGCCACATAGCAGCGGGGCAGTGCGGTTGTATTGGTGGTGTTGCAGCCGATGGTGGAATTCGGGAGCGGAATTGTATCGCTGGCCAACATCGCCGCAGCTAGGTAATTCACGTTGGCGCGCTCAAAGGGGAAGCTCGGATTCTTCCCGCTGCTGTCAGGAGGCAGAACCGGGCAATCCGGATACTGCGCCGGATTGGGATAGGAGCTGCTTCCTGTTGTATTTGGTGGACAGACATCGCTGAAGTCGCCTGAACGCTCGGCTAGTGTCGGGAGGGCCTGGTTATAAGCGACTGGAGTTTTTTCCAAGCGCAGTTCTTCGGACCAAAAGAAAAAAGTCTTGTCCTTCTTCGTGTTGTAGACGTTGGGAATAAACAGCGGGCCGCCTATAGTTCCGCCGTAATCCTGCCTGCGGTAGAGAGGTTGGCGGCCGGGTTGGTCGAAGTAGTTGCGCGCGTTGAAGATCTCGTTGCGGTTGAATCCATATACGTTACCATGGAGCTGCGCGCCTCCCGACTTCGTAGTAACAACGACGCTTCCCGACGCCGTTTTGCCGTACATCGCGCCATAGTTGGAGGTCAAAACCTGCATATCCTGGATGGCATCGATGCTGGGGTAGACGATCAATGGCTCCCCCTGGCCGCGGCTGGCATTGATGCCGGTATTCAAAACGTCGCTTCCATCGACGACAAAAGTGTTGTATTCAACCCGGCCACCGTTTACGCTGAACTTCGCGCTACCTGCAATGCCAACTTTGGCTTCGTCCTGTCCTGTCTGATTGCTGACGCCCGGCGTCGTGGTAACGAGTTGCGTGAAATTGCGGCCATTGAGGCCAAGACTTTGGACTTCTTTGTTCGATATGGTGCCCGAAATCGTGGCCGTGTCCAACTCGATTGTGGCGCTCCCTCCGCCTTCAACCACGACGTTGGTGGTCTCTGACTTTAGGGAAGCCAGTTGAGCATTGAAAGTGATCTCCTGGCCAGCGGTTAGTGTTTGCGGCGGGCTGGTGAACGGATTCAGTCCGTCCGCCTGTACGACTACCAAATAGACACCTGGAGGCAGATCGGCCACCGAATACAACCCGGAGGCATCGGATTTCGTATCACGCTCAAGAGTGCCTTCCTGGTTAACCACTTGCACAGAAGCTCCGGAAAGAGCCTTTCCCTGAGGGTCTGTAACTTGACCCCCGATGCGTGCATTCTGAGCAATGGCTGATAGGCTGCCGAGCAAGAACAACGCAGTCAGAACGGGGACGAACTTCGAGAGCGGTCGAAACATTTCCTGGAACTCCTATTGTCTTGCGTTATTCCAGATGAGCACTTTGTCCACTCGTCAGTCTTTGCTTCATTGCACCGGCTGGGGCAGATAATACCGGAACGAAGTAAACCACATGTTGTCGATGGCTTTGGGAGAGCCGGTTATCGCTGGCGCACCGGTAACTGGATTCGCCGCAAGGCCGACGCCCTGCCATGTGTGCCGGACAGCGTAGGAATACTGCAGTCCCATCTGTAAGGTTCCCTTGGGGCCCTTGTAGAACCGGAACCACTCGCCCAGGGTCCCTTCTTGGATGTTGCGGTTGTCGGCCGTGCAGCCCAGAATGCTCCCGGGGACGTCTCCGCCACCGTTCGTTGAAGTTGCAGGTACAACTTCGACATTGCAGCCGAATTCGATATTGGTCGGCGCGCCATAACCGCCAACGATCGGTTGACCCAGCGGCGGATCGGTCGGTAGCTTGGGCGGAGTGGTGACAAAGGAACCGGTCGGATAAAACGCTCGCTTGGCGTACTCGCCGCCGTAGTATGCATACATATCGAAGCGTGGCGCAGCGTGCCATTCGAGACTTCCAAGAGCTGAACCACCCGCCAACAACTCAAGACTGCCATCCGGATGAGCGGTGGCATCCGCGAGCGTCGAAGTGCTGTAACGCCCCAGCCCATTTCCGGCCAGTCCATGTGCGCCAATTTCCAGCCTTTTGGCAAATAGCGGCACGCGCGCGTTCGCGCCAAGTCCGCCGCCAGCGGTCTTGGTGGTGAAGGCGCCTGCGGTGCTCGGCGTAGTCGGACCCCAGGATGTCGTTGTGAGCATAGGTGAAGCGTTTGGGAAGGCGCGGGCCCGGAAGAATCGTCCGATTGAGAATACCTCAAAGTGGCCGAATCCCGGCTCAAAGGCGACCTTCGCGACCAGGTCTGGGGCGTAGTTGAAGCTGTAATTTGCCGTGGAGCTATAGAGCCCGCCACTGTTGCCCGCCTGCTGGTAGACCAGCGCAGGCAGATTGTGGCCCCCGAGGTTCAAAGTTTGCGCCTCTTCAATCGCAAAGCCGGCCCAAAGCCTGTTATGCACATTCTTGACCACACGGAAACCGTACTGGCGCTCCCAGGTGAAACCGACCTGGTACTGCGCGTCGATTGTCAATGGAATTTGTTCCTTGGTGTTCGTGAGGCCGGACTTGTACTCCGTTGCCAGCGACCACATCTGCCCACCGGTCAATGCCCAGCCGCTGCTGAGGTCCGCCTGTCCCCACACCTGACGCTGACGAAGCGTGTAGCTGTTGCTCTGGTTGTCGTTGGACGTTGTACCGGCGGAGAGAAAGTCGGCCTCATAGTAGCCGCGCAAAGTGCTGTGAGATAATCTCCCCTCGGCAAGCAGCGAAACGCGCGACTGGCGTCCGCTGGCATTGAACTCGGACAGTTGGCCGGCGGTCTGTGCAGAGAATGGTATTCCACTAAACTGCGTATTCACGTCTCCACCGATACCGTGTTGGCGATCGACGGTCTCAGCCGCCAGGAATCCGCCAGGTTTCAGCGTGATGCCCATGAAGGGAATGGCATCCGGCGCAGCAGCTCGCCTTTGACCCTCGACGATTGTGTCAGCGAGAGAGACCGAATTCATCTTCAGATCGCTAACGGCGCTTTGCAGGGTCGCGACGGCCTCATTGTGGTTGGCGAGAGTTTCCTCGTTGCTCGTCTCGAGCTGCTTTTCCTGCTCAGCAGTTTTTTCCGCCTCGGCCTCAGCCGCCTGCGCCGCCTTATTGGCGGCTTCCAGCTCCGCCTCTCGACGCCCGGCCTCAGCCTTCATTTGGGTCATTTCCTGCTCCAGCCGGTCGTACTTATCGCTCAAGTTGTCGAGATCCTGCTCTAACTGCGCCTGTGTCTTGTGTTTCGCTTTGGCAGCCTTGGGCTCGGTTTGGCTGGTGGCACTCTGCGCCTGCGCGCCAACTACGCTGGCTGCTAACATCAGGACGCCAAACAATTTTCTGGCCTTGATCATCTAAGACTCTCCTTGGTCATACGTCGTATCCATTCCTGAGTCAAAAAAACCTAACTTCCGGCTCCAGCACTCTGCCCTGTTAACGCTCGAGTAACCGGGTCACGGTCTATTCCCGCTCAATTTGTCAAGGCTTCTTGCCCAGACTCTTCGTCTGCACACCAAGAGCCAATGGTGTGACCACGGGTGCCGCCACGCCGACAAATTCCGTCACCGTGCTGCTGTTCGTTTGGACTAATACCCAGACGTTTCCGGAACCATCCACGGCGATGCTTGCAGGGCCGTCGCTGATATTTGGGCCCACCAGGCCCGGAGCAGACTGATTAAAGTTGATTGGCGCTCCGGAAGCGCTTAGCTCCGTCAGGGCAGGCGGTTCCATGTTAGTTGTGTCAGCGACGGTCATAAGCCAGAGGTCTCCCGATCCATCGATGGCTATAGGGGCGGACACCGGAGGAACTCCTCCCGTGCTGAGAGTCTTGCCGATTCCGCCGTCGGTGATAGACGATCCTCCGGCGAGCAACTCGTAAATTTGCGCGGCTCCATTCGTGTTGGAGTTCGGGATAAACACGTCTCCGGCATTGTCGATCACCATGGAGACGCCGAACGCATTAGCACTGAAGACGCTATCAAGGGGGATCTGGGGGTCCCCGCTTGAGGGGTCGGCAAGGTAGCCGAAGTCGGTCTGGAGCAGCGCGCCGCTAGTGTCATTCAATTCCGCGGCAGCGTAGTTGCCATTGTTCAAGGCCCAAACGGTGCCCGACCCGTCGATGGCAATTGCCCCGTTGGGAAGACTAACGCCCTTCACAAATCCGCCCACGGGAGACACCGGTGTCCCGTTGGCGACTGGGTTCCCGTTGATTTCTGCGTTGTATCCCGCGTATTCAGCTACATCGCCGGGTGGGCCTGCGTCGGTCACCCAAACAAATCCTAAGCCATCAATGGCCAGACCATTGGCGGTCATGGTCCCCCCGCCACTGAATGGACTGCCGGTCACGGGCTCACCGGCGAAGTCGAACTCGCTCAAGGAGCTGTCGCCGTTGAGAGTCCATGCATTTCCCTCGGGATCGATCGCGATTCGTTGTGGTTGATTCAGGCCCGAACCTTTGAATCCGCCACCGGACGCTAATGTGGTCCCCGTCGTGAATGGAGAAAGCGGAGCGCCAAGGTTGGATAACTCCGTAACGCTGGATATTCTTTGGTTGGCGATCCAGACGTTGCCGGATGCGTCGATTGCCATTGACGAGGATTGTGGACTAGATTGCCGAGAGCCGCCCAATCCGCCGCCGGTGAAGCTCAATGCGATGCTCCAGTCGTTCGGAGCCGCAGTCAAAATTGGTAGGAAAGGGGGATTCGCAATGGCGGACGCCAGGCTGTAGAGCGGCGCACCGCTGTTGGGTGCGCTGTATAAATTGCTTGGGTATTGGGCTACCTCCAGCACGGCCTGAAGGATACTGGTCGGCGCATTCCCCGAAATCCCCATCCCCAAGGGGCTGACGTTCGATGCCTCGAAAAGGGCACTGCAAGGACTGCCGTCTCCGGGCGCCCCTCCGGCAGTGGCGGCACAGGTATTGATAGCGTCGGCAAGGGAGTTGATTTCAGCCTGGGGAACTGTGCCATAGCCCGCCGGCGTAAGCGAAAAAGCCTGGCCAGCGGTTATATCCACCAGGTTGTTAACCGTTGCGAACGCGTTGGCAAAACCATTGGTGTAGTTTGAGGCGCTGGAGCCGATGTGCGCATAGTCAGTGCTGGTGAACGGAGCTAGCGCCCACATCGAAGCCACCGTGGTGACTTCGTTAACAACAAGCGAGACCGATGAATTTAGACTGCTGCACGGTCCAATCGCCGCCATCAACCCCAGTTGCGGGTTATTTTTCGCCCCGCCTGGAGCACCGCCCTGCACCACCAGGTACAACTCACTTGTTTGGGCGGGGCAGGTGTAGCCGGCTGGAATATTGAAGCCGCCATTCGCGCCGGTTGTAACGATCGTGCTGCCGTTCGAAATCACAAGTGGAGACGCAGCGGAACCATAGCCTGTAGAGCCCGCGGCAAAGAGCTGAACCGACGCTCCGGATACTGCCACATTGCCAACCATGACGTCGCCGTTCAGAGCCACGCCGGTGACTCCGGATGTGTCGTCTGTGATTGCAATAGCAGCGACTGCGTTGGCTGGATTCGCCGGATGGGCGATTTCGTCGGCAGTCGAAGTGACGGTGATGGTCACATTTCCGGTGGTGGGTATTTCTGAGGGAGGCAAGTAGCTGACGGCTTGGCCGCTAGCGGCATGCAAAGTGGCGGAGTAAACCGGAGCGATTGCGATCGAAGTAGCCGTGGCTGGAATTGCCGGAGCCACTTGAAATTCACCGCAAATGGATGCGGAGGAGCAGACAGCCCAATCCACGCCCGCATTGGTGGTGTCGTTGGCTGCAACGGCAATCAAGTTGACCAGAATCGGCGAGGATGGGTTTGCAACCGGAAGCGCACTTGGCGCAAAGGGCACGAAATGTACATAGGTAACTGGCGTCACGGTGACTGCCGTGGAAGCTAATTGCACTGGAGATGCCGTTTCAGAAGCCGTTGATGTCGCGGTTATTGTGACCGTTGTGGCAGGTGACCGGACCGGTGAAGTATAGGTAATGCTTGCTCCGCTCGCGCTATGATTCGGCGCACTTGGATTTCCCGAGTTAAAAGTGCCGCAGTTCGCCAATCCGCAGTTGGTCGCACTCCAGTCCACACCACCCGGAGCGATATCGTTTGTCACGGTCGCGCTGAAGGTAGCAGGCACGCCGGCGGTTACAGTTGCTGGATTCGTTGGCGATAGCGTGACGGCGATGGTTGGGACAATCGTAATCATGGCTGTCCCGCTTTTGGTGGGATCGGCAATCGAAGTCGCCGTCGCGATTGTCGGATTGGGGGAAGGAACAACCCCCGGAGCAGTATAGGTGGTGCTGTAGGGCTCCACGGTGCTGGTGGCGGGGTTGCAGGATCCGGGACTGCATTGCCAACTCACACCTTGATACGTGAAATCGTTGGTCACCGTTGCTGTCAGGGCGACCGACCCATTCAACTGCACCGTACTAGTCGTGGGGGAAACATTCACGTCGATGGGTGGGGGCGTCCCAATAGTAATGTCGACGGTCGCGGTGGCCGCCGGGTTGGTGATCGATTGGGCCGTTACCGTGACCGTGCCACCGGTGGGAATGGCCTGTGGCGCAATATAAGTAATCGCGACTCCGCTCCCAGCTTGTGTTGCCGAAATCGTTCCGCATGCACCGGCACTTTGACACATTGGAGGATTCCACTCGACGCCGGCATTGAAAGCATCGAAAGCTACGACAGCGGTCAATGCCACCGTCGCAGGCAAACCCGGAGTGCTGGGTGGAAGGGTGATGCTCTGAGGCGAGACGGTCACAGAGACCGGCATAATGGCAATGATCGCGCTAATCGACTTGGTTGGATCCTCGACTGAGGTTGCGGTGACAGTGACCGTGCCGCCTGTAGGGACTGCAGTAGGTGCGGTGTAGACTGCGGCGCTGCCGCTGGCAGTCAGCTTTGCGCTCAGCAACCCGCACGAACTGCTGCCGCAGGACAGGGTCCAATTTACGCCGGCTGCCACGGGATCGTTGGTCACAGTTGCGGAAATCTCCGCCGTCCCACTGGTCGCCATGTCCGCCGGAGGCAACAGCCCCTGAGTGAATGCAATCGTAATGGGCTGGGGCAAGATCGTGAGGGTAACGCTTGCCGATACTGACGGGTCGCTCGTCACCGTCGCCGTAAGAGTTACCGTGTTTCCAATTGGAACGTACGCCGGTGCGGTGTAAATCATGTTGATGTTGCTGCCCACATGGACGGGGTTCAACGTTCCGCACGGATTCGGCCCAGCGGGAGTCAAGGGACTGCCCCCGCAAATCAGGTGCCAGTCCACACCGAGATTCGGTCCGTCCTGGCCGACAGACACGCTCACGGCCGCCGTGGCATTGACAATCACGGAAGTAAGCTGTCCTTGCGCGGTACCGCTGGGGTTGGTAACTGAAATCGCGCCAAGATGCGGATTGAACGGCGAGCACCCAGTGAGTCCGAGGAAAGCGAGACACGCCAAGAACGCCAGCAAGCCATTCGGCACGGAGATCAAGCAGGTCAAGAACCCGCGGCCCGTCAGCAAGGCTGAATTGTCGGCGCGGTCAGCATTGACGCAATTCGTACCGGAATTTGTGCTCCATGGCGGCAAGGTGTTCCGTTCTCCGCGAACCCCGATTTTCTTGAGTATTTTCATTGAACTATGGTCAGAGCAACGCTCGATGTTACGGACGGAAGCGCCGTGGCGTGCGCTGTGATCGTCACCGTCATTCCCTTCGGGATTATTGGGGGCGCATTGTAGGTGGTGACGATGCCAGTGGATTGGTAGAGCGGGACCGGACCGCTGGCGGTCTGCGTTGGGTTGAAGCTGCCACAAGATGAATCGATCGAGCTCCCGCCGGGGGGAACCGCGCTGCCGCAAGTGACCGTCCAGCTCACGCCCAACAATTCATTGTCATTCGTAACCGTCGCTACCAGGTACACCTGACCATTCACGGCCAAAGAGGTCACTGCCGGCACACTTGCCCCGCTGGCGTTCGTGAAGGCAATGGGCCCGATTTGCGGGTGGCTCGTGCCGCCGCATCCATTGAGCAGAGTGACTATAAGAGCGAAGGAAAGAAGCTTCGGATTGCGCAACAGCCGGAGACTTACAATTCTTCCGGAACGGAATGCCGTGATCAATGCGACTCCTGGCGAACTGAAATAAAAAAAGATGCGATCAGCGCAGTTTCGGTCCCGGCTCTTGGGCACGGGCCAGGCCATTTGACTTTGGATCCGGCGCCAAGCCGGAAATGGATGTGAGCTTCTCAAGGTTGGACAACTGCATTGCAGGGAGGAGTTCCGCATCAGGCTCCCACGGACTCCTCAGCCGTTCAAGTGATTCAAGAGACAGCCATGTCCAGCCTGTGACCGCCGCTCTATCGGCAGGACAGGGCTGGACATGGTTCGAAGCAAATTCCGCTTGCCAACTGAAGCTAAACCCACTACTTATCTTTGCGCGAACCGATGCGGTTCCGGATTTGAACAAAGCCGAAGCTGGCGATGCCCATGATCAGACCCAGCACGGCGGTTGGATTTTCGGGCGAGTCGATGCAGCCCTCCTGCGCGCAAAGCGGCAGAGTAGCTACGGACAGGAACAACAGTACGGGAATGATGTAACCGAGCTTTTTCAAGGCGGTTCTCCTTAGCAAACCTTGCGGGTAATTGGAAACTTCGCTTTTGTCGCGCCGCGAGCTTGAATCTTTCAGGCTCGCGTCCCGGCTCTCAATTGGTTCCTCGCGGCCTGCAATCCGTCTTGTGCATCCCGCGAAAATCTTGGTGAATCGCCCGGTGCGCCCGGTGAATTCCGCCTGCCGCGCGCCAGACTCAATTCCTGGTTTGAGCCCTCGGGGAACATTCTATCCTTCACCTGTTCCCCAAGGACCGAACCAAGTTGTACCGGCAATGCCGCCCAGTTTAGGGCAGGTTGCCGTAGGATCCAGGCGTATTAGTCGCCGACGGGGCGGTAGCGCCCGCCTTTGCGGCCAGCGAAAACACTGGCTGGACCGGGACGCCCAAACCAACGAATTCGGTGACGTTGCTATGCCCGGCAGTGCCGGTGCCGACCTGGCCAGTCTCCCTTGGATTTCCGTCGCTGAAATTGACCACCCACACATTGCCCGATTGATCCACGGCGACGCCATCAGGGTTATTCAACGCTGTCAGGCTGGAGGGGCCCACGATGCCGATGCAACTGGGCGAGATCTCGGAACCCGACTTGTTCAGGATCGTGATGTTCTCCGGAACGGGTGACGCACAGCCAGTATCACCGCCAACGTTTGCCATGTAGAAGTTGCTGGCTCCGTCCGCCGCAATACCGGTCGAGCTTGCCTGGTCGTCAGGATGAAGCTGCCCGGGTAAGTTGTTTTCGGCAACGCTCCCGCCGGATACGTCGATTGGTTGAATGTTTGGAGCGCCCGTGGGAACCCACAAGGTCAGCCCGTTATTTCCGCTGTCGCCCGAAAGGTTTCCAAACGCCGCGTATGGCCCCGGACCGGAAAGAGGACCATTTGTAGATAGGAAGTACTGGGTGCCGCTATCCTCAATTGCGCCGTAGTAACCGTTTGCCTGGTTGTAATACCAGGTGTTGCCGAGGTAGTCCGGGCCAACAAAGGCCGGCGAGCCGCTATCGGCGACCGGGAAGCCGGAGACAAGCGCTCCTCCTGGGTTTGTCGCGGCCGTGATGCTACCGCTCGTCGCGGCAACGAGCCAGATTTGATTGCTGGCATCCACCGAGACATCGAGGGCACCGCCGCTCACACAGGGCGCCGTGAAGGGGCCCGATGGCGTACCGCTCTGGCTCATTGAGACCAGGCAGTTAGCGTCATCGGCCAACCAGACAACGTTGTTCTGGTCAATTGTGACTTCCTCAGGTGTGGCGATAATGCCGCTGGTCTGGCCCCATCCGCCTAAAGTGAAGTTTGTGGCGCTGGCGGGGCTATTAAAGTAGGTCGTGGGTGAGAGCGGTACTCCCAGGTTACTCAACTCGGTCACAGAATGGCGGGAGGTATTCGGTACCCAGATATCACCATTTGCGTCGATCGCAAGGTATTCGGCGCCAGCACGGGAGTTGTTATTGGTGCCGCCCAGCCCGCCGCCCGTAAAATTCAGCGTCATACTCAGGTCGGTTGGTGTGTTTGCCAGTGTCGGCTGGTACGGGGACTGTGCACCGACCAGACCGATGAGGGTGCTGATGTTCGAGCTCCCGCCGCCGGTTGGGTGGTGCGCGAACCAGAGCGCCGCGTCGAGAGTGGTTTCGCCGCCCGTGATGCCGTTGAGCGTGCCGCAAGCGCCAGCGACGCCTCCGCCAAAGCCCGTGGTGCTTCCGCCGTCGGTATTCACGCAGGCCGCCAGAACGTCTGCCAAGGTGTCGATCGTATCGGTGGGAACGACGCTAAAGTACGTGTCAGGAGTGACCACTTTCCCCCCAGGGACATTCGGAGGAATGGGATTCGCAGCGTAATAGGGGGTTGTCGTGAGCACGGCAGTGGAACTGTTCGGAGCGCCCACGTTCACCAGGTTGTTCGCCGTCGCGAAAGCATTTGTAAGCCCGGTTAAGGCCGCGGCATCGGTACCGGTGGCCACATGCGTGGCGTTGGTCATGAAGCCGGACAGCGCATAAGCCGTGGCTATGGTGGTTGCCTCATTGATGTCGATGAAGGTGCTACCGTTGACTGAGCTGCACGGCCCCAGCGTCGCGGCCAGGGCGAGCGACGAGTTGTTGGTGCCTGCCGCCAAACCGGGGTTGCCACCGGTCGCTACCACGTAAAGCTCATCCGACGGACTCGCGCAACTATAGGCCCCGTAGGACCAGTTGCCGTTCGAATCCGACGTCACCGCCGTGCCAACGGCAGTAGCGGCGCCGCCAAAACCTTTGGCGGTTCCCGCGGTCGCCCCGACGTCGTAGATCTGCACGGACCCGCCGGTCACGGCCTGCTGGCCGCCGATCACTTTGCCGCTCAGCCCCGATCCGTCAAATGAACTCTCGAGGGGCTGGCCGACGTTAAAAGACGAGCCGCATCCGGAAAGGAGCAGCACGCTCGAAGAGGCCAGCAGCATGGCCGGAAGAAGTACCTTGCGCTGGACACCCCTCACGATGGTAAGAACGTGGGACGATCTGGATTCATTCACGGTTTAGCTCCTTGCTCCAGTCACGGCAAACCTGCACGGACCGTCTATGTCTTGTTGCGTTGAGGCAAAACTAAAACGAGTAGTCACGAAGTTGAAAGAACCTGCTTCCGGCGCCACGCGATTCTTTGCCTTCTGTGTTCGTCAAGAAAGCAAACCCTGGATCGTGCATCGGCGCTATCTCCATTGTTGTGGACCGGAATTTGTCGAGTTCGCAATTACGAGGGAGCGGACGGCTTAAAGAATTCCTTCGTGAATACTAAGCGCAGTTGCGGCAGATCGTTCATGAAAAGGAGGTCAATTTTGATTTGGAGCCGATGCCGCGCAGAGCCGCGCAAAACCATGCTGTTTTGTACGTCAAGCGTCTGACAGTCGCGGAGTTGAGCAATACAAATGTCCGACAAATTTCGCATGAAAAGCACCGCTACGCAGCAGTCTCAACGGCCGCTCGAACCGGATGTGATTTTTGGATGAATTCCGAAGAATTCCACCAGAAATTCAAACTCCAAACTCCAAGTTCGAAGTATAAGGGTGTCTGCGGATATTCGGGGGCACCGAGCCATCGCGGTTCAGATTCAGCCCCAATCGTCTCATCAAGCGGTGATTTCCTTCCCGGTGTGAAAACCGCGAAAACCTTGCAGTACATAAGGAGCATGAAGATGAATATGAAGCGAGCTCTACTCGGAATCGCTGCGATGGTGGTTTTCTTCGCGGCTGGCAACCTTCACGCCCAAACGCTGGGAATGGCAGGCTCAGGTTCCTCGGCGTTGTGGCTCGAACTCGGCCAGGCATCGGCGACCGCCGCCGGCTGCGTCTGGACAGAGGCAAAAGGCTCAAGCGGCAGCCCGATGGACCTGGAGGTCCAGGACACTCGCCCGTCCACCGCCGTTCTTGAACAAGGAAACCTGTGGGTCACCTGGAACCCGGGCACCACTGGCACCTGCGCCGCCCCAGCGGGGGGAACCATCACGGTGAACTTTTTGTACAACCTCGACTCCGTGATTGGCAACCGCTGCTTCTTCGCAAACCCTGCGTGCTCGATTAAAGTTAACGCCAACCCTACCGGTGTAGCAGGCGGGAACAAAGTGACGGGCTTTACAGACACCGCCTTACCCGCGAGCATTGAAGCTGTCGTTGCCGCTGCCTCGATGAACACGGCCGCCACCGATATTCGCCCAGAGGATGCGAAGTTCGCTTCTCTGCGCATGTTTACCCCTTGCGGAAACCCAATTGTCACGGGTTCGCAGTATATCGGCCTCGGCTATCAAACCGGCACCGCGGGCGTGGGCACTTCGGTTGCGGAAAACCCCATTGCTGGAAGCAGCTCTTTCCACGTTCTGGATTTCAACCTGATGGGCAGCGATCCGATCACCGGCAACTCGTTGACTGGTGCCTACACCGTGACGGAAGTGGGCGCACAACCCATCATCGTTTTCGTGAACCCGGGAGATTCAGGAGGGTTCGGCAGTCTTCTGGTGCAGAATGTCAATCGCGGGGATCTGGCAGGATTCTTGGACGGCAGCCTCGGCAGAACGCTGGATTTGGTTCCAGGGTATTCCGCGGCGAACCCCGCTTCGGAGGTCTTTGTCCGCGAGCCCCTGTCGGGTACCTACAACACCATGGAATATGCCATTCCCAACAGTGCTGAAATGCAGACATCGCAGGATCTTGGACTTGCCGCACTCAACGCGAACCTAGACAGCCCAGGCACCACCGTCCCCGCTGTTTATTGCAGCGCCATTGGTGGTACGTTCACCGCTGCAAACGCAAATCCTCTCAACGAAACCCCGTCGTCCCTTAATTTGTCTTCCAGAGCTCCTGCCTCGGGAGCCACCGCCGGCCGCTTCCGCGCCATCGGCACCGGCGACGAAGTCGCCGCAGTCCTGGCTAACAAAGACTCCCTTGGTTATTCTTTCTGGAGCGCGGCCAACTTTGCCAATGCCACCGGAGCAAACGCCAAGTATCTGACCGTCGATGGCGTTGATCCCCTGTTTGAGGACTGGGAGGACGGCGAGATTCCCGCCACAACTGCAGCACTGAGCAACGTAACTTTGCAGCACGTCAAGGATGGAAGCTATCCGATCTGGTCGATCCTGCGCCTTGTAACAGCTAACAGCGGCGCTGGATTTAACGCCGTAACCGCCCTGGAAGCGTCGGTCAATAAGTTCGTAGGACCCACGCAGCCAGATTTCGTCCCCATCAGCACCCTCCCAATCGTGCGCTCCCACTTCTCTCCTCCGGGCGCGGGCACTCTGTTCAACTACCCATGCAACACCAACCTCAATGGCGGGGCCGAAAACACTCCTTCCAACGGCTCAAAGCTGACTGTCGAGACTCCGGGGTGCGGCGGAGACGTGGGCGGTGTCGTCTACTCCCTGCAAGCGGATGCGGACTATGCCAGCGACTCCGGCAACGCCGTTGGCCTTGTCGGACGGCGTCAGTAAGATCGCGCCTGCAACTTTAACCAAGCATGGGCAGGCCGGCAGTTCGACGCCGGCTTGCCCATCTTCATTTATGCTGGACGAAACTGTCCTTCAACAGGTTTCATTCCGCTGAAAGACACCATACAGGAGATTCGATGTTTCGCAGTCTTGTGTTTCTCGCCATCCTGGCCAGCGTGACTCTAAGCAACTGTTGCGCGCAGCAGATGGAACAGCCCGCCGCCGCTGCCGTCCCGGAGGGCACAAACAGTTCACCCGTGCCGGCACCGCATATGGTGCCCGGGGAGGATTGGACGAAGTTGCCCGTTGACAGGTCGGTTCTGAAAGTGATGCTGAATGGTGCGCCGCTGGGCAAGACAGACAGGCCCACCTTTAGCCGCGAAGAGATTCGCCTGATGTGGCGCCACCCCGATCCGATCGATATGTATGTGATCGTTCCTCACGGAGTCAAGAATCCGCGCGTCGTGCTCTACCTGTATAGCTATCCAACCGAGATCGATAAATTCATGGACGACGGATGGTGCGAGCGCGCCACAAGCAAGGGCGTGGCGGCGGTTGGATTTTTATCCGCATTGACCGGCGAACGTTTTCGCGGCCGGCCCATGAAGGAGTGGTTCATTCCCGAACTGCAGGAGTCCCTGGGCTCCTCCGTGCATGACGTGCAGCTGATCATCGACTACCTTGCGAGCCGTGGAGACTTGTCCGTGGACCAGGTTGGGATGTGGGGACAGGGATCGGGCGCGTCCATCGCAATCCTTGCGGCAGCTGCCGACCCCAGGATTCGCGCAATTGATTTGCTCAATCCCTGGGGCGATTGGCCCGATTGGCTGAAAACATCGCCAGCGGTCCCCGACGAGCAGCGCGCAGAACTCCTGACTCCCGAATTTTTGCGTGGAGTCTCCATGCTCGATCCTGTTACATACCTGCCTCAATTGAGCGACCGCGCTCTTCGCGTCCAGCAGATCATGGATGATCCGGTTACGCCGCCACCGGCAAGAGACAAGATTGCCGCAGCCGTGCCCCATGACCGGTTAGTCCAATACAAGGATATGCCCGCTCATCGTGAGGCATGGAAGGTAACAGGTCTGTCCGGATGGCTAGCGGCTCAGCTTCAGGCAACGCCAGAGCCGGAGACCCGAAGCGCCGCGAGCGACCCCAAGTAGTCGCCGCCGTCAGCTATCCGTAAAATCGAAGCCGGGATTTCTCTTGTGGAGAGCGAGTCTGATCGAAAGCGAATCGATCTGGCACCGAGGACTCGTCGAGCCGGCCTTCCCTGGCTATTTCAACGGATTCCGGAAGGCCCTATTGGCCAAGCGAATAAGGCACAGCAACTGTGGTCTCCACCTCCACAGGTTCGCCGTTGCGCAGGTAAGGCTTGTATTGCCATTGGGAAACGCACCAGAAGGCGGAAGAAACCAGTTGGGAGAGAGCTGCCGAAGCAGAAGGAGGCCCCGAAGCCGTTGGGGCAGAAAGCAGTTGCAGATCACGGACGCCGCCGTCGATTCCGATGGTTGCCTGCAAGATTACTTCGCCCTGAATATGTGCATCTTTGGCTTCCTGCGGATAAACGGGCGCCACTTTCTTGATGAGAAGGCTCTCGGCAATGTCTGCGCCGATCCGCACCCTGTCGATTCTTACGGCCGTCGCCTCCTGAGGAGGTTTGAGGGCCGGATCCGATGGACTCAACTCGCTGATTTCGTTGACTTGGGCGGTAAGGATATCATGCACGCCTTCACGGAAATAAACTCCGCGCCCCAGATACTTGCCCTCGATCTGCGTGAAGTCGTTGAACTTCACCACGTGAGTCCCCAAAGAATAGATGCCCAGCAGAATCTCCAACTTTGTGTTGATGCAATAGGTGGGAAACAGCCCAAGCGTGGGCTTCGACGCAGGATCATCTTTCGAAGCTACCGGTACCGTAATGTAGCAGGAGACAATGCTTTTTGGCGCTGTGAGGGGATCGCCGTTCAGCCGGAACCTGGCCGGATCCAACTCGCCGGCGCTCGTCAACGGAGAACGATACGCCGGCTCAAGCTTGTGTTCAAAGTAGTTGAACTCGCCGCTCCTACCCACGTAGGCGACTTTGCCGTCGGCCGTGTGCCATTCCGTGTAGGTCGCACTCCCGCGCGTCCATGAACTACGATACACCTCATTCGAAGCCCACCATAATTCGTAATTTCCCTGTTCGGTCGGCTTTCCTGCATCGTCGAAAAGCTGATAGGTCGCCTTGAGATGCCAAGGCTTGAGAGTGGAGTAATCGTATGAAGGAACGACTCTCGCAAGAACGCGGCCGGGATCATCCGGAAGACCCGGCGCCGAGTTATCGGCCGTTTGGGCGAGGCCAGGCAGCGCAACCGCGAGAAGGAACGCGAGAAAAACCTGTACGCGCATGATGCAAAAAGGCTAACATGGCCGCAATGGTCGCAGGTTAATCCCAGGTTTCAAAAAGCTCCGTCCTTTGAGAGAATGGCCTCGATATCCCAGTGATCACCGTGCCGATGGTTCGGTCATAGAAGCATTGCCCCAACCTTATGCTGACATGAGTAAAGGCACCCCGGCTTTACGAACTAGATTGAACTGAAACAATGGTCATCAATCATGTTGGATTATGGCTCACATCGTCTTACTGGAATTTCTGACTGATCCCATTTAAATCGACGCCCCCAAGGAACCGTTGGGCATCCGCCGACAGCACCTTGTAAGTAGTTTCTTGCGGTGTGTCCGAATGAGCCGTCTCAACCTGAAACAAGATCGGAACTGCACGTCCGCCTTGCCTCGAAACATCGACCGGATCCACGAAGCCAATGTGCAATCCGTCTTCATTATGTGTACGCGACGGCAAACAGGCCGATGGAGTACAGAACGCATTCCCTGCAAGAGTGTCTGTGATCCCGTCGCTATAAAAGGCGGTGTCGAAGGAAACGGTTCGACCCTGGGCCACCAGGAAGCTGCTGCTGCCGCGCATTTCCGGGACTTCACCGTGAACCGACAGGCTATCGTGCACATTGTGGGGTGTCGGCAGCAACCAAACGCAGAGGGTGATCTCGTTCGAACCAGACGCTTTATAGGCAGCACACTCGAGAGCGATCGCGTTGTTCAGCTGTTGTTGCCAGGCACGGTTCAGGTCATAGTCGCCGAGTTTCTTGGGCATGAGGTCGTCGAGTTGCTGAGATGTAAGTTCACCAATGCGCCCCGACACGGCTTCGATCTCTTGATGGTCACGAATCGCATGCACACCGGGTACAGCGAAGATTAGCGCCAAAACCGCGAGGGCCCCGATCTTCCAGTAATTGAGACGCGGCTCTTCCGCACCTGCAGCAACTTGTGACATCGAGTTAATGCCCACCGCGCCTTTGTGATCTTCTTTCCTGGTAATAACCCACAGGAAAAGGGCCGCCGCTGCCAGAAACAAGCAGCCGCCAACCACATAATCGAATTGCTTAGCTACATGTTCAAGCGCAGGGTGTCCAACTGCGATCCTGTAATAGATCACCAAAGCGCATAGCCGGATCAAATTAAAGAGATAGCCCAGTAGCAGCGCACCGGAAACATAGAAGAACCATCTTGGAATTGAAACGCGTTTCAGATAGCCGGCAATCAGAGCGGTATATGCCATGGTGATGGCGCCCCGCAGGCCATCGCATCCGGGTGCGATGAACATTCCAAAATCGGGTGCAAACATCAGCTTGAGCAATTCCGGATTTGTCGGGGGAAAACCGATAAGTGAGGCGAAGGAGCGCGCGACATGAGCGGCTAAGCTCTGGAGAGGTAGGTCGACTAATCGAGCAACAATCTCCGGCAGCGGTTGTGAAAAGAGAAGCAATGCAAGCGGAAACCATGCCTGTCGCGCGACACGAGTTCCCCCAAAAAACAAAACTACGCCGAACGCGTAAAGCAGTACCGACAGCGCAGCGGGTAAAAGATTGAAGCTCAGTCGTCCAGCAAACCAGTACCATGACAGGTTGCCGCGAAATGCGTTCAGGAAAAAGGCGAGCGCCACCGGAAGCAAGCCCCACCATGTCCCGCGCAGTTCCCAATGATTTTGTCGCCACACTCGCAAGACGAGGATAAAACTGGCAAGAAAGATGAACATTCCAATGGAAAGTAATGGGTCGCCCGTCCAAATGCCCCAAAGATATATGAGCGTCTTAGAAAGGCCCAGGGAACCGAAAACAACCACCAAGGCCAAGCCACACCAATATGAAAATACCCGACGATCGGCAAATCCTGGACGAAGAAATCCGCGAATTCCTCTCGGTGTGGTGGAAGACAGTGCGGGAAGTGACTCCGTATCAGCGACAGCCGGATGTGAGCTATTGCCGGCACTCATAGGGATAGCTCCAAGTCCGTATCTGCGAAGTATTGGTTGCTCGGAATTCGGTTGAATCATCGCTCGCAAAGCATTTATCTGCACGATCGGTAAGCATCGCGATGTCCATATATGATCCGCGCGTATTCAGAACGACCTCAAACTCTCTGTTTGCCTGGATCCGGCGTGCACAGTCATTCCAGCTACGGGTGACATCCAAGAACAGTCGAGAATCCGGGCCCTCTATGTTGGGATCGACTGAACGAAACGTGAAAGCATCGGATAATAGGCGCGAACGAGCGATTTCCTGACTCAGGTTACCACACCATTATGAAGGGCTTTCCGAGTGATCCGACCATTGGTCGCACTACTTGCGGCCCGCAAAACTTCTCCAGGTTTCATCACGCCCAGGCGGCAATACCGACGCAATCGGTTCCCAAGTCGGTACGTCGCCAGACAGAGCTCGGCTAACACTTGCATCGGTCAAAGGAGCCAGTCTTTCTACTCTCATTAAGTCGTTCGCTAAAAGCGTACTCCCGACTGCTCCGAAATCTTTTAGGATGAATCTTTTAGCTTCAAGTTAAAGGACATTTATCTGCTCGTGCTAGACTCGTCGCATATGATTTCCCGGCAGTGCGGAAGGACAGATGGAGGCCAGAAGGGTAGTTCTGTCTGCTTTCGGTTCAGAGGCTGTCTTGCGATCATCTTGCAGTTCAGTTTCCTCGCCATTTCCTGTTCGTTAGCAACCGCACGAACTTCACAGGGTGCGAGCGGTTTGGACTGCTCCGACCCTTTACTTGCAAGCACATCGGCATGTTCCAGCGAAGGACAAGCAGGCCTACTGTCTCAGGTACAACTCGGAGCGCCGCCGGCGTACAGCACCCCATCCGGAGACTCTTCGGGCGATTACAGCGGGTCTCCAAGTTACCGCGGGAATCTTCCATCGAATTACGCGGATATTGAGCAGTTTTCCAGGCAAGCGACCGCGAATTCCGTACCGCTTCCGCCTGAACCCTTGACTGAGTTCCAGAAATTCATGGCCTCCACCACAGGCCTGATTCTGCCCATCTACGGTGCCAACCAGTTCCGCAGCATCCCTTCGACATTTGCGCCGATCGACATGGCGCCGGTGCCGCCCGATTATGTGGTCGGGCCTGGTGACGAATTGCGAATTCGCATCTGGGGCCAGGTGAGCCTGCCCGCGAATGTTCGCGTGGACCGCTCTGGTGAGATCTACCTGCCCCAGGTGGGACAGGTACATGTTGCGGGCCTGAAACTCTCAGAGTTGGATGAGCATCTACGCGAAGCGGTGAGCCGGGTTTACCACAACTTCGATCTCTCGGTAGATATGGGCCAGACACGCGCAATTCAGGTGTACGTTTCTGGAGAGGCGCGACGGCCAGGCGTTTACACAGTCAGTTCTTTGAGCACGCTGGCTGACGCAGTATTCGCGAGCGGCGGTCCTTCGATCGAGGGTTCGATGCGCACCATCGAATTGCGCCGCGGAGGCGCGGTCGTAACCTCTTTCGACCTCTACGATCTGCTGATCAGGGGTGACAAGTCTAAAGACGCCATGCTGTTGTCCGGCGACGTCATCTTCATCCCCACGGTGGGTCCACAGGTCGCAGTCATCGGCAGCGTGCGCAATCCCGCCATTTATGAATTGCGACCGCAGGAATCGCTTGCTTCTGTTCTGCTCGATGCCGGCGGCGTATCGGCAGTCGCGGCCGAAGCGCGCATCTCAATTGAGCGTATCGACAACCATCTCGACCGGCAGGCCATGGAGGTGGCCTACGATTCGTCAGGTTTGGCGACGCCAATGGCCGACGGTGATGCAATCCGCGTGTACTCAATCGTGCCCAAATACGAGAGGACTGTCACTCTCAGAGGAAACACCGCGAATCCGGGCCGTTTTGCCTGGCACGAAGGCATGCGGATTAGCGATCTGATCCCGGATAAGGAGTCGCTGCTTACGCGGAATTATTGGTGGCGGCGGGCGCAGTTGGGACTTCCCGCGCCAGAACTTGAGCCGGTGCCAGGATTCGCTGATGAGCGCCAGCCCTCGGGAGACCAACCCGTAACCCTGCCCCGACCCATGCAGCAGCAAGAGGTGAACGGACTGAATCCCACAGCGGCCGGGCAGGAACGCGCCGGGATGACTCCGCTGGCAGCCGCTGAGGTCGCCGGCTCCAGTCCGGCAGCTCCTTCTGCGCAGCAGACTCAAGTGCAGTTGCCGACCCCCGAGATCGACTGGGATTATGCGGTGATTGACCGTCTTGATCGGGAAACCTTGAAGACCGAGTTGATCCCATTTGACCTGGGCAAACTCGTTCTGCAACACGATGCTTCACAAGACTTGGAACTGCAGCCGGGAGACGTAGTCTCCGTTTTTTCCGTGGCTGACATCCGCATTCCCGTGGCGGAGCAAACGAAGCTCATCCGGCTCGAGGGCGAATTCGTGCACGCTGGCGTCTATTCTGCACAGCCCGGCGAGACATTGCGCCATCTTGTCGAACGCGCGGGAGGGATGACACCGAATGCCTACCTCTATGGATCGGAATTCACGCGCTTATCGACTCGCGCCGTGCAACAGGCCGGAATCGACGAGTATGTGCGGAGCCTATCCGTGGAGATTCAAAGGAATGCGGTGATGCTCGCGTCTTCGCCGGCCGCGGCCTCATCGGAGGGTTTGGCCAGCAGCGCTGCGGTGCAAAATGGCGAACAGAGCCTTTTGGCCAGCCTGCAACAAATTCGCGCTACAGGGCGGATCGTCTTGAAATTGCAGCCCGGCAGCAGCGGCATCGACAGTCTTCCTGACATCGCTTTGGAAGATGGCGACTGCCTTGTGATCCCGCACATCCCAGCCACTGTCAATGTAATCGGTGCAGTCTACGATCAGAACTCGTTTTTGTTCGCGCCGCGCATGCGAGCGGGAACGTATTTGCGGTTGGCTGGGGGCCCTAACAGGGATGCGGACCGCAAGCGCGAATTCATCATCCGGGCCGACGGCGAGGTAGCGAGCCGAGACATGAGCAAGGGACCGTGGGAGAATGATCTCAGCGATCTGCGTATCTATCCCGGCGATACGATCGTGATTCCAGAAAAGCTCCCGAAGCAGTTTTCTCTATACGGCGTACTGAACTGGTCACAGATGTTCTCTCAATTTGCCTTGGGCGCGGCGGCATTGAACGTCATTCGCTAATCAGTGCACTGACGAGTCTCTTGTAAAATGCAGATGAGTTCGCGCTCAGATTTGATCGTGGGGCAGGAACAAATGGCCACGGATACCCAAGTTTCCACTGTCGAAGAGCACAATGCGCCTCTGCCCGCACCTCCCGCAGGCCGGTGGGTTAGAAAGGAAGAGGAAGAAATCTCGCTGCTTGATCTTCTCATCGTGCTCGCGGAGCGGAAGCGCACCATCTTCTGGGTTACCGGCGGATTCGCAATCCTATCGATCATCGTCTCTCTGGTTCTACCCCCCAGTTACACGGCAACGGTGATCATACTGCCGCCTCAGCAGAACGCCTCGTTGAACAACCTATTGTCCTCTCAGCTCGGTTCGACAGGCGGTGTGGCGGCATTGGCCACTGGCAGCGGTCTGCTAAGGAACCCTAACGAAATGTACGTTACTATGCTGAGAAGCCGTGCGGTGGAAGATGCGATGCTGCAGCATTTTGGGCTCATGCAGGAATATCACGAGCGGTATCTCTCCGATGCGCGCAAGAAGTTTGAACACAGTTCAACCGTGGAGATCGGCACCAAGGACGGTCTGATCCACATTTCTGTCGAAGACCGCGATCCGCAACGCGCCGCCGAACTTGCCAACGGGTATGTGGATCAGTTCCGCAATCTGTCTCAACACCTCGCAATTACTGAGTCCGGGCAGCGCAGGTTGTTCTTCGAGCAGCAACTCCAGCAAGCGAATCAAAACCTGGGCGACGCTGAAGAAGCTCTGAAAGAGACCGAACAAAAGACGGGACTGATCGAACTCGACAGCCAGGCACGTGCGCTGATTGAATCGGCCGCCGCATTGCGGGCCCAGATCACGGCCAAGCAGGTTCAGATACAAGGCATGCAAACCTATGCTACGGGCGAAAATGCGCAACTGGTCGAAGCCCAGCAGGAACTGGATGGCCTGCGCGCGCAGTTGGCCAAACTGGGAGCCAGCAGCGACAACCCCGACGGAATCATTGTTCCTAAGGGTCAGATGACCGAGGCGGGCATGGAATACGTTCGCAAGCTGCGCGACGTCAAGTACTACGAGACCATCTTCGAAATCCTCGCCCGGCAATTCGAGGTTGCCAAGCTCGACGAAGCGAAAGAGGGCGCATTGATCCAGGTAGTCGATCCCGCCATCCCGCCCGACAAGAGGTCGTTTCCAAAACGCAGGTTCATCATCATTGGTGCGACCGCTGCGGGGTTTCTTGTTGGCATCTTCATTGCGCTCTCGCAAGCGCGCATTCAGCGCATGAAGAGCGACCCGGAAGCCGCGTTGAAACTCGAGCATTTCCGCAAAGAACTCTCGCTTCAGAGACGAAAGACTTCCTGAGCAAAAGCGTAGATGCTTCGGCTCCAGACTGTTGAGTGCCAGCTTGGCGAATTCTGCATTGCAGCGACTCATGAAAAGCGGCTCATTCTGGGCAATTGCAGACCAGGGGATCGCAAGTGCAGGCAACTTCGTTACGTCCTTGCTCCTGGCTCGGAGCCTGGCTCCGGCTGAGTTCGGAACTTTCGTGCTCCTCAATTCCGCATGCCTGGTTGTCCTTGGCTTCCAAGGCAACCTGATCGTTTCTCCGCTCGTTGTCCTGGGAGCCTCAGGGTCCGTAGGCCGGACCAGATCCTATCTGACCGTCGCCCTGGTTTTCACCTTAGCGTTGCTGCCAGTAACTGCGCTCGTTGTTTTGCCGGCCGCGGTATCACTGCACAGAGTGATCACGGGGATATTCGCGTTGATCTATGTTCTGTCCTGGCAGCTCCAGGAGACCCCTCGACGCGCCCTACTTTCGGCCTTTCGCTACAGGGATGCAATCTGGGGCGACGCCATCAGCTTCCTTGGCCAAGCTCTGCTGGTGAGCCTTCTGGTCATTCGCAAGCACGTGACGCTCGACGAGGCATTCGTTCTGATGGCTGCCACCTCTCTCATCGCGGCCGCCTTGCAATCCTGGCAGGTCCGGCTCACCCGAACCAGCTGGGCCGAGATTCGTGATTGTGGAGTTCAATTCTGGGCACTGGGTAAGTGGCTGGCTATCGTGTCGCTCATGACGGCTGGACAGGGCCCTTTATTCCCCTGGCTGCTGAGCTGGTTTCACGGCAGAGAAGCCGCCGCCAGATTTCAGGCGGTGATCAATGTTTGGGGACTCACAAGTCCAGTCATCAACAGCATACCCGCGATGGTCATGCCTGCAACTGCGGCATTTCTCGTGGCGAAGGACAATCGCACCAGAAAGACGCTGCTTGCATTCGGGATGAGATACGTGGTGCAGTTGGAATTGATTCTTGCTCCGCTGTTCCTTGCGGTGGCTCTTTGGCCTCAGCTGGCTCTGACTTTATTCTATGGACGATCCTCGGTTTACGTGACTCAGACGCTGGCACTGCGGATTGGCGTCATCGTATTTATGATCACGGTTCCGATGACGGTATTCGGGGCGGTCCTTACAGGGGCAGGGAAGACGAAGGGTAACGTGACAATGAATGGCGCAGGAACATTGGCATCCTTGCTCTCCGCACCGCCGTTGATCTTCGCAGGAGGCATTGTTGGGGCGATGGGCGCGGAGATTATTACGCGAGCGGTGAGGGTCCTATGGGCGATTCGATTGTTGGGTCCGAATTCTGCCGCGGGCCGTGTCGACGAAGCGGCGGTTGAAGATCAGTCGGCTTGGACCCAGGAGAAATAAACTGTCGACTCGGGACATTGCGATCTTAAATCGGAGCTTAAAGCGCGCTGTAGTCGTGCCTACCGTTGGGGCCCTGTTCCTGATTCAGCTTACGGGCGTTTACGTGATGGACTGGTGGTTCCACTACCAGGTTAACGACTACTCGATGCGATTTTGGCCCCACGTCATCCGCGCTGCGTTCGTGTTACAGCTCGTCGCATACACTGCGCTTCATCTCAAACGGACATCACGGCTCAATGTCGCAAGATTTCAATTCTTGTGGCTGGGGATCCTGACGCTTCGATTCCTTTTCCACGGCAACTTCGAGAGTCAGGTTGTTCTATACATGTCCTACTATGCATATTGGGTGTTGGTCATGTGGGCCGCCTACAACCTGGTCGTAGACGGGCATTTGACTCCGAGACAAGTGGCAATCGCTGGCATGCTGATGAACTTTCTGCAAGTGCTAAGAGACGCGCTCTATGGACTCGCGGGGATTTGGCTTGGCAATCCACTTGGTCCTGGTCTGAACCCGGCCGACGCGATTACGAATTCCGCCTATCCAATCTTATGGTTCACTCTGATGCAGTTGCTCGATACCGAAGTCCCGTTCGCGGGGCCGGTCGCCCTGTTGGGCCTGATGACCATTGTGCTCACTATGAAGCGTGGCGCCTTTATCGCACTTATTCTTGCCGCGTTGGCTTACGGCGTTACATTCGCTCGGATTCACCGCGCAACCGGCGGGATCAAACGTGTTGCCAAGATTGCGGCGGTCGTAGCCATCGCAATCGGAGTGACGGCGTGGTTGCGTGCGGGCTCGATAGCCGAGCGATGGAGCGACATTGAAGACCCAAATCAGGCCGGATCTGGTCGTGCGGTGTTTTGGACGATCATTGCACTCCATTGGCTCAATGCCAACCTGATCACGAAAGTCATAGGCTTCGGACCCCACTCAGTCTATGAGACATTAGCTACTCTGTGGTTTTCATCGTCCCCGGCACATGATGATTGGCTAATGATGATCCATGAGTTCGGCATAATCGGAATGGTCGCATTTGGGATGGTGGGATGGGCGTTGGTTAGAAGCATGCGATGGGTTATTCGAGACTGCCCGCAATTGGCTCCGGTTTTCTGCGCTGCATTGGCTGCCGCGCTGTGCGTAACGATATTTGACCTGTTCGCCTACAACACTGAAACTTCCTTTTTCGCCGCCCTCATTGCTGTTCCACTTGGAATGGCCGCGAGGGCTCGCCCGGCAGAGATCGAATAGCGGAGAGCGCAATAAACTCGTTTGCAAATGCGAGTCCGTAAGATTGGGTCCAGTCCTTCCGGAAAGTAAATGATGAAGATTACGATTGTCACCCCAACATACAACCGGCGCGACCTGTTAAGACGCCTCTTCCAGAGCCTCGAGGCGCAGGCCTATCGAGACATCGAATGGATCGTCGTCGACGATGGAGGCACCGACAATACAGAGGAAGCTGTGCGTGACTTCAGAGAATCGGCAACATTTGAAATCCGGTTTGTTCGGAAGGAGAACGGCGGGAAGGACCAGACAGTCAATGTTGGCCTCGACTTGGCGACTGGCGATCTGGTCGCCGTCATTGACGATGACGATTATTTTCTGCCCAAGGTTTTCAGCCTGATTGCAGATGACTTTTCCGGGATAGCTGCCAGTGAGTCTGTCGCGGGGCTTGCCTACTTGGCTGTTGATCCGTCAGGCAAGGTATGGGGCAGGGAGTTTCCCGGCGACCGCATGATCTCCGACCACTTCGATTGCCGGATCAACCGGAAGATATGGGGAGACAAGTGCGAATTCACCAAGGGAAAAGTTCTTAGAAGCGATCACTTCCGGTTTCTGGAGACGAGGACAAAAGGCGGTTTTGGTGCAGACACAATTTTTCTAATGAGAATCGCAGAGAGGTACCGCACACGTTACATCAACACTCCGGTGCTGGTTAAGAATTTCTATGAAACGGGGATCGCGGTCAACTGGCGTAAGAGGGGACTTCAGAATCCAGAACTAGCAGCTGCGTATTACGCCTGCTACCTGAAGCGCCGTGTCCGGATGGGAATTCGTCTCAGATACATGGTTGCCTACGTTGCGATCGCACATTACGCCGGATATAAATTAGCCCCGCCGGAGGTTTCCCTGCCTGGCAACAGCTTCCTTTTCTATTTGTCTTTTCTGCCCGGAATCATCATCGGAGCAAGGTGGAAACGCTATAGGGAGGGTTCTTACCCGCAAACCAAGCACTTGATGCGATCGAAGAGTTGAAATCTTCGTTGTCAAAACCCGAGTCCCTGCACTCGGTGGGACTAGCGTAAAATTCAGGGACCTGAGACACGAAAACCGTACTGATCCGGATTCGATGAGAATTGCACTGGTCAACAATTACTACTACCTGCGTGGTGGGAGCGAGCGCGTGTTGTACGGCGACCGCGAAGCGCTGATTGCGGCTGGTCATGAGGTCCTTCCCTTCGCGCCGCAGGACGAGAGGAACTTTCCCGCTGCTTCGTCTGGCTTTTTCCCGCCGGTAACTGACTATGCGCAGACCAGCCGAGTTGGCGCGTTCAAAGCGGCGTTCAACATCGTCTATTCACCGACGGTCGGGCGTGCCTTTGCAGCTTTTCTCGATGACTTCCGCCCAGACCTGATCCACTGCCATAACATCTACGGACGACTGACGACTGCGGTTCTCGATCAGGCAAAACTGCGGAAAATTCCGACTGTTCTTTCGGTGCACGATCTCAAGCTGGTTTGTCCAGCCTACCTTGGTCTGCGTCAAGGGCAGCCATGCATGCTCTGTAAAGACGGCGGCTATTGGCGCTGTGTGCGCTGGAAGTGTCACAAGCAAAGCAGGGCTGGCTCGCTGGTGTATGCGAGTGAGGCGTTCTTCAATCGTGCTGCCGGCAAATACGACGTGGTGGCACGGTTTCTTTGTCCGAGCCGCTTCATGCAGCAGGCTCTGATTGACGCGGGCATTCCTGCCGAGCGCGCTGTCTATCATCCCAACGCCCTGCATCCCGCGCAGTATGAACCCTGCTTCCAGCCAGGCGAGTACGTACTCTTCGCGGGCAGGCTCTCGCCGGAAAAAGGCATCCTTACCTTGCTCAAAGCTGTCGAACGCACAAAGATTCCCCTGCGTATTGCTGGTACCGGCCCCCTTGAGCCCACTCTTCGCGCGCATATCGCCGAAAGACAAATCCCTGTTCAGATGGAAGGCCACTGCGGCGGCGATCAGTTGGCCGAACTCTATCGGCATGCAGCCTTCACCGTGCTTCCCTCCGAGCAGTACGAGAACGCCTCGATGTCCGTGCTGGAATCCTTCGCTTATGGTAAGCCGGTTCTTGCATCCCGGATTGGCGGCAATCCGGAGCTCGTTCGTGACGGGGAATCGGGACGCTTGTTCACCCCAGGGAACGTCGAGGAACTGGCTACGGCAATGCGCTCTATGTGGGCGAATAAAGACGAACTTGTTATGATGGGTAAACGGGGCCGTTCCCTCATCCAGCAGGCCTTTGCGCAAGAGAAGCGATTGACCGATATGCTCGAGATCTACCGGAATGTCTGCGGTTCGTTAGCCTCTTCACAATAAGTGCGTTCGATATATAAGCGGAGGTCGCTGAATGGCGGCGAAAGTCAAGTATACCGGCGAACGGCGCTTGCATTTTGGCAGCATCATCACCACCTATCGTTGCAACGCAAAATGCAACATGTGCAACATATGGCGTTTTCCCACCCGTCCTGAGGAAGAGGTTGGGGTCGAAGTTTACGAGAAGCTACCGCAGATGGACGCGCTCAATCTGACCGGGGGAGAGGCATTTCTGCGCAGCGATCTCGATGACATCGTTACCGTGCTCAAGAAGAAGGCCCGCCGCATCGTCATCAGCAGCAACGGCTGGTTTGTGAAACGCACGCTGCGTTTGTTCGAGAAGCATGGCAATAGCATTGGCATTCGCATCAGCATCGAGGGCCTGTCGGACGCAAATGACGGGATTCGAGGCATGCCCAAGGGATTCGACAACGCCATTCGTATTCTGACAACGCTGCATCGCATGGGCATCACCGACATCGGTTTCGGCCTGACGATCCAGGACGCCAATGCCAAGGATGTCCAGGAGCTTTATCAACTGGCCAAGATGATGGATGTAGAGTTTGCCACCGCGGCACTGCACAACTCTTTTTATTTTCACAAGCAGGACAACCGTCTTGATTCATCTCAAGATGCGATTGCGGCGCTGAAGGAACTATCCGTGGATTTGCTGCAATCCAAGCGGCCGAAGGATTGGTTCCGGGCATACTTCAACTATGGATTGATCAATTATCTGCAGGGCAATGAGAGGCTGCTGCCGTGCCGTATGGCACACGACGCGTTTTTCCTTGAACCCAACGGCGATGTTCTACCCTGCAACGGAATGGACCGACCGATGCCGTTTGGTAATCTGCGCCATCAGTCCTGGGACGAGATCTGGTACTCCGAAGCCGCCGAGAAGGTTCGAGAGGTCGTGCGCAACTGTCCCAAGCAATGCTGGATGATGGGATCTGTCGGCCAAGAGATCAAGAAGCACCCCGTAAAACCGCTGAAGTGGGTGGTCGCACACAAGTGGATGGGGCGGGAAATTGAGACTCCGCCTCAGGCCCAACAGCATCCTCATTCCTTGTTCGGCGTCGACGATCTTTCGGCTAAGCAGACCATGCAGCTGGTCAATATTCGCGCGGCACGCCAGGCTCCGAAAGAAGCTGTCTCTCAGTACGCTGATGTATGATCGGCGGAATGTTGTGCGGAGTCTTCGGCGATCCTCACCTCGCCGGTCAGTCGGTCGGAGCCGATAGCGCCAAATGCACATCTCGTTCCTGATTGCAAAAGACCTCCTTCAAGGAGGCGGTGGTATTGAGAAATTGACGTGCGAAGTTGGCCGGCGCCTCGTTTCGCGAGGCCATCGTGTCGTTGTTTACTCTACTCATGGTGCCGGACCCAGTTCCCCGACATGGGAGGGAGTTGAAATACGTTGGATGCCTCAAGTCAGGCCGTATTGGGCAGAGAAGACGGCCGGGGCTCTTTTCGCCAGCGCGTGGGCGCTAGCCGCCAAAGAGCGTCCTGACGTCTTCCACCTGCACAGTGTCGCCGCCGGTGCAATGGCGCCTTTGCTTCGCTTGCGCAGGGTGCCGTGCATTCTCCAGATGCATGGTATCGAGTGGCAGCGCAGCAGGTGGGGAGCCACAGCAAAAGCCACTTTGCGGATCATGGAGAAAATCTCCTTTCTGAACGCTCGGGTCGTAACGGCCGTGTCTCAATCACAGTCCGTTTTTTATCGCGCACGCTATCAGGTCCCCGTATCTTTTATTCCCGCAGGCACTGAAGTTAAACCGCCCGTTGATCCTGTGCATTTTGCTGAGATTGGCATTCAGCCACGAAAGTACTTCATGACCGCTGCGCGGCTGGTGAAGGAAAAGGGACTTCACTACCTGATTCCCGCTTTCCAAAAAGTGAAATGCGACTGGAAGCTCGTAATCGCGGGTGCCGATGGCGGAGACATGGGTTACGTGCAGAAGTTGCGGCAACTGGCCGCTGGAGATTGTCGCATTCTGTTCCTGGGGCATGTGGAGGCCTCCCTCCTGGACGAGCTTTATTCGAACGCCGGCGCCTATGTGCAGGCGTCTGAGATCGAAGGAATGTCGCTTTCGCTGCTCGATGCCATGAGCTTTGGCAACTGCTGTCTAGCCAGCGACATTCCTTCGAATCTGGAAGTTTTGGGCGATAGTGGGATCACTTTCAGGAACTTCGATATCGAAGATCTCATCTCTCAATTGAGCACCGTTGTCCAATCGCCTAATATGATCGCGTCGCTTGGCCTTGCAGCGCGCTCCAGGGTGCATACTCATTTCACATGGGAACGGGTGACGGATATGCTTGAAGATCTCTACCTTTCGACGGTGCGAGATTTCCGAATTGGCCGCTGACCGCCAGCAAGGCGCCTGGACCGATTGTGAGACCCAAGAAATTCTCAAGATGGACAGGTCCAAATTCTATCGGCGCCCGAGGGTGACGATACGGGCTTGAGGAATGCAAAAAAACGCTGCCCGCCAGTACCCGTCGCGAACCGGAAACGGAAATTCAGGCCCTGGCCTCCAAACTGCAGATGGTGGCTTGGTTAAGTGAGAGAAAGGAACGTTCTTGGCGGATCCTTTCGCCTCGACTTTACACAAGAAATTCATCTTTGGCCCTCCTCCATCGAGTTAGGATTGTTGTTTCCGCCGTTCCAGCGTGTTGCTGTTTTTCGGGGCAGGCCGGGTCCTGCTTTGTTCCGTGGGTATTCAAATAAGAAGGTGCGCAGAGTGGGATCCGAATTAGGGCACGAGTACCTCGTTCCGCCTCCGAAGTCGGATCTCGAGGTATCCCCGGCGGGCCAGCCCGCGGACAGCCCAAAGCCAGATGCGGCTGCCTCAGCGCCCGTACGACTCATCCGGGCCTGCCTCAGATTCATTTCGGGTGACGCCCGTTTTCCCGAGCGTAAGCGCCCCGGCGCCCTCGACTATGACGTCGATGAAGTCCCACCCCCATCGCTGACCTTTGCCTTAGCCTTCCAGCAAGTGCTGGCTATGTCGATCGGCTGGATTTACGTCATCGTTGCAGTCGACTCCATCGGCGGCAGCCGCATTGACGCCCAGAATCTACTCCGGATTTCGATGCTCGCATCCGGTGTCGCCACGATTCTGCAAGCACGCGGAGGTCTACTCGGATCGGGTTACCTGTGCCCGGCGACCTGCAGTCTCACCTATCTGGCGCCCACGATCCTTGCCGGCAGGATGGGAGGTTTTCCGCTCATCTTCGGCATGACCGCCATCAACGGTCTGTTTACCGCTGGGCTCTCGCGATTCCTCCGCTTTCTCAGAATCCTGTTCCCGCCGGATGTTACGGGCCTGATTGTCTCCATCGTCGGCATCCAGCTTGTCGCGATTGGCTGCCCAAAGCTGCTGGGCCGCTCTCTCGCGCATCCCGGCGCCTCGCCGCATGCCGCGCTCCTCGGATTCATCACGCTTGTTGCCATGATCGCTCCCACCGTCTGGAGCAAGGGCAAATTGAAGCTCTTTCCGATCTTCATTGGGCTCGCAGTTGGCTACATCGCTGCCATTCCGATGGGAATGATCTCCTGGGCGGATATTCAGGCCCAGTGGACACAGCCTTTTATCGGCATGCCGCACCGCGCTGCCTACGGAATGACCTTTCGTCCCTCGCTCCTCATCCCATTCCTCATCATAGGCATTGCCGCTACGCTCAAGACCGTTGGCGACGTCACCCTGTGCCAGAAAATGAACGACAGCGATTGGGAACGTACCGACCTTAAGTCCGCCAGTGGCGGCGTTATGGCCAATTCACTCGGCACTATATTCTCCGGTTTGCTCGGTGGAGTTGCCCAAAATAACGCCTCATCCTGCTTGGGTCTCGAACTTGCAACTGGCGTCACAAGCCGTGCCATTGCCCTCCCGGCCGGCCTCATCGTCATTGCGCTGGCGTTCATCCCCGGACTTGCGGCCACCTTCGCGATCATGCCTCCTCCCATCATGGGAGCCGAACTCATCTACTCCACCTGCTTCCTCTTGCTCGGCGGACTCCAGTTGATGACCGCAAGAATGCTCGACTCCCGCCGCATCTTCGCCGTCGGCATCGCACTCGCATTCGGCCTCAGCGTCGAAATAGCCCCCGAACTCTACCGGACCGTCCCCGATATCCTGCAGCCTATCTTTGCATCATCGACGGCGCTGGCCACAGTCATCGCCGTCGCGCTGGGCCTGCTGTTCAGGCTCGGTCTCCACAAAACCAGCTCCATACAACTCCGCGCCGGCGATAACAACCTCGACACAATCAATCGGTTCATGGAGGAGCACGGAGCCGCGTGGGGAATGCGCCAGGTAGTAGTCTCTCGCGCCGCCGATGCCGTTTACGAATTTGTCACAAACTCGGGCAACTTGCAGCTCAGCTCCGACCTGCTCACCGTCACTGCCCAATTCGACGAGTTCCATCTTGACGTCGAAATCGACTACGATGGACCGCCGATCGAGCTCTCCGATCGCATGCCCACCATGGAAGAGTTAGCCAATGGAACTGGCGTCGCAATGATGGCGCAGTACATCATACGTGCCTCGGCGGATCAAGTCCGCGTCAAGCCGCGTGGGACGCATTCTGCCGTCCTCCTCCATTTTGAGCACTGATCGCCGACGAAACCGCATCTTGCCGGCTACAGCCGGGATCCCCTGCGCAGACGCGCGCGCGGCCTCTCAATAGGTTGTCATTTAAGTGGGTTTTGTAGACAATACTCATTGATAGAGATTTGCTGTGTCGAAACCAAGCGCGAAGCACGAAGTGAGGTTACGTTCCCCGCTCGATTGAACGCGCCAGCTCCCAGTCATGGCTTGGCTATCGACTTCCATTGCATCTGCAAATGGGCAACGACCGCAAAGAGGTTGAGCAACGAATTTCGGCATCAACAAAAAAGGGGCAAGAGGATAGCGGATCACGATGAATGAATTCGGGGATTTGTTAGATGCCATTGCGCACGCGCCGATTGCCAAACGGGCCATCACGAATCACGGCGTGCTCAACGAGGCATTTGCATATGCCAAGCCAAGCTCTTTCTCGCGTGGAATGAGAATCGATGTCGGCAGCGTCACTATCCTGCTTATATCGGGCACGGCGTCAATCGACGAGAATGGCGTGAGTGTGCATCACGGCAATTTCCGCGCCCAGATGCGGCGCACCCTGTCCAACATCACGGGATTGCTGGCCAGCGAAGGCTGCACATGGCACGACATAGTGCGGACCACCTGCTACCTGCGCGACATCGACCGCGACTACGAGGCATTCAACG
>CAZGHZ010000008.1:0-77801 GCA_964525655.1 uncultured Occallatibacter sp.
TTCATGCTCGTGAGACGTTTCAATCGAACCAAATGTCTCACTCATTCGGGCCGGAGAAGTAGAACTGGTACTGGTAAGCCCGGGCACTTCAGCCGGGATCGCCCGTTTCGCTTTGAGCCACGTTGAGCGCGAAAGAGTGGAATTCATGCAGACCTGCAAGTCCGGTATGGAGCTTTCCGACCCTCAGCCCCTCCACGTCGGTGCTGATGCCCTGCTCAGGCTAAAGGAATGGACCGAAGCGGAAGGCGTCAGCGTTAACGCGATTGTGGTCAACGTTTTCGAGGAGTTCTTCAGGCTCCTCAAGAAAGGCAAAGCACTACGAGAAAAGCTGCGGCTAGAGACGCGTGCGCACCGCAGCTCTATGCCGAGATGAAAAGCTCCATTCTTTCGCTGGACCCGTTTGTCAAACAATGAAATGCTTCTCGCTTGGCGCCAAAATCAACGCGACTTTCGCGCGGGTTGGGCGTGGAGACGCGCATTGGGCTGTTCCCGGCAACTGAAGCTCATTCGTGATGATAGGTGGTGCAAGAACATCCCTTCAGGAACACCTGATTTAGCGTCGCGGCCACAATCAGAACAATGCACCCAATCAGTACGGCAGCTTTCGAGCGGGTACCCGAAAGGAGCATCGATCCGATGAGCATTCCAGCCGCAACAAAAGCAAGTAATAGGGCGATGAAATTCCCATGCTTTTGTCGCCCCCGCTCGAAACTCCACAGAAATGCCCCGCAACACAGAATCTCGTACGGAATCAAGAGCCGGTCATCCATGAGAAAGTTGATGCCAGCAACTCCAAGCACGCCGCTCACGACCGGAAGCCCAAGACATACCACTGCACATAGGATGGCACCAAGAGGTCCGGTCATTTCGCCGAGACTCTTCAAAATGCCAATCCTGCGAAACACATCTCCCGTCGCGAGAATGCGTTGTTGGGTTTCGCTTGATGGTCTAGTCTTCATGTAGAAGCCTTGAACCGAAGAAACCAGATCTGCGGGAGCGCGAAGTTGGAGAGCGAGTTCCGTATGCGGTGGTTCGGCACGTAGCTCATACGTGATGGTTTTGCAACACTGCTGCTCAAAGCGAATAAAATCCATGAGTGCGTGAGCGATAATTTCCGTATTCTGAAACGTGAACAACACGCCATCATTCCTGGCCTGGATAGATTCCGCTTGATCAAAGAGCGCTTGTACCTCCCCTATTCGGGCCGCGAGTCCTGGAGAGGGAAGTGTGCAGGCAAGAAAGTCCACTTCTGTTGAAGGTTCGTTGGTCATCGATGTCCCCATCCAGGAAATGACTCCTATTGGCGACAATACGACTTGAAGTGCGCTTTAAGTCAAGCGTAAAATTGCCCCATGACAATTGGAGAGGTATCGAGACGATGCGGATTCCCTGCATCGACACTTAGGTTCTATGAAAAGGAAAAGCTTATCTACCGTCCTCGTCGCGTGAGTGCACGCCGCGACTACGATGAAGAAGTCTTCGCAAACCTCCAATTGATTCGCATGGCACTCGAAAGCGGATTCACAATCGCCCAAACTAGAACGCTCATTCATGGTTTCAGCGGAACATCTTCGCCCTCACAGCGATGGCGCACCCTTGCCACACAAAAGCTAAAAGAGGTCCAAAGGCGTATGGTGAAACTTCAACACGCTGAGAAACTTCTGGAACGCGCGATTAAATGCGAGTGTATCTCGCTCGCCGATTGTGCTGATCTTCTCTTAGAGCGGGAGCAAAGTGTCTCAGAACCGATGAAGACCAACCTTGTTCGTCGCTAGGTTTCTGTGGCTCGACCGACAGAAACCTGAGCCGAGATTTGCAACCAATTCCTCGATAGACGCAAAATCGCCTTCCACTCAGGGAGCGGTCGACTCGTTTTAAAACCCGAGACTGGCGATTTCGGGCATTTGCCTTTTCTTCTCGAACAGGGGTATCTTTTGCTTAAAGGTTGTTCGTGTGCATGGGAGGTCCCATGAGTCTGCCATCTCTGCCCCAGGAGGATCGGCAAACACCGCAATTGCCCGCCACGGGCCGGAGCAGTAAGCAGCTTCGGCGCGGCGTGGATTTATGTGTGATCGCCCTTCTGTTGGCTGTCGTTGCGGCGTCGGCCCAGGTCATCACCATCGATACGCACACCGGCACGGTGACCAATGGCGTGGCAAGCGAGAACGCCCGAATCGACAGGCGCTATCGGCAGATCACGCCCACCCACGTTGAGCTTCCCAACTCGGAGCTTGACCCCAAAACGCGCCTGGAACTGATACGGGCGCTGCAAGCGGAGCAGGGCTTTGCCATGCGTCCCTTTCCGCGCGGACACAAGGGCTTGACGCTGACAGCCAACGGCAATCTGAACCCCGCCGGGGAAGGTTACCTGAACATGGTGACCAGCGAGGGGCTCTCGGCAAAGCCCGGCGACCGCCTGGTGCTGACCGACATCAAGATTGACCACTCAAGGATCGTCTTTGACCTGAACGGCGGGCCGGACCAGAAACACCGGATTCTGCGCCACGTCCAGATCGGTACGGGTCCGGTCATGAATCCAGTGGTTCAGGATTCCGGTCAAGATCCTGTGGGCTCGCGGCTCACTCTCGCCTTCAAAGAGCATGTTCCAGAGTTGACCGGAGCTCAGGTGAAGGCTCTACTGGCGCCTCTGATCTCATTCGACGTGAAGACCCCCATCCAGGCCTTTACCGACACACTTCCCGGCAAACTCAAGGACGCCATCCTGAGTCATCATGTGCTGGTGGGCATGAGCGCAGAGATGGTGCTGTACGCCAAGGGACAGCCCGACCACAAATCGCGCGAGACTGAGGGGCAGATGCCCTTCGAGGAGTGGATCTACGGCAAGCCGCCCAAAGACGTGGAGTTTGTCCGCTTCAATGGCAACTCCGTGATCCGGTTGGAAGTAGCGAAGATGGGCGAGACGCCCGTCGTCTTCACCAAGAACGAGGTGGAAGGGCTGATGCGAACCGACGGCACGCCGCTCGTGCCGGAGACCGCGCAAGCGAAAAACGCAGAGGTGGGCGATGTCGAGCGCGATCCCGATCGTCAGGCTCCCGCCGCTCCGCCTACCCTGCGCAACCCCGGAGAGAAGCTGCCCAGCGACCAGGGGACTGGGAGCGGGGCTGGGAACGGAAATGGGACGATGAGACCGGTGCAGTTCCCCAAGCCGAAACCCGCTGCGCAGCCCGGTGCCAATCCCGATGGCGAGCCGGACGCTCAGCCGCCAAGTCAGGTGCAGCCTTCGGTCCCGGATGCCTCGCAGCCAGACCCGGCAAAGCCATCGCAGGAGCCAAGCCAATCGAAGTAAAGCGACGCAGGCAGCGCTGATGTAAACTGGACAGAGCGAGTCAGGCTGGGTTCCTTCGCATTGGAAGACAGCAGAGGACCGCGACGTTGAAGCCGCGCGATCAGTCCCGGCGCGCGTGTGCAGAGACACCCCAAGAAGGAGAAATACCCGACCGATGGCAAAGATTGCAAAAACTGGTGATCGCAAGAAGGAAATGGACACGACGAAGTCGACCGACTGTCCCAAGTGCAGCAAGCCGACGCGCATCGTCAAGCGCGTAAAGGACCGCGAACGCGGCGTTCCAGGCGGCGTCTACATCTCGTGCTCCGTTTGCGATTTCTACGAGAAGCTTTAGGCGCCGGTTGAACCCCTGCGCAGGAGGAAGCCCGGCTGTTGCCGGGCTTCTTCTTTTTGAGCGTGTAGCAAGGCCGATTCTCCGTGTAGCCCCCCGATTTGAGATCCATACAATATTCCCAGGCTCCGTCCGTCTTCATACGTGGATGGAAGAGACCATGAGCATCGCCGCGATGGCTGAACAAGACCGCCAAATCTCGGAAGTCATCGCGGAAGAAGGATCGCGGCTGCGCAACTTCATCCGCAGGCGGGTGCCCAACGAATCCGACGTGGAGGATCTCGTGCAAGAGGTCTTCTACGAACTGGTCGAGGCCAACCGGTTGCTGATGCCGATCGACTATGTGACCGGTTGGCTCTTTACGGTCGCCCGCAATCGCATCACAGACCTCTTCCGGAAGAAGAAGCCGGAGAACTTTTCCGATGCAGCGACGATGGACGAAGACGGCGAACTGCTGCGATTCGAAGATCTATTGCCGTCGCCGGATGCCGGGCCCGAAGCGCTTTATGCTCGTCACGCGCTTCTCGATGAGATGGAAGAAGCGCTGGCAGAACTGCCCGTCGAGCAACGTGAGGTCTTCCTGGCCCATGAAGTGGATGGACGCAGTTTTAAGGAGTTATCGGAGGAGAGCGGTGTCGGTGTCAACACGCTGCTCTCGCGCAAACGCTACGCGGTGTTGGCTCTCCGCCGCCGATTGCAGAAAGTTCACGACGAGTTGAACAGGAAGTGAGGAAAAGAAGATGAAAAGGAAATGGATTTTCTTTGTGGCCCCGCCGGCAGTGGTGATTCTGGTTGCGATCTTCGGCGAAGTGGTAATGCATCTATGGAATTGGCTGACTCCAGCGTTGTTTGGCTGGCACATCATCACCCTCTGGCAGGCTCTCGGATTGCTGCTGCTCTGCCGGATGCTCTTCGGAGGATTTGGCCATCACGGCCGCGGTCACTCCCATTGCGGGCGACGCGGGGCCGAGCGCTGGGAGCGAATGACGCCGGAGGAGCGGGAGAAGCTGCGCAAAGAGTTTCGCGGCCGGTGCGGTCACTTCGGAGAGCCGGCCAGCGAGGCCAAGGAACCGGCTTAGGAACAGACTTCGAGCGCCGAGGCCATCTCTTTGAGGATCGCCTCGGCGGCTTCGGCCGGGTCAGGTGCCTGAATAATCGGGCGGCTGACGACCAGGTAGCTGGCGCCGTGGCGTAGGGCCTTCGCAGGGGTGGCGAATCGCTTTTGATCGCCGATGGCTGAACCCGCTGGACGAATGCCAGGAGTGACCAGCACTCCATCTGGGCCGGTGAGCGCGCGGAGCGCAGCAGCCTCTTGCGGTGAGCAGACAAATCCTCGAATCCCGGTCTTCAGAGCCATCCGCGCCAGCAATTGAACTTGTTCGGCGGGCGAGCGTTCGAGGCCGATGGCATTGGTTTGATCCTGATCCATGCTGGTGAGCATGGTTACAGCCAGCAATTCGGGTGGATCGGCCACCCCATCGAGCGCGGCCTTTGCAGCAGCCAGCATGGCCGGGCCTCCGGCGGCGTGAACGTTGATCATGCGCACGCCAAGGGTGGCCGCGGATCGCACGGCCCCAGCCACAGTGTTGGGAATGTCGTGGAATTTCAGGTCAAGAAAGACCGAGTGGCCGCGCGCCACCAGCGGCTCGATCACGGCGGGTCCGGCGGCAACGAAGAGCTCGAGCCCCACCTTGAACCAGTGGCAGGTCCGTTCCAATTGGCCGACCAACCTGGCCGCGGAGGCCGCGTCGGGAACGTCGAGGCCCACAATCAGGCGCTTGCGGGCCTCTTCAATAAAATCCACCACGGGCTGGCGAACTGAGCCGAAGCTTGGGTTCAATCGGTCGGGAATGGGCATGACTTTATTCTAGCGGGAATCCAGGTTCCCACCCAAGAGGAGGCAGCAACAATTCACACGGCCGCGAATTCCGCCTCTGGAAACACCGCTCTACAGAGCCTCGGCCTTAAGCGACGAGGCCTTTTTATTGCTGCGGTTGTGAGTTAGCCGAACTCTGACTCTGATTAATCTGCTTGCGCTGCTCGAACATCTGTTGCATCTCGGAGATTCTCTCCGTGGTACTTTTCTCCGTATCCGTAACCGGCCCGACACTGGGTGACAATTCAGGAGCGGGAGATCCCGTCGTTGTGGCGGCGGCGCCTTCAGGAAGGGTGGGTAGGGTTGGAATCGCATCAGCTGTCTGAGCAGGTGTCGGAGCAGGTGTCGGTGCGGGCCCATCGCTGGCGGGCGCTGGCGCAGCAGCAGCATTGACATTCTCTGCTGGCACAGGCGAAGTGCCGGGTTCGTCCATAACCGGCGCTTCGGCCGGCTGATCCGCAGTCTGCTTGCTATCCTCGCTGGAAGTGCCAGCACGTTGGGCATTTCTGAGAGCTCCCATCCACGCCTGCCGTGCTGGCGCCAGGGAACGGTCGGTGGATGGAGTATTCGATGCTGTCTCCGTGGTCCGCTCCATCAGCAGAACGGTCTCAATCTTTCCAGGGTCGGCATCGGACGATCCAATGACATAGTTGAAGTCCGTCCCGCTCAGCAGTTCCTGCAGCACCTGCCGCTCCGGACCTGGGCCAAGTTCTTCAAAGGTCCTGCTTCCGCCAGCCCCTTCTGGGATGTCGATCTGGACGCCAATGCAGGCATGAACGGCTGCCAAAACGCTTCCCAGCGTTGAATTGTTGGCAGAGATGGTCAGTTGGCCGTCAGCGCAGGTAACTTTCGGCGTCCTCGCTGGACCTTGGCTCATGATCGCTGGGACGGCACCTGCGGGGGCGTTCTGGTTGCTGCCGTTCGTTGGATCGGACGCCTCCTGCGCACGCAAAGCGGGAGCACTGAGCCCCGCGAGCAGAACTACCACAAGCAGTCGTATCGCGCTGTTGATCGCCACCTTTGACCTCCTCAAAACCATTCGCGCTGTTGCGATGCGCCGATCCCGTCCGGTTGACAATCAATCCTGCCCGGCCGAAAGCGCCAACTCCGGCTGGCGCTGCCGATCTTCGTTCCCCGACGATTCAAAGTCCGTAAATGGTTCCTCGATGGTATTTCGCTTCCACAGTTCATACACCACCGGATACACAAGCAGTTCCAGAACGAACGACGTGAAGATGCCGCCTACCATCGGCGCGGCTATCCGCTTCATCACGTCGGAGCCTGTCCCGATCGACCACATCACCGGAAGCAATCCGATACAGGTAGTCGCAAAGGTCATGAACTTCGGGCGCAGCCTCTTCGCAGCGCCATAGACGATCACCTCGCGCAAGTCTTGAAGGGTTCTCAGCCTGCCTCGCATCTTTGCGTCTTCATAGGAGAGATCGAGATACAGCAGCATAAACACGCCGGTCTCCGCGTCTATGCTCAGTAGCGCTATGATGCCCACCCATACCGCTACGCTGAGGTTGTAGTGAAGCAGATAGAGAGCCCAGATCGCGCCGATGCCCGAAAACGGAACGGCGAGAAGAACGATCATCGTCTTGATCGTCGATCGGGTGTTGATATAGATCAGAAACACGACCAGCACAACGGTCGCAGGCACGACGAGGCGCAGCCGTTGATTGGCGCGCTGGATGGACTCAAACTGCCCGCCCCAGGAGATGACATAGCCGGCCGGCAACTGGATTCGCTCTCTCAATACGCGCGCGGCTTCGGCAACGTACCCCCCCGGATCGCGGTTCGCAAGGTCCACGAAGACGTAGCCAGTCAACAGGCCATTCTCATCGCGAATCATCGACGGCCCATTGCTAATCTGAATCGTCGCCAGTTCGCCGATAGGCGCCTGGCGCTGTCCCTCGCCCGGAACCAGAATGCGCTTGATGGATTCGACGTCGCTGCGATAGTCGCGCATATAGCGGACATTGACCGGATAACGCTCCGCGCCCTGATAAACAGTCGTGACGTTGTCGCCGCCGATCGAGTTATTGAGAACCTCCTCCGCCTTTTCCACGCTGATGCCATACCGCGCGAGTTGTTCGCGCTGCCAGCGAATATCGAGGAAGTACCCCTCGTTGGTGTGTTCGGCAAAAACCCCGCGCGTACCGGCGACGGTGGGAAGAATCGCCTGCACCTGCTTGCCGATCTCCTCGATTGCCTTCGGATCGTCGCCGGAGATCTTCAGGCCCACCGGCGTCCGGATGCCGCTCGTCAGCATGTCGATGCGGCCTTTGATGGGCATCGTCCAGGCATTGCGCAATCCCGGAACCTTGATCGCCGCGTCCATTTGGCTAATAAGCTCTTCCGTCGAGATCGTGTCCGGAGTCACATGGCGAAGAACGCTCTTCACCCATTCCGGAGCCCACGAAGAGTACCAGGTGTCAACATGCCGCCACTCGGATCTTGGCCTCAGAGTGATCATGGTCTCGAGCATCGAAAGCGGCGCGGGATCGGTGGCGGTTTCCGCTCGCCCTGCCTTGCCGAGAACCTGATCGACCTCTGGGAATTGCTTCAGAATCAAATCGGTCGCTTGCATCACGCGTTGAGCTTGAGCGATCGAGATGCCGGGCATTGCCGTCGGCATGTAGAGAATCGCACCCTCATCCATTGGCGGCATGAACTCGGAACCCAGGGAAAGAAATACCGGAATCGTGATTGCAATCAACAAAGCGGCCGCCGTGAAGACAACCCACTTCGAGCGCAGCGCCCATCGGACTGCCGGTTCATAGATCCGCATCAGGAAGCCGCTGATGGGATTCCGCTCCTCCTGCCGGATGCGCCCAACCAGCAATGCATTGGTCAGCCTGCAAGCCCAGGCCGGCTTGAAGTCGAAGCGCTTGACGCGGGTTAGCAGCAGGCGAAGAGCCGGGTCCAGCGTAATGGCCAAACCGGCGGCAACCAGCATCGCCAGTGTCTTAGTGTAGGCCAGCGGCCGGAACATGCGTCCTTCCTGACCTTGCAGAGTCAACACCGGCAGGAACGAAATCGAGATCACCAGCAAGGCGAAAAACGTCGGGCCGGCGACCTCTTTCACCGCGGCGATTACAACATCGGTGTGCCTCCCGGGACGCCCTTCGCGCTGCCACTGTTCAAGCTTCTTGTGAGTCTGCTCAACCACCACGATCGAGGCATCGATCAGTTCGCCAAACGCAATCGCCACACCCGCAAGAGACATGACGTTGACGCTGATGCCCATGTAGCGCAGAGGAATGAACGACAACAATACAGCCGCCGGCATGGTAACCAAAGGAACCGCAGCGCTCGGAAAATGCCAGAGAAAGACCAGAATGATCAATACGACTGTGACGACGACTTCAAGAATCGTCTCCTGCACGCTGCTGATGGTGCGATGAATCAGCACAGAACGGTCGTAGATGGGCACGATCTTGACGCCTGGCGGCAGGCTGGGCTCGATCTCCTTCAGCCTGTTCTTGACCCGATTGATCACATCCAGCGCATTTTCTCCGCTGCGCATGATGACAACTCCGGAGACCACGTCTCCGGTGCCATTCAGATCGGCGACTCCGCGCCGCAGCTCGGGCCCCTCGACCACCTCGCCCAGATCTTTGATGCGAATCGGCGCCCCATCGGCGGGCGTGGCAACGACGATATTCCGGAAGTCGTCGATGGAGGTCGCGTAACCCCGGCCGCGGACCATGTACTCGGTCCCGCCGAAGTCGAGCAATCGTGCGGTGGTTTCGTTGTTCCCTTCCCTCACCGCGCTCACAACCCGAGAGATCGGAATACCAAAACCCTGTAGCCGGTTCGGATCGAGATTCACCTGGTACTGGCGCGTGTACCCGCCAACGGGTGCGACATCGGCAACGCCCGGAACCGAACGCAGATGATAGCGCAGATTCCAATCCTCGTAAGACCTAAGCTCCGCCAGAGTATGTTGGCCCGTCGTATCGACCAGCGCATATTGGAAGACCCAGCCGAGGCTGGTTGCATCCGGTCCAAGCTCCGTCTTCACGCCCTCTGGCAGCTTGGTGAGCACGGTCGCCATATACTCCAGCGTCCGCGAGCGCGCCCAGTAAAGGTCTGTGCCATCATCGAAGATCACATAGACATACGAATATCCGAAATCGGAGACGCCGCGCACCGCCTTCACATGGGGCGCGCCCAGCATGGCAGTGACAATTGGGTAAGTAACTTGTGTCTCAATGAGGTCGGGACTGCGATCCCAGCGGGAAAGAACGATGACCTGGGTGTCGCCTAAGTCGGGGATGGCATCCAGATGCGTGTGAGCGATCGACCACCATCCGGCGACGCAGCCGATCGCCACCACCACAAATATGGCCCACTTATTCCGAACCGAAAAGTCGATAACCCGGTCGATCACTGTTGAAGCCTCCCCATCAGGCTGCTTGTTCGGCCTGCCTGCAACACGAAGTCTTTTTGTGCAGGCTTGCTGAAGGCCGGCTCAACAAGAGCGCCGCATGGTCGGCCTGCCATCAATTCATGGAATGATCCATCGCGGGCTTCACTCCCGAAACCTTCCGGGGAGAACTGTCCGCATTGGCGGCCATCTGCAGCCGGCTCTCGGAGTCAACCAGGAAAGTGCCCGCAGAAACCACGGTCTCGCCTTCCCGCACTCCCTTCACAATCTGTACGCGATCGTTGAGCCGCCATCCCGTCTCGACCGTGCGTGCCTCGAAATGCCCCGCGGAGGTCTCGACAAAGACTCGCTTCGACAATCCGGAATCGAGAACCGCGTCGGCTGGAACCGAAAGCCCAGCCGGCAGCGACACGGAAAGCTCGACATTGACAAACATATCCGGACGCAGTTTGAATCCTGGATTACTGACGACCAGCCTCGGCTTCAGAACACGCGTCGCGGGATCGACCTCGGGCAGTACATCGCTCACCGTGGCTTGGAAGCTCTCTCCAGTGTCGGGCAGTGTAACCCGAGCCTTGGCGCCGGGGCGGAAGGCCTCAGCATCCTTTCCAAACACTTCGGCCATAATCCAAACCCGGCTCAGGTCGGCGACGGTGTACATCTCGGTGTACCTTTCGAAGCGAACACCCGGAGAGATGTTTCTCGAGAGTATGAATCCATCTGTCGGAGAGACCACGTAGACATTCTCAGGAATCTTGCGCTCCGAGCTGATCTCGTCGAGCTGCACATCGCTCATGCCAAGGTTTCGCAGTCGGTCGGCGCGAGCCTGCGCGCTGGCTGCCCCCTGCATAACCGACGGAACAGAGTTGTCCTTCGTCGCAGTGTTTCCCCCTGGCGTTCGCTCATTGGCCGAGAGATAACCGCCGGCTACCGCGAGAAACTCCGGAGAGTATACGATCGCCAGGTGCTGATTCTTCTTCACAAAGTTGCCCACCGCGTCGTCGTGGGTCTCTTTGACAAAGCCGTCGGTACCAAGATTGACCCGATATACAAGCGTCTGGTCGGGGGCTACCCTGCCGAAAACTCTCACAGAGCCCTGTCCCATGTCCTTTTCGACCTTGGCCAGCCGGATGCCATACAGTTGCTGGGAGGCTGGATCAATATGCACCGCTCCGGGCATTGAGTCTTCAGTTGGAACCACCGCCTGGCTAGCATCGTCGGCATAGACCGGCTCCAATGCCATTCCGCAATCCGGCGCAGTGCCCGGCTTGTCGGAGCGATAGGCCGGATGCATTGGGTCAACCCAGTAGAGAACTCGTCTGCTCTGAGCCGCTTTAGCTCTTGGGTGAAAGTTGATCAAGACCAGCCCGGCGAGCGAAGCCGCCACGATCAGAAAGAGATAGAGCCGTTTGCGAATCACTCGTTACCCCCTTGTCAGAGCAGCTGCCGAGCCGGATATTCCGTATCTCCGCCATTGGCGCCGAATCTCCGCTTCTTCACCCTTCAAAAAACTGAGTGAGCCGATGCTGTGACAACGGCGTTAGAAAGCTGTCAGATCATCGCCCGCTCGAACGGCACTGTCCTTGTCGCCGAGCAAAGAAATCGACGATATCGATCTCGACTCGCCGCTCCGAATCCCCATTGGACCAAATGCTGCGTCCTTGGGCCAAACATAGAGAGATGGGAGGAGTACTTGAAAATGAGTACTTTATAGATGAGCCGACGGATGCAGCTAAAGAGCCTGAGAATTGCGGTGAGGGATTGAAATTAAAAATGATGAACTGTGACCTTTGCACTTGACAGGCTGCGAATTTAATGCTAAGTTCGCTTAGGTTGTCGTAACTTCCCCTTCCAAGAAATCTGGAGACTGCGCCTTGATCTTGCCAGATCAGTCGGGCGCGGCGTTGACAGGTGAAGTTGGATCGTCAGCCAACCAGAGAGAGAAAGCGTAACTTCCCGGCTTCGCGAAAGACAATCTGCAAGCGTTCGACAAGTGGAATCCGAGTGCGGAGATTCCCTGCCGCAACTCGAATCATCGGAAGCTCGCTGGTCCTCGGATGGGGGAATCCGTGGTCCGGCTCGAAGGCACTTGTATGGAGGGGCACGTGGCGACAGCACGTTTGTCGGTAGCAAGTCAAAGCCAGCAAGGACCGTTGAGAAGTGACTCCAGCATCGCAGAGCGCGTAGTCTTGATGTGCGCTTCCGCGCTGTTTACTGGCCTGTCGGAGCATGAATGTAAGGAGATCGCAGTATGTGCGCGGGCGCGAACCTTCGCACGCGACGAACTCCTCTTCATTCAAGGACAGCCGGTTCGCAACTTGGTTCTTATCCAGTCCGGAAGCGTAAAAAGCACACAACTTAGCCCGAATGGCAATGAAGTGATCCTGTGGATGAGTGGATCGGGTGAATCCGTTGGCGTGCCTGCCGATTCTCCGGCTTGCAGTCACACATGCTCCGCTCGCGCAATGGAGCAATGCCGGGCGCTTACTTGGGAATATTCCAGGCTGCAAAACTTGCTGTCGGAACATCCGCAAATCAGAAAGAATATCAGCAGGATTCTCTCCAACAGATTGAACGAACTCGAGGAGCGCTTCCGCGAAGTGGCAACCGAGAAGGTTGCCAAACGTGTTGCATTCGCTCTCTTGAGGTTGCTCAAGCATGTCGGCAAGAAATCCGCGGACGGAGTCGAAGTTTCGCTCTCTCGCGAGGAACTCGCGCAGATGACCGGCACGACTCTGTTCACCATCAGCCGCCTGCTCTCAAAATGGGCTGACGAGGGTTTTGTGATACCTCGAAGAGAAGCGGTCCTGATCCGCGATGCCGGGCGTTTGGCGCAGATGGGTGACGAGGCTGACCAATAAATCCAGGCCTCGCCGATGAGGATGGGGGGAGGGCAATAACTCATGTGAATATAATGAGTTATTGCCTTGTCTTATCGGGCTTTCAGCGCCCTCTTCAAAACGGCCTCCAGCCCAACCTTCACCTCGGCATATTCGGCTGGGGAGATGGTGCCGGAGAGCTTCTCGCTCTCAATGGCAAATAGCTCTTCCTTCAAGACATTCATTAATACAGCCTTGTTCCCTGCCGGCGAAGAGGAGTAACTCGTCTGGGCCGCGGAGTAACTCGACGCAGGAGATGCCGGCGGTGCGGCAGCGATAGCGAAAGGCCGGTTATCGAAGGCTGTGTCGCTCAACGTTGCCGGAAGGCCCCCCGTCGCAGGCGCTCCTTGCTTGCGCAGCATGTAGGCCGCAGCTGCCACCAGCAAAAGCGCCAGCCCGCCCAACATCCACCATTTGTACTTGCTCAGCGGGTCTGGAGTGTCGATCGGGTTGCCAATGCCGCCTCCAGGTCTGTTTCCCGTCTCTGACGGACCGGCAGCATCGCCCATTCCACTCGGAATCTGCTGGCCCATCGCGGAGTTCTGCCCATCGCGCGGCATCTGCCCCTCGCCTGAGAGGGTGAACTCCACAGCTTGGCCTGGATGAATGTTCTTTGCCACGTAGGTCTGGACCCTGGGGTCCTGTTCCGTGGGCTGAAACTCCGTCCCCTTTGCGCCGCCAAAGGTCATTCCCTTTGGAACATAAATCACCAGGTTATCGGCAGGCATCTGGGGTTGTGGAGAAAAAGTAATCTTCCCGCTGTAGGAGAGGTGATATTGAACCTCGAAAAGAGTTTCCTTTTCCCCTAGATTCGGTTGAATAGGAATATTGATCGAATAGTGCCCCTTTTCGCCCAACGGGGTTGGCCGGGTGTTAGTTGGCAGGCCTCCGGGCCTGGTCACCGATGCGGCATCGAGCAGCGCGCCTGCCGGTATGACAAACTCAAAGGTATTGCTGCTAAATTGGGCTCGGGGAGGCAGGCTCGTGTTTCGTACTAAGTACCGTTCCTGCACACGAATCATGCCTCCAGCGGCCTCGGCGAGGATCATCTCCGCGTCGATGGCGACGCCATCGACCTTTGCCGCAACATCGTAGACTGAGATGTCGCCCGGCCCGCCGCCCTGGGGCGCGGCGATGAAATAGGTCCCGCCCTGATGAGTCACCTTGACCAGGAAGGCTCCGCCGCCGCCGGTGGATTCAAGCGAATAATGCCCTTTCGCATCAGTCGTAGCTGTAGCAGCGTCGGCCATGCCGGCCTGAACGTCGATCAATGTAACCGTGTCGCCTGCCGAGGGTTTACCGGTGGTTTTATTGGTTACAATGCCCGCGACAGAAGCAGCCTGCGCCAAAGCAGCGAATAAGAGGAGACTCAGTACTGCGATATAGGGGAAGATCCTGCACGATTTCATATTCATCAATCATTCCTTGTTTTGCGTCGTAGTCCGGTTGATCCATAGCAAATATGTTGCCTCTTGGCCTTGTTTTAGAGGAAATATCATCTCTATGCGGTTGCTTCTGCGTTCAGAACCCTAATCGCTCTGCCGCAGACAAACAATTGTAGGCGAACTCCTTCGAGGCTAACGTGCTTTTCATTTCTTTGACTGCCTACTTCATTACTTCCTCGGGAATCCGCGCCTGACTGCTTCCTTCGGTCGATCCGAATGCGATGCCAGCGGCCTTGAGAAACTCCGAAGGCGGCGTTCCGCCGGCAAAGATCCACACAAAGTCATTCGGCAGCTCGCGCACTTCACCGCCGTACTCGATCAGTGCGCTGCCCACGCGAAACTCAGTTGGCATAGAATTGAAGAGCACGTCTAGCTTCTCCGACTTGATGTGCTCTTCAATACGTTTTGCATTGCGATCTTTGAGCCGGCTGAATTCGCTTTTTCGGTAAGAGATTGTTACTTTGTTACCTTCCTGATGCGCCAGACCCATGGCTGCCTCGACAGCGCTATCTCCTCCGCCGACGATCAAGATGCTCTTGTGGGTATAGTGGTCGGCCTCGATGAGCCGGTAAAGAACATGAGGCAACTCTTCGCCCTTGACGCCGAGCTTGCGCGGGGTGCCTGCCCGTCCCAGGGCAAGCACCACGGCTCGAGACTTATACTCTTCGCGCGCAGTGCGAACGCTGAACAGGCCGTCCGTTGCCTTCTTGACTGCTTCCACGCCCTCGCCTGTGTGGATATTCAGGTCAGTGCGCTGCATGACTTTCTCCCAGAACTTCAGCAGATCCTCCTTGGAGAGTGTCGTCTTGCTGAACTTCCCATGCAGCGGGAACTCAACTGGACTAGTCATCACAAGCTTCTGCCGGGGATACTTCGAAACTGTGCCGCCGACCTCCTCACGCTCCAGCGTGAGAGCTTTAAGGCCGTGTTCCGAGGCCCGAAGAGACGCGCTGATGCCCGCCGGCCCTGCACCCACAATCACCACATCCAGCACATTCTGGTCTACAGGCAATCCATTTCCGTTGCTGCCGATGCGTTGCGCGATTACGTCCATGCTATCCCGGCCCTGGTTGACCGCATTCTTGATCAGAGCCAGCCCGCCCAGCTCTCCCGCGATAAACAGATTCTCAACGCTGGTTTCATGCTCGTCGCTGATGACCGGGATATCCGCGCCCGAGCTGGGCTTGGCCATGACCATGGTGATGGCGCCCACCGGACACTCCTCAGCACAGAGCCCGTGGCCAATGCATTTATGGCCGTTGATAATGGTTGCTTTGCCGCCTACCAGGGCCAGCACGTCGCCCTCAGGGCAGACCGACACACAAGCCCCGCAACCAATGCATTGGTCGGCGGAGATCTTCGGATGCTGCGCCTTAGGTCCGTCGGAAAAGAGTGCGCCCTTCTCAGCCGAGGCCCGCGCCTCTGCCTGGCTGCGCTGATGGGCGCGCCAATGGCGAAAGAAGAAGAAACCCAGAACCGCCCCGGCGATCAGCCACGTAAGAATTGTCTCCATCTGCTATCGCAACCCCACGGTCAGGAAGCCCAGCCCCATCACAACAACAATGTGAACGATCGCAAGAACGGCAAACGCATAGCTGAATGGGCGATGGATCACATGCCAAAGATGAAACACTCGCTGCGACTGATCTAGAAAAACAACGCGTTTGGAAAGAGAAGCCTTTTGGCGGACCAAACGTACGACGTGCTCGACTTCAGAGTTACCGCTTGAAAGCAAGCCGCCAGCGGAGAAAAACTTCTTGGCAAATCCGCAGGATGCGCGGCGCAACCCGGCAACTTGAAATGGCCGGCGCACATCAAGTGCAATCATTTCGCCGATGGCCAGCAGTGGGCCAATGCTCCGGATATGCGCCGCGGGCGGCATATGCAGTACCCTATTCAGTTGCTTTTCTGAGTAGATCGACTGACCAAGCAGGGCGTCTGCCAATTCACGCTCGTTCAGTTGCAATTCGTTGAGAGACAGTTCGGCGGCCGTGAGCGAGCGCGGAATCTGCGCGTAGAGGTAGCGTCCAATGAAGCCGCTGATCGCCACCACAACCATAATCCAGAAGGCAAAACCCGCGATCCCTTGAAACTTGAACGAAGCGTGAAAGGCGATCACGACAGGCGCGGTGACGCCCGCAACGACATGGAAATCCATCCAGTGCCTCGCGGTGCCCCATCGGCCTAGCCAGGGGATAACCTTGCGCAACGCGTAAAGAAAGATAATGAAAAACAGCACTGTTCCCAGCACTCCCAGCTTCAGGCCGATACTGCCACCCGGTCTAAGCAACTCGTGCTTGTCTGAGAATGGCCGTTGGTCAAGAGGAAGAAGATAGTAGTTTGCGCCATAGACGGTGATCGACGCCAACAGCAGAAATGATGTCAGCCACGCTATCCACACACGGACGCGATGACCACTATCCTTGCTCTTCGTCGCGACCTTCCTATCATTATGCGATCGGGCCGCGACTGGAACCGGGCCTTGAAGCAGCGACATAGTCAGGGCTTCTCCTTCGGGTCTGGGGCAACCATCGCCGACGTATGATCGCTTCCGCTGGCTGGATTGTCAGCAATGATCTTCACGTTCGGATCAGGCTCGGCATCTGTCGAGAAGCTCTTGTAGCTGTCGAAGACATGTGTGTTGCGCCAGTGTTGACGCGGGGTGGTCACATCGACGACGGCCAATGTCGGCACTGTGACGCTCGCCGAGTTCTTTCCAAGACTGGTTGGCTTGTACTCGACGTGAATATTCAGCGAACGCAAGCCAACGTCGCTCATGTCATGCTGCAGCCCGGCCTCCATCTTCACGACGTCGCCCGTTTGTTTGTCGAGCCATGCAGTGCCCTCGAGTTCAAGAGGATATTCGCGACCTCGCAGCGCAAGAGCCGCCGGGCTCCGGCGGCCCGGAATGTGAGAAAAGTGGATGGGAATTGCACGCCTGCCATCGATCGCCTCCTCGGCGCCGGCGGTGAACTGAAAGCTGTCTCGATAGTAGGGGTGAAAAACCAGCAGCACAGTGGAGAAGCCGTTGGTGACCAGCATGGGCAGCGCCTTGTGACGCGATGCGGAGGATTCAATTCTCGACTCATTCAGCTGAAAGTCGTCCCCGCTGCCATTGATCATGATGAGATAGTCGTATTTGGCTCGTTCTTCCGCCTCCACGTGGCCGTTGCCTGTGAATTTCTCCTGAGTCACCGACTCAGTGCAGTGCAGGTCCGCAAGCTTGGAAAGATAGGCTGTAACCTGCCGCTGCGCGAGGTCGGCCGGGTCCAAAGCGGGCGGCGACTGGCCGGCTGCAAAAGCTGTCGGAAGCGCCAGCATAACCGCCGGCAATAACCAGTTCCACTTATGGTTGGTTGGCATTTGCTGCTCTCCTCCTTGCAGCCCGGTTGTCAAATCTCAATCCGAGCGTTGTCGTCCATTGGTTGTATGCCATGGTGCCTCCGCGCTGCGCCGTGAATTCGCTTTGAAGGAAGTACCGCGAGCCCAGATTTGTATCGAACATCGCATTGACAAAAATCGAATTGCTATCGGCGGCCAGAGTCGAGTTATACGCGTAGCTTCCGCCCTGCAGATTCAGCCTTAAACGCTCTCCGAGATCCCGGGAAATGGAGACTGAACGGTAGGTCCCCGCGGCAAATGCGCTGTCGAACTTCGAATAGCGCACGTCCGCCACAAGACCTGTCTTCCAGATGTTAGACATCGTCAACCCATAAAGGGTATTCAAGGAACTCTTCGGGTCGCTTGAATCGTTGCTCCTTCCCACGCTGAAGTAGCCCGTAATGTGCTCTGGGAATTGTATGCGGGCGCCGCCATTAAGTCCTTGAAAAAGGTACTTATCCAGGAGCCCCGTTCCCACCAGCGTAGGGTCATAAGTCGGAACGTCACGGAAGTAGGTATCGGTGAGGTCAAGAGCAACGCGCGGATGCACCTGAACGCGCACCGTAAGAAGGCTCTGGCCAAGGCCCACATTAACGGCCGGCATACCTGGATTCGCGGTGGGCCTGTCAACCTGCATTGAATGATAGATCGAAAGATAGCGCTTGAAAGAGAAGTCATTCTCAGTGAAAAGGAAGGGGCGATTGACACTCCAACCAATAAGATTCAATCCTACCCCGGAAGTGCTCGAGTAATGGAAGCTTTCGTAACTCCCTCCATGCACGTTGAAGAACCAGCCGCCGATCTTTCCATTAGGGTTATAACTCCACGAAGTTGGATCCGGAGTGGAACCGGCAAAGATTCCCGTCACTGTCTTCGATGTGAACTGCCTTCCCATATAGCCGCCATCGATCGTCTCGAGGCTGCTGGCCCAGGGAAGATAGAGACGCCCAACGCCCGCTGTCCAATGCGACTGCGGGTTAATGTAGGTCAAGCTCATCAGGTAGGTGCGATTGATTGTGTCCTGCAGCGTCGGCTGTGATGGACTGGAGCCCGTTTGTAAACTGCCGCGCCAGTAACCGATCAGATTCCAATGACTCCCAAACATCCGCGTAAAATCGGCGCGGATGATCATTCCAAACTCATTCGACGTTGTGCTTCCCTGGCCAAGCTGCTGAATCATGCTCGTATCGAAACCGATCCTGCCGCGCATCTGGTTGACCTCGGGAAGCGGCGGGTGCGGAATCGCGTCGCGAACCTCTTCGTCGAGCGGGTCGCCCTCGCTGAATGTAACAACCATCGGGTACTTGCGCGTATTGCCAATCGTGTTCTTCTCAACCAGCTTCTCGACCTCGGAGTCTGGCAGCGAAATCACATCTCCTACGACAAGCTCCCGCGCCTTTGTTTCCACTTCGCAGACTGCCGACGTCGAGGCAACCGACACCACCGTCAACTTAGCGATCACTCCGGGCTCAAGAGCAACCTGCGTACTGTCGGTAGACGGCTTGGTGGGATCCTGTTTCAGAACCAGCTTTGTGCCTTCCGCCAATCCCGCGTCGCGTCCGGCGTCGATATACACCTCCGATCCGCTGATATAGCGCACCTGGAATTGCGTCCGCGTGGGAGCTGTGGTAGTTGGCGTTGCCGGCGTCGGCGCCGCTGCGGCAGGTGCAGCTCCGGTTGGGGCGGTAGCCTCCTGCGCGGCGCAAATCGGAAGAGCAAGAAGAATCAGCGGCAAAAGAGTGCGTTGCATCGAGGCTATCCTCCGCTGCCGTTCTTGTGGCAGGCGTAGCAGTTCACGCTGTTGTACACATACCCGTTGACATTCGGGTGATTGAAGTTCGCAGCATTGTTGCCGCCGTGGCAACTGGTGCACGTGAACACCGAGTAATCCGCGGAGTTTGTGTGGCAAGTTGTGCACACGCCGTTTGCATTGCCATGATTAATCGGGAAAAAGGTGTGATAGCTCGTGGGCAAGGTTGCCGGTGTCCACGCGGTTGTTGTGTGGCACGTTGTGCAGGTCGTAGGCCAGCCCGCTGTGGTGTGATTCGGATTTGTTGTTCCGGTGTAATCCGCCTTGTGGCAGGAGTAGCAATCCGTGGGAGTCCCTGCAAAGACGTTGTTCACATGGCACAGGTTGCAGGCCACCGTAGTATGCGCGCCGGTCAGCGGGAAGGGCGTGCTGTTGTGGTTAAACGTCGCCCCGGTCCAGTCCGTGGTTGTGTGGCAGGTGTCGCACGTGGTCGGGAAGCCCGCCGCGGCGTGATTGGGATTGGTAGTGCCGTTCCAATCCGCCTGGTGGCAGCCGTAGCAAAGAGTGGGCAATGACCCGTTGTAAGTGCTGGCGCTGGTGTGGCACTGCACGCATTGCATGGTGGCGTGGAAGCCAGTGAGCGGGAACGAAGTGGTGGCGTGATTGAACGTGGAAGTAGTCCAATTCGCCGTCGAATGGCATATGGTGCAGTCGGTCGGGAAACCCGCCGCCACGTGAGCGGGATTCGTCGTCCCGGTGAAGTCTGCCTGATGGCACGAGTAACACGCGGTCGGCGTTGCCGTGTAGCTGTTGTTGGCGTGGCACTGCACGCAAGCCACGGTCGCGTGAGCGCCTGTCAGCGCCCAATTGGCATAGACCGTGTGATTGAACGCGGCAAGGGTGTTCCAGTCGGTGGTCGTGTGACATGTGTCGCACGTGGTTGGGAAGGCGACAGCCACGTGGCTCGGATTCGTCGTTCCAGTGAAGTCCGCCTGATGGCAGCCGTAACAGTTTGTCGGCAGAGTCGTGTAGTTGTTGTTGGTGTGGCACTGCGCGCAAGCCAAAGTGGCGTGGGCTCCGGTCAGCGGGAAGACCGACGCATGATTGAAAGTCGACGAAGTCCAGTTCGATGTCGTATGGCACAAGGTGCAGTCGGTCGGGAAGCCGGCGGCCACGTGAGCCGGATTGGTGGTCCCGGTAAAGTCCGCCTGATGGCAGCCGTAACAAGCCGTTGGCAGCGTTGTGTAGTTGTTATTCGTGTGGCAGCTCGTGCAAGGCACAGTTGTGTGCGCGCCCGTCAGCGGGAACGAAGTTGTGTTGTGGTTGAAGGCCGCAGCCGTCCAGGACGAGGTGTTGTGGCATGTCGCGCAGGTTGTGGGGAATCCAGCCGACACGTGATTCGGATTGTTTGTGCCGTTGTAATCCGCCGTATGGCAGGAGTAGCAATCCGTAGGCACCGTCGTGTAGTTATTGTTAATGTGGCACTGGGCGCAGGGAACGTTAATGTGTGCGCCGGTCAGTGGGAACGCGGTGTTGTTGTGATTGAAGATCGATGTCGTCCAGTTTGCCGTTGTGTGGCACAAGCTGCAATCGGTGGGGAAGCCGCCTGAGACGTGATTGGGATTTGTGGTCCCGGTGAAATCCGCCTGGTGGCAGGCATAACAGGCCGTCGGCGTCGACATGTAGTTGTTGTTCGTGTGGCACTGCGCGCAGGCAACCGTGGCATGCGCTCCCGTCAGCGGATAGTGCGCGTAAAGGGTGTGGTCGAAGGTGGCGTTGAGCCAGTTGATCGTCGAGTGGCAGGTACCGCAGTCCTGCGGCAGGGCCAGCTGCACGTGAGGCGGATTGTTCGTGCCGATATAGTCTGCGCTATGGCACCCGTAGCAGGTCGCCGGCGTTCCTGTAAACACGTTGTTGATGTGGCAGGCAGTGCAGGCCAGAGTAGCGTGCATCCCGGTCAGCGCGTAACCGGTGTACTTCAGGTGGTCGAACTTGGCGCCCACCCAACTATCCATGGTGTGGCATGTCTCGCATGTGGTCGGGAAGCCGGCTGCAGCGTGATTGATAACGGGCGTCAGGAAGTCCTGCTGATGGCAGGAGTAACATGCCGTCGACAAGCCCTGGAACTGCCCGCTGGCAGCGCCTTTGTGGCACTCGTCGCACTCCACCAGCGTATGCGCTCCAACCAGCGGGAAGCGGTTCTGGTGGTTGCGAATCGCATCCAGCGAAACGTTCCAGCCCTTAACGGTGTGGCAGCTTTCACAATTGGCGCCAAACTGCCGGCGATGAATATCGGCGTGGCAATCGGCGCATTTGGTGCTGACATTCTTGAAGATCATGCTGGTATGGCACTGGGTGCAGCCGACCTTCTGGTGCATGCCGCGCAACGGATAGCCCGTGCTGTCATGATTGAACTCCGGATTGGCCCGGATCGGCTTCCAACTCGTATAGGTATGACAGTTCTGGCAGGGAATGTTCAGGGGTCCATGCGGGTTCGTGACCTTGGCCTGCGGACCGCCCACGCTCGGACGCGAATTGCCCGCTGGCTGTTGCGCCGCCATGCCCATCAGCAATGAAAACAGCGCAACCCCCAATCCAAGGAGCCAACGTCTCCGGACCATCTTCTTCTCCACGCATCGTTTGCAGCAATTCACGCGGGCATCGTTCCCGGCGCCGAATGCGCTCTGCGTTCCGCCAACCAGTGTTAAGATAAACAACCGGTTATGAACAAGTTGCGCCTGTCCGGGCAAGAGCCTTTTGCGCCCGCTCAAACAGGTCGTGTGAATTCAATGAAAACGAATCCACAATTTCCCATGGAGTTTCTTGAAGCTCTGACCTCAAGAGCCGGTTTTCAACTTGTCTCGACCAGACGCACCCTGCACAGCCCATTCTGCAATCAGCTGGCCAATGGCTTCCTTCAGGCAGTTCTCACTGAACTGTCTGCCATCCTGGTGGTACTGCTCTCTCTAGGCAACAAGATCATTAAGACAATAGATTGCTAGGTTTGACCCAATTCACTGAGTTTTGTGATGTACATCACAAAACTCAATGTAAAGTCAGCTTACAACAACCACCTCTACCGGTCCATAAAAAAGAAAGTCGCTTTATGAAGAGTTTGTCATGTAATTTTTACCTGAGACACGTTAATTCTCTCCACCACCGAGTGTTCCTCCCGCTCCTTAGGAACGTTCGTTCCGTGGCAATCCGCGCAGGATGTCGGACAGGGCTTGTAAAACAGCACCAGATTGCCGTCCACTGGTTTCTTTAGAAGGTGGCAGGCCGAGCAGGCGACATCCTGATGGCCGCCCTTGAGGGAAAATGCGGTCTTTTCGTGGTCGAAGAGCGATGGCTTCCACTTGTTGCTGGTGTGGCAACTGCCGCAGTCGCTTGCTCGCGCGCCAAACTGGTCTGCGTGCGGATTTTCGTGACACTCGCTGCATGAGGTGGGAGCAGCGGTGAATTGAACGTGGATCATGGTCAATTCCATGTTCGGCGGCTTGTGGCAATCGGCGCAGGCAGTGGCGCGATGCGACCCCTCCAGTGGGAACTTCGTCCGCGTATGGTCGAACTTCTGGAGATCCTTCCATTCCTTGGTCGAGTGGCAGGCCTCGCAGCCCAGCAGTTTGCCTCTGGCGTCCAACGCCGCCATGCGCTCGGCAAACTCGCCCTTGTGAACATCCTCGTGGCAACTGGTACAACTGAGCTGCTTGAAGTGATAAGGCACCAGCTTGCCGCCGATCGGCGGTTTGTGGCAGTCGTTGCAGGCTACCGCTGTATGCCCGCCGGTCAGCGGCCAAGCGGACTTCTGATGCTTGTCGAGCGTATAGCTTGAGGTCTTGAACGTCGCCCCGTCGTGGCATTGCTCGCAGCGGTTGAGCCACGGCGCACTGGCAAACTGTCCCTCGTGCTCATCCCTGTGGCAATCCAGGCACTGCTCGAACTTGATCCTGTAGCGAGTTGCCTTTCCGGCCGGCGTATGGCAGTCCTCGCACTTTACCTTCTCATGCGGAAAGACCAGCGGGAACTTGCTTTTAGCGTGGTCAGCAACCGTGTAGGTTGTTGGTTTCCAACCATTTACTGTGTGGCAGCTCTCGCACTTGCCTCCGTCAGCCCGACTCAGGAACTGGCCACCGTGCTCGTCCGTGTGGCAATCCGTGCAGTTCGCAAAGGCTATCTGCGCCTTGAAGTCCGCTCGCTTATGGCAGCTCTCGCAGGGCACTTCGAGATGCTTCCCAAGCAGCGGATACTTTGTCGTCGAGTGGTCAAAGGTTGAGGTGAAGGTGGATTTCTTCCAGGTTGCAGTGCTGTGGCAGGTTTCGCAGCCCTGCTTGAACTCGCCCTTGTGCGGATCGGAATGACAATTCGAGCACTTTGAAAACGGGATACCAGCGTACCGTGGCAGCCCATCGGCTCCAGACGTGTGGCACTTCTCGCACGCCACCTCGCGGTGGGCCCCGGTCAGCGGGTAGAGGGTCTTCGAGTGGTCGAAGTGCTCCTTGTCAACCTTGGCCCCCTTCCAGTCGAAGGTCGAGTGGCATTGAAGGCAGTTCGGCCCGAAGCGGCCCCGGTGCTTGTCTTCATGGCAGGTGGTGCAAGTGGGAGAAAGTCCCATCCAGGTGTGGTTCAGATCTTTGGTTGAAAGCAATGCTCGCGCAGCGGCCGGGATATGCTGCGCAGTATGACAGGCGCGGCAGGCCACGCCCACATGTTTTCCGTCCAGCACATAGCCCGTTTTCGAATGATCGAAACCCTTAGGCGTCGGGTCCCAATGCAATAGCGCAAAGTTCTCACCATTGTGGTCCGAGTGGCATTTCACGCAGGCTGAACCGACCGGTCCCGAACGCGGAAATGTCGCGTGAAGCCCCGTGTTTCGCTGCAACTCGTCCCCAATCTCCCGATGGCACTCGACACAGCGGAAGGTCGGCGACTTTGTGGAGACCTCATGGCACTTGATGCAGTTTTCCGTCCCGTTCAGATTCGCATGCGCCTTGGCGAGTGGGCCAGGGGAGATCTGCGCATGAACCAACCTGGAAGCCACTCCAAGAACCACCCAGACGGCGCAGATCGTCAAGCCGCGCATCCAGGCCGCCACCGTCAATTGAGATCTGTCCCGGCCTCGCCCGGTTCTCCGGCTCCCTGCTTGAAACCCTGAGGAGACTGCCTCTTGCGGCTTGCTCATCTGCGCGTCCTCTTCTGTGTCTGGTCGATTCCAATTACGATTCACTCTTTTGAGCGCAGGCCTATGTAGGGCGTATGGAAATCGCCAGCGCACAACAGAGATAAAGACCTTTTTCCTATTCAAAGCGGAGGCAAGGCAGACGTTGAAACCAGAGAGTTGCATCATCGCAAGCAGCATTACTTTGCGAAAAAGCAAATTGGGGAAATTGCCTGGCAGGTTGAACCTGCTCTGGGTGGAGTATGCCAGCCGACCACGCCTTCGCGCAAGTTCCGAAGAGCCCTTGACCTTTTCAGAGAACACCGAAACTCGCTGCATCCAACCGCGGGCGTGGCCCAGCTTCAAATGCGCCGCAAGCCGTGACATGCTCACCCTATCCGCGTTACGCTGTAATGGATCAGCATCGGGTTTCACAAGGAGCGCTTCAACCACCATGCCTTTCCAAACGACATCTAAGATCTGGCACAACGGCAACCTCATTCCCTGGGAACTGGCCACCATCCACGTCATGAGCCATGTGGTCCACTACGGCTCTGCGGTTTTCGAAGGCCTTCGCTGCTACGGGCAGCCTCAGGGCTCGGCGGTCTTTCGCCTGCCCGAGCACATGCAGCGGCTGCTGGACTCGGCCAAAATCTATCGCATGGAGCTGCCCTTTACTCTCGAGGAGCTCTGCGCCGGCGTGGTGGATGTAATCGAGGCCAATGGCGTTGCTCCCTGCTATATCCGCCCAATCGCCCTGCGCGGCTACGGCGAGATCGGCGTCAGTCCCAAGGGCTCGCCCATCGAGGTCTACATCGTCAACTTTCCCTGGGGTAAATATATCGCCGGCCACGGCGGCGCGGATGTCTGTATCTCCAGTTGGAACCGCCTCGCCCCCAACACGATGCCCTCTCTCGCCAAGGCGGCCGGCAACTATATGAACTCGCAGCTCATTCACATGGAGGCCGAGGTCAACGGCTATGCCGAGGGCATCGGGCTCGACGTGAACGGCCTTGTCAGCGAAGGCTCCGGCGAAAACATCTTCGTCGTCCGCAACGGCGTCCTTTACACCCCTCTGCTGGCCAACTCTGCCCTCTCCGGCATTACCCGCGACAGCGTACTGACGATCGCCCGCCATTTAGGCCTGACAGTGCTTGAGCAGCCCATCCCTCGCGAACTGCTCCACATCGCCGACGAGGTATTCTTCACCGGCACAGCCGCCGAGGTTCAGCCGATCCGCTCCATTGATCGGATTCTCGTCGCCGACGGCAAACCCGGCGAGATCACCCGCAAGATTGCCGACGAATTCTTCGGCATCGCCAACGGGCTCAAACCCGACCGCTTTGGCTGGCTCACGCCCGTCAAGGTAAAGACCAGCGAACCGGTCGGCGCATAATCCTATCGCCGTCAAGAAACCCCAGGGCGGCTTTCACGAGGCCGCCCTCGCTTTTTGGAGCCGTTGATCGCCGGTCCGGCCCTTGCCACGAACGCGTATCATTAGCCTGGGGCTCCGGCTGATCCCTGACCGCTGATCCCCGACCACTGAGAAAAAGGAAGATCGCCGCGCGTGAAACCCGATATGAAAGTGTCGCTGGCAGGCCTCGAGCTGGCCAACCCGGTCATCGCCGCCAGCGGCACCTTTGGCTACGGCATCGAGTTTGAAGAGATCGTCTCGCTCGAGCGGCTCGGCGGATTCGTCACGAAGGGCATCTCGCTCGAACCGATGGCCGGCCACCCCGCGCCCCGCATCGTCCAGACCGCCGCTGGCATGTTGAACGCCATCGGCCTGCAAAACGTCGGCGTCGAGGACTACATCAGCCGCAAGCTCCCACCCCTCGCCCGCTACCCCCGCTGCAAGGTCATCGTCAATGTCTTCGGCTACACGGTGGGCGAGTATATCGGTGTCATCCAGCGCCTGAACCAGGCCCCAGGCATAGCTGCCTACGAGTTGAACGTCTCCTGCCCAAACGTCCACGCCGGCGGCATGGCCTTCGGTTCCGACGCCGGTTCGCTCGAATACCTGGTTAGCCGCGCCAAATCCGCATCCAAGAGGCCGCTCTTCGTCAAGCTCTCACCCAACGTCACCTCCATTGCGCACATGGCCAAAATCGCCGCCGAGGCCGGCGCCGACGCCGTCAGCCTCACCAATACATTTCTGGGCATGTCCATCGACGCCGAGACCCGCCAGCCGCGCCTGTCGAATATCACCGGCGGCCTCTCCGGCCCGGCCATCAAGCCCATCGCCCTGCGTATGGTCTATGAGACCGCGAAATCCGTCAACATCCCCATTCTTGGCATGGGGGGCATCGTCACCGCCGAGGACGCAGCCGAGTTCCTGCTCGCCGGAGCCACAGCCATCCAGATCGGCACGGCAAGCTACGCCGATCCACGCGCAACCGAGCGCCTGGCGCTGAGCCTGGAAGCCTGGTGCCGCAGCCACGGAGTGGAAAAAGTCTCCAGCCTCACCGGTGCGCTGGAAATTCCGCGAAGCTAGTTCCGCGTTACGGCGATCAGCCCTTCAATCTCCTCCTTCTCGGCAGCAGTGAGCGGCAGCAGCGGCGCCCGTGCGCGCCCTCCATAGTAGCCGTTGAAGTCGCAGGCGTATTTGACGCCCGCGATTCCCAACTGGCCGACGATGCGCCGGCTAGGTGCGGCGAGGCGCTCCTGCTTCTCTCGGGCGAGCTCAAGGTCGTGATCCTTCCAGGCGAGATAGACCTCCTGGCAGGCCTGCGGAGCAAAAGCAGCCATCGCAAGGATCGCGCCTGATGCGCCAGCCTCAAGGGAATCAAGCAGGGTTCCCGATGAGCCAACGAGCACCTGGAAGCCGACCTCCTTGCTACGCGTCTTGATGGGCGGGGCCGGAGGCACAGCAGCAACTGCAACGCCTTCCGCAAGATCATTGGCCGCGATAAAGGTGCCCGAAGCCTCTGTTTTATGCGTCAGCATCCGTCCAGTAACCGCCTCGAAGATCGGCGTCACGGTCACGCTCCGCCGGGGCGCGCTGCCGGTCACCTCGACAAGGGCGCGAATCCGCTCAACACTGCCGCTCGATTCTTTGATGGCGAGAATGTTGGGGTGCTGCGCCAGCTCGGCGACCGCCTCAATGGGAATGTTATACGGCGCAAACTGGGGAATGTTGTAGAGGATCACCGGCAGTGGCGAACGATCAGCCACGCTGCGAAAGTAGTGAAGCACTGCGGCCGCCGACATCTGGTTCGCAAAGTAAGTCGGCGTGCGCAAAAGAACCGCATCGTAGCGAAACTCCGCCGCGACCTCAGCCAATTCAATTGTGGCCCGAACGCTCTCGCCCGCCACACCGGCGATAAGTACCTTCTCCGGCGCGGTGGCTTCGGCGGCCACACGCAAGACGTCGCGGCTCTCACCATCGTCGAGCATCACTGCCTCGCCAGTGGAACCCAGCACCAGCATCCCTGCGAGCAGCGTGCGCGAGTAGTGAGCCATGTTGGCTTCGAGCTTACGAAAGTAGATACGCTCGTCCGGATAGAACGGAGTAGTTACAGCGGCGAAGATGCCATCAAGCAACATGGATTGATTGTAGAGGCACGGACGCATGACTTGAAACTGCGCCGCATGATTCGATGCTGCCACGCGGCGCGAGGATCTGGAGCCCTCTCAAGCGCAGGTCACGGCGTGTAATTGTTGCAAGTCGAAAACGGTGGTCTGGTGGCGCTGCATCGCGGCGATGCCTTCAACAGCGGCCTGTGCTGCGGCGATGGTGGTGATGGTGGGGATTCGCGCCACCACTGCGGCCCGGCGAATGGCCTTCTCGTCGAAGAAAGTATCCTGGCCGCGCGGAGTGTTGATGATGAGTTGGATGCGGTCGCCCTTGATCAGGTCGACGACGTTGGGCCTGCCTTCCTTGACCTTGAAAACACGCTCCACCACCAGTCCCGACTTTTCCAGGACATTGGCCGTACCCTCGGTGGCAACGATCTTGAAGCCCAGTTCGACATAGCGGCGCACCAGATCGACGGCTGCGGCCTTGTCCGGGTCGTTGACGCTGATGAAGACTGTGCCGCCCGTCGGCAGGATCTGTCCAGCCGATAGCTGTGCCTTGGCAAAGGCCTCGCCAAAGGTCGCTGCCACGCCCATCACTTCGCCGGTCGAGCGCATCTCCGGGCCGAGGACCGTATCCACACCGGCGAATTTATTCCACGGAAAGACCGGCGACTTGACGTAATAATGCGTCCCGGTTTCGAGATCCTTGCCGGCGGCTAGCTGCTCAGGAAGCAAATCACAAAGTTTGCGACCGGTCATCAGCCTTGCGGCAACTTTCGCGAGCGGAATTCCGGTTGCCTTAGAAACATAAGGTACCGTGCGCGATGCGCGTGGATTCACTTCGATCACGTAGACATGGTCTTGTCCCTGAGCATCGCGTTGAATGGCGAATTGGAGGTTGACCAGGCCGACGACTTTGAGCGCCAGGGCCAGCTTGCGCGTATAGGTGCGAAGAACCTCGAGTGTTTCTTCACGGATGCCAACGGCGGGCAGTACGCACGAGGAGTCGCCAGAATGAATGCCGGCCTCTTCGATGTGCTGCATGATTCCGGCGATGATCACATCCTCTGAGTCACAGAGCGCATCGACGTCCACCTCGATGGCGTTTTCGAGGAAGTGATCGACCAGCACCGGCCGCTCCTGCGAATACTCGACCGCCTGTTTCATATACTGCGCAACCGCATCGGCGTCATAGGCTATCACCATGGCGCGTCCTCCGAGCACATAGCTCGGCCTGACGAGCACCGGATAGCCGATGCGTTCTCCGACAGCTAAGGCTTCTTCAACGCTGGTCGCCGTGCCGCCCGCGGGCTGCGGAATCTTCAGCTCGTCGAGCAACTTGCCAAAGCGCTTACGGTCTTCTGCCAGATCGATCGACTCAGGCGAGGTGCCGATGATCGGTACGCCGGCTGCGCGCAGACGCTGCGAAAGATTGAGCGGTGTTTGCCCGCCAAACTGCACGATCATGCCGATCTGCGCGCCGGATTGCGCTTCGTGGTTGTAGATGGCCAGCACATCCTCGAGCACCAGCGGCTCAAAGTAGAGCCGGTCGCTGGTGTCGTAATCGGTTGAGACGGTCTCAGGGTTGCAATTGACCATGATCGTCTCGTAGCCGTCTTCCTTGAGCGCGAAGGCTGCATGGCAGCAGCAATAATCGAACTCGATGCCCTGCCCGATGCGATTGGGCCCCGAGCCGAGAATGATCACCTTCGGGATTTTCGTCGGCGGCGCCTCGTCCTCTTCGTCGTAGGTCGAATAGAGGTAGGGTGTCATCGACTCGAACTCGGCGGCGCAGGTATCGACGAGCTTGAAGACAGGCTTGATGCCTTTGCTCTCGCGCAGTTCCCTCACCTGCTCTGTTCCGGCGTGGCCCTCGAGCTTCCACTCCATGGCGATGCGTTCGTCGCTCAGGCCTAGGCGCTTGAGGTGTCGCAGTTCCTCTGTGCCAATGGTCTCCGGCGTTGTCTCGGAGATAGCGCTCTGCGCCAGCGTAATCTCGCGAATCTGATGCAGAAACCACGGGTCCATCGTCGTGAGCCGCGCTACATCGCGCACGCTCATACCTCGCTCAAAGGCATAACGGATGTAGCCGAGCCTTTCCGGCTGCGGCGTGACTAATCTCTGTGTCAGCCGACGCGGATCGAGAACTTCAGCGCCAGTCTTTTTGCCCGTTTCAAGCGAGCGCCAAGCCTTCATCAAAGATTCCTTGAAGGTGCGGCCGATAGCCATCACTTCGCCGACCGATTTCATCTGCGGGCCCAGCGTCTCATCGGAGCCGGGAAATTTCTCAAACTGCCATTTGGGAATCTTGACGACAACGTAATCGATGGTCGGCTCAAAGCAGGCCGGCGTCTTGCGCGTAATGTCGTTGGGAATCTCGTCGAGCGTATAGCCCACGGCCAGCTTGGCGGCGATCTTCGCGATGGGAAAGCCGGTGGCCTTCGATGCCAGCGCCGAGGAGCGCGAGACACGCGGATTCATCTCGATCACCGTCATGCGGCCATCGACGGGATTGACGGCGAATTGGACATTCGACCCGCCAGTCTCGACGCCGATCTCCCTCATCACGGCGATGGCGGCGTCGCGCATCTTCTGGTACTCACGGTCGGTGAGAGTCTGCGCCGGTGCCACGGTGATCGAGTCGCCGGTGTGAACGCCCATGGGATCGAAATTCTCGATAGAACAAATGATGATCACGTTGTCGGCGAGGTCGCGCATGACCTCTAGTTCGTACTCCTTCCAGCCGAGCACGCTCTCTTCGATCAGGCACTCGTGCACGGGCGATAGGTCGAGGCCGCGCGCCAGAATCTCCATCAGTTCTTCCCGGTTGTAGGCAATGCCGCCGCCGGTGCCGCCAAGCGTAAAACTGGGGCGAATCAGCACAGGAAAGCCGAGCTTCGATGCAAACTCCAAGCCGTCGCGAAGATTATTCACGAGGGCCGACTTAGAAACATCGAGGCCGATGCGCAGCATGGCGTCTTTGAAGAGCAGCCGGTCCTCGGCCTTCTTGATGGCTTCGAGTTTCGCCCCGATCAGTTCAACGTGGTAGCGGTCGAGAATGCCCGCGTCGGCAAGATCGACAGCGAGATTGAGAGCCGTCTGCCCGCCTACGGTAGGCAGCAGGGCAAACTTATCCGAGCCGGGATCGGCGGCCAGCATCTCCGCTTCGATGCGAATGATCTCTTCGACGTACTCGCGGGTCAGCGGCTCGATGTAGGTGCGATCGGCGAGATCCGGATCGGTCATGATGGTGGCCGGATTGGAGTTCACCAGCACCACCTCGTAGCCCTCTTGCTTGAGAGCCTTGCAGGCCTGTGTGCCGGAGTAGTCGAACTCCGCCGACTGCCCAATCACAATCGGCCCCGAGCCGATCACCAGTATCTTCTGAATGTCATTTCTGCGTGGCATGGTCTAGTTTGAATCTCCCGATATTGCCATGGCTCGCGCTTTGAGCGAGGTTAAAAGATTCTCAAAACAAAGTTCAGGTGATGGCTGACGACAGCTCCCGTCTTCGGCTGAGGCGCGACTGGAGAGCAGGAGGGCCGCGCTGTCATACATGCGCTCCCTTACTAGCTTTGTCATTAAAATCTCGTATCGCTTGGCGTAAGAAGACTCGCGAAACTCTGGAAACACTGGAAAATGGGGCTCTTTTACGCCCACTGGGCTCAATGAACGAACAACTTCTTCAAGCACCATCACATACCCCAACCATGGGCGCTGGGAGAGAATAAATGCACCCTCCCGGTATGCCGTCCAGATATCCGTTGCACTCCCTAAAGCTTCCTCTGTTCGATTATTGAAGTTATTGCCAAACGAGCCTACCTGCGACTTGAATTCCATCGCGGCAATCAATTGTCCCTTTACGACAACCAGCAAATCCCACTTCTTCTCTGCTCGGAACCAACCCGGAAGCTCGACCGCCTTGTTGCAGAAAATGCTCGACTTCTCAATTCCGCATTCAACAAGGTAATCGCGGACCAACTCGACAAATCCGTCCATCTGCTTGCCGCCTGTGACCGCAGTTCGGTTTCCGGCATCCCGCGCCCCAGACTTAGTCCCCTGACGCAACGATTGATTTCCACGGGTCGACCAGAACCGTTTGACCGCAGATCGGAGACTCTCTTCCCACTGGAGCTCCAAGCTCATGGCTCCTCCACTTCCGTCACTTCCGGGCGCCAGAAGAGCCCGCCGGTCTCCCGGTGGAATCGGGCAACGGACATCTTGTGGTACTTGGCGCTGATTTCGAAGCCGATGCTGTGCCGCCCTGTGCGCGCGGCGGCAATCGCGTTGGTTCCTGAACCAGAAAACGGATCGACCACAACATCGCCTGCAAAACTGAACATCCGGATCAGCCGTTCGGCCAACTCGAGCGGATAAGGGGCCGGATGATCTTTGGTTGAAGCGCCCGTGAGTCCGGTCCAGATTTGCTGAAACCAGGATTGATAATTCTCAGCGCTGATGACTGAGAGTAATCGCTTCTCAGTAGTCGGCTTCCGGTAGCCACCGGGTTTTCGAAACATGAGAATGTATTCGACGTCATTCTTGATAACAGAGTTTGGTTCATACGGCTTGCCGAGAAAGCCGCCGCCGCCGGAGACTTCATAGACCGCGTTTGCAATCTTATGCCAGATGATCGGCGCGAGATTGTCGAAACCGATCATGCGGCAGAGCTCCTGAATGGATGCGTGAAGAGGCACAACGGTGTGACGACCGTCGTTTTGGCGTCTGGACAGGCAAACATCGCCCACGACGCAGATCAACCGACCGCCCGGAACCAGCAAATCGAAGCAGCGCTGCCATACGCGACCCAGTTCAGTAAGGAATTCGTCATAGCCACTCAGGTGACCAAGCTGTCCATCGGCGTCGTCATATTTCTTGAGGGTCCAATACGGTGGCGAGGTCAAGATCAGGTGAGCACTTTCCGGAAGGAGGGCGCGCATCTGGCGTGCATCCCCGTGCACAAGATAGTGGCTGGTTGAAATGCGATGTAAAACCTGCTCCAGCATTGCCATTGCCGCAGGATTGCGTGCCAACCGGGGAATCTCGGTCTGTTCAAGCGATCTGGACAGTAACGGCTCACGCAGGAAGGAAGAAAGATCCAACTCAGGGATAATGATCGCTCCCTGTTCCGGCTCTTCCCTTCTGGCTGCAAGTCCCCTCATGATCTCCACCCCTCCATCGTCCGTTTGATCTTTTGCCTCCCTCGCGAGTTCAAGCCTGATCCGTCTTTGTCGCACCTTGGCGGCGCGGCTAAAGTTGCTCCAATTCCTCGCTTCGCCGCCTAATGCTGCTTCTCTTGCAACTGCCCTTGGTAGCGCTTGATCGCTTTCTTCAACTCTCTTGAACTGGTCGTGGCGAAGTTACATCTTGCTCCAGAAAGCCCCAGCACAATTCGTATCCGCGCAGCGTGAAAGCCCCTGCCATGACCTATCCGCACATTCAGGTCCATCGACTTGTAGCCAAGATACTGGACATGAACATTAGTACTACCGAGCGCGACCTTGATTTCGAATCTGCCGCGGTCATCGGTCTGGGTCGTAGCAACGATCTTTCCATTTTGCGTGGCCTGAATCAGGATCTTCGAAATGGGAACTCCGCTCGGGCCATAAACCGTGCCTTGAATTCGAGAGAGTTTCAATTCCGGAGGCGAAGCGCACGGCATTGCTGCCTCCGTCGTTGCGCCACTCGAACCCTTCACCAGAAAAAGCATCAATGCGGCGGTCAAAAAACAGCGGAGCCTCGGCCCCGCTGGTCTATCGAGAGCTGCGACATGTGCCGCTCGCGGGCTCATCCCTTCCACTCCTCCATCAGCTTGCGGAAGTCGCGGAAGAGGTAGTTGGAATCATGCGGGCCGGGGGCGGCTTCGGGGTGGTACTGCACGCTGAAGAGCGGCAGCGTCTTGTGGCGCAGGCCTTCCAGGGTCTGGTCGTTCAGGTCGACGTGGGTTAGCTCTACCTCGCTCAGATTGATCGAGTCGGGATCGACGGCGAAGTTGTGATTGTGGGCCGTGATCTCGACCTTGCCGGTTAGGTTGTTGCGCACCGGGTGGTTGCCGCCGTGGTGGCCGAATTTGAGCTTGTAAGTCCTTCCGCCAAGAGCCAGGCCAGTGAGCTGGTGGCCGAGGCAGATCCCAAAGACCGGCACTCGGCCCAGGAACTTGCGAATCGCGCGGACGGCATAATCGACCGGCTCGGGGTCGCCGGGGCCGTTCGAGAGGAAGACTCCGTCGGGTCTCAGGTCAAAGACATCCTCGGCGCTGGTCTCGGCCGGAACCACCGTCACCCGGCATCCCTCGCGCACCAACATCCTTAGAATGTTGATCTTGATACCAAAGTCGTAGGCCACGACATGAAGGCGCTTCCGTGCTTCCGGGTCTTGGTCGACGCTTTTGAGAAGCGGAGCGCTGGCCGGTAAAGGGTCGCCTGTTTGGCTACGGCTGTCGTTCGCGTCAAATGTGAATGCTGACTTGGTCGAGACCACGCGCGCCAAATCGGTCCCGTCCATCTTGCGAATGCCCCGCGCCCTCTGGACCAGCATGCCGGGATCGCTCTCAACGGTCGATATGACTCCGCGCATCACGCCGTGCGTGCGTAGATGGCGCACCAGGGCGCGCGTATCGATCTCGGCCAGCACGGGAACCGAATAGCGTTCCATGTACTCGTCTGCGACCTGCTCGGAACGCCAGTTGGAGCCGATAGGCGAGAACTCGCGGACGATGAGACCCTCAATATAGGGCCTGGCAGACTCATTGTCGGCCTGGTTGGTGCCGTAGTTGCCGATCTGTGGGTTGGTGAGAACGACGATTTGCCCGGCATACGAGGGATCGGTGGCGATCTCCTGGTAACCGGTAAGGGAAGTATTAAAAACGACCTCGCCCTGGCATTCGCCAGGTGCGCCATAGCCGTGGCCACGGAAGATGCGCCCGTCTTCGAGCGCTAGAATCGATTGCATCGCCTCTCCGAGGAGTGGATTCTATCGATTTTAGCAGTATTATCGAGATCCTGCCGGTGGATATCCTGGACCCTATTAGAGCGCTTAATGCACCACGCCCGCGTCGCGCGCCGGCCAGTAGACAAAGACAGCTTTCCCGTAGATGAGCGACCGCGCCACAGGCCCAAACTCGCGGCTGTCTGAGGAGATGGACCGGTGGTCGCCCATCATGAAATAGCAGTCGTCGGGAATGACCAGCTCCGCGTAGGAACGGGCGTCCCGATACTCCGCAGGGACATACGGCTCGATCTGCCGCTTGCCGTTGACCCAGACCGTGCCGCGGTCGATCTCCAGGCGGTCACCCGGCACCGCGATCACGCGCTTGATGTAGCTCTTTTCGGGGTCGAGCGGATAGTGAAAGACCACTACGTCGCCCCGTTCAATCGAGCTGAAGTGGTAGGCAAACTTGTTGATGAAGAGCCGATCCTGGTCCTCCAGCCGCGGCAGCATGCTGGTTCCCTCGACGCGCACAGGCTGGTAGAGAAAGGTGATGATAAAGACCGAGGCGGCCGCTGAGACGATCAGGTCGCGAATCCACAACTCAAAACCGTTTGGTCTGCGGGACGACGTTGGTTCGGGAGCTGGAGCTGCCTGTTTGGAGCCTTCCCCGGAATCGGCAGTCCCATCAGGATTCGGGAAATTGGGCGGAGAACTCTGCATCTGCTCCTACTTGTTCAGAATCATTATCTTACAAGTCGTTCTCAGCGTTAAACCGGCTTCAGATCACCTGGAGTCCGCTAGCCAAACCGGTTGGGGAAAGCCTCAGAACTTCCGGAAGCGGTATGCGAAAGTTCCTCTGCTTTCCTTAGTGTAATCCGATTTCCGAATTGAACGCCAATCAACCGGTCATGTGCGAACCCGGTCTTACCTTCTTATCGGCACCCCATGATGTTTCATACTGCTCTACCCCGCCTCCGTCCCGCCGCGATACTCTTAAAGCCAGCGTGATCAAGAACGACAACCAACCCGTGGCTGCTTCGCCGGTTCCACCTACGGACAAGGGCGCGGCGGAGCTCACTCCCTTCATGCGGCAGTGGACGGCTGCCAAGCGGGAGAATCCCGATGCTCTGCTCTTCTTCCGCATGGGGGACTTCTACGAACTGTTCTATGACGACGCAGTTACCGTCAGCCGGGAGTTGCAACTCACGCTGACGGCGCGCGACCGCGAACGCTCGCAGCCGATGTGCGGTGTGCCTTATCACGCGGTCGAGGGCTACTTGACGCGCTTGTTGCGCATGGGCTACCGCATCGCCCTCTGCGACCAGATGGAGGACCCCAAGCTCACCAAGAAGATCGTCCGGCGGGAGGTGACGCGTGTCCTCTCGCCGGGAACCGCTCTCGACGCGGCTCTGGGCCAGGAGCAGAACAACTTTCTCGCCGCTTACTTCGAGGCGCCGAGCTCGCACGGAGCGAACTCCCGGTCCGAAACCGTCTGCGCGGTTGCGCTTCTCGACATCTCCACAGGAGAGTTTCGCACTGCGGAGTTTTCTGGCCCAGCCGGGCGACAGCAGGCGGTGGACGAGATTCAGAAAGCCGGGTCGAGCGAGGTGCTTCTACCCGCAAGCGCCGAATTGCCCGCGCAGCTTGAGCGAGTTCCCGCGCGCACACGCATTGAGGACTGGGTCTGGACGCGCGACTTTGCGGTTCCTCTGGTTGAGCGCCAACTGAATGTGCGCTCGCTCGATGGATTCGGGCTCACCGGGCATCCGGCCGCTGCGATTGCAGCCGGCGCCGTATTGCACTATGTGCGGACGACGCAGAAGAACGAAGCCCTGCACATCGACAGTCTACGATTTGAGGAGCACTCGACGGCTCTCGAACTGGACCAGGTGACGGTGAGAAATCTCGAGTTAGTAGAGCCGCTGTTTGCCGGCCAGGACAACAAAACAACGCTCTTTCATACGCTGGACGCCTGTCAGACCCCGATGGGCAAACGGCTGCTGCGGGCCACTATTCTGCGACCGCTCCTCGATGCCGAAGCCCTTGAAGCCCGGTATGAAGCGGTAGGCGAAGCGCATGGCGACCTGGTGCGGCGCGAGGAGATTCGACGGGCCTTCGCTGGCCTTCTTGACCTTGAGCGGCTGCTTGCTAGGCTCTCTCTCGATTCAGCGGGACCACGCGATCTGCGCGCGCTGGCGGCGAGTCTGAGCCGTTTACCGGGGCTTAGGCGAGCCATAGACGCAATGCGCACGGCTCGCTGGCGAGCGCTTTCTAGTCGTCTGGACACGCTCGAAGACGTAACAGCGCGAATTGCAACGACGTTGGTCGAAGAACCTCCGCTGACGCTGGTCGACGGGGGTGCGATTGGCGCTGAAGTGGATGCGGAACTGGATGAATTGCGAGCAATCTCTACCAACGGCCGCCAGCAGATCGCAGCCATCGAGGAGCGCGAGCGGGAGCGAACAGGGATCGGTTCGCTGAAGGTGCGGTATAACTCGGTCTTCGGTTATTACATCGAAATCACCAAGGCTAATTTATCGCACGCGCCTGCGGACTATGAGCGCAAGCAAACTCTGGTCAACGCCGAGCGCTTCACGACGCCGGAGCTGAAAGACTACGAGCGCAAAATCCTGACAGCGCACGAGCGATCGATTGAGATTGAGCGGCGGATCTTTGCCGAGTTGCGCCGCACGGTACTGGAGGCCGCCGGACGCATCAAGCGAAGCTCCACCTCCGTGGCGGAGGCTGATCTGCTGGCTGACTTCGCGCATCTGGCCGCAGGCCGGCGCTATGTGCGGCCAAAACTCGCAAACGAACCAGTCATTGTGGCGGTGGCCGGCCGCCACCCGGTCATCGAGCAGTGGATGGAAGAGACGCGAGAGGGAAGGTTCATCCCCAACGATCTTTATCTCAATGCCTCTGGCGAAGGACCAAGTCTGCTCTTGATCACCGGCCCGAACATGGGCGGCAAGAGCACTTATTTGCGTCAATCGGCGATGCTGGTTCTGATGGCTCAAATGGGCAGCTTCGTCCCGGCGGAGAGTCTGCGATTCGGCCTGGTGGACCGGATCTATACGCGCATCGGCGCCAGCGATAACGTCGCGCGCGGACGGTCGACCTTCATGGTTGAAATGACTGAGACAGCAACGATTCTGAATACAGCAACGAACAGATCGCTGATCTTATTGGACGAGATGGGCCGAGGCACGGCGACCTTTGACGGACTCTCGCTGGCTTGGGCAACGGTCGAGTTTCTTCACGCGGAGACCGGGGCGCGAACACTCTTTGCCACGCACTATCATGAATTGACGATGCTCGCAGAAAAACTGCCGCGCGTCAGAAATCTGCGCGTGGGCGTAAAGGAAGCCGCGGGCGGAATCGTCTTCCTGCATAACATCGAACCCGGAGCGGCGAGCAAGAGTTATGGCATCGAAGTGGCGCGCCTTGCCGGATTGCCCGCGGCAGTGATCGATCGCGCCAAGCATGTGCTGCGGCAGCACGAGAAACAAGAACGGCAGAGCGTGCAGGTGGAAACGACGCCCGAGCCGGTGCAGTTGACGATCTTCACGCCGCTGTCGCAACGCATTGTGGACCGCATCGCCGAGACGGATGTGAACCAACTGACGCCGTTACAGGCGCTCAATCTCCTCGAGGAGTTGCAGCAGGAACTGAAGGAGAAATGATGAAAGCGAATCTGCGCAAAGCGACGGGGAGTTTGCTGGTAGTAGGGCTTGGAGGCACCGCGCTGACGGCACTGGAACGCGCGTGGCTTAAGCTGGTGCGGCCAGCAGGTGTGATCCTATTCCGGCGCAACATCCTCGACGCCCGGCAGACGCGTGCGCTGTTGGCCGAGGCCACAGCCTTGTGCGCGCCAAATGCTTTTCGCTGCGTGGATGTGGAAGGCGGAACGGTTGACCGGCTGCGCGATGCGCTGGCGCCGATGCCTTCCGCACAAGCAGTCGCAAAGGCGGCGCGGCGGACGGGCAAGAGCAGGTTGATTCGGGAACACGGTGAGCTGATTGCCCAGGGCGTGAAGGCCTTCGGCTTCAACACCACGCTTGCGCCGGTGGTCGATTTGGCGTTGCCGGAGTCGGCCGAGGTGATGAGCTCGCGCGCAGTTGGAGCGACAGCAGAACATGTTGTGGATTTTGCGCGCCAATTCCTGGCCGGGCTCGCGGCACGCGGCGTCGTTGGCTGCGGCAAGCATTTCCCTGGGCTGGGCGCAGGAACTCGCGACACACACCTGGAAACCCCAGTGATCCGGCGCAACATCCGCGAGCTATGGCGGAAAGATCTGGCGCCCTATCGCGAACTGCGCAATGAGTTGCCGATGATCATGGTGAATCACGCGGCCTATCCCGAATCGCCAGGAAAGACTCGGCCGGCGAGCGTGTCACCTTACTGGATTACTACTGTGCTGCGAAAGCGAATTGGCTACTGGGGGATCATCTTCTCCGACGACTTGGAGATGGGCGGAATCCTGAAGTTCATGCCGATCGAAGAGGCAGCGGTCGCTGCCATTCGCGCGGGGATGGACCTGATCGAGATCTGCCATAGCCCGGAACTGATTCTGCGCGTCTACGAAGCGTTGATTGCCGAAGGAGAGCGATCGGCGGCGTTTTGCCAACTGCTGATGGGACGCTCGGCGCATGTTACGCGGCGCAGTGCGGAACTGTTTGCGAGCGGCGTTCCTGCCCCGCTGACGGCCAAGCAGTTCGACGCGCTGCGAGAGCGGATTCAGCGTTTTCGCAAGACGGTAATGAAGGCCCAGGAGGCACTGCCGGCATGAGCGCGAAGACCATGACGGTGGCCGGCATCATGAGCGGCACCTCAGCCGATGGAATTGATGTGACCGTAGTACGCATTGCGCCCGGCAAGCTAAGGCCCAGCCTCAAGCTGCTTGCGCATGAGGGCTCCACATTCCCGGCCCAGTTGCGGCGCGCGATCTTGGCGGCGATGAATGCGGCTTCAACGTCAACAGCGGAGTTGGCGCGGCTCAATTGGCGGCTAGGCCTGGCCTATGCCGAGGCGGTGCGCGCAACCGTCGAACGGCACAGCGTGAAGCTCGATTTGATCGGCTGCCACGGCCAGACCCTCTATCATCAGCCGCGTGCGGAGAGTTATGCCGGACGCCGTTTCGCCTGCACCTGGCAGTCAGGAGAAGCGGCGGTGATTGCCGCTCATCTTGGAGTCCCGGTCGTCTCGAACTTCCGTCCAGCGGACATGTTGGTCGGAGGCCAGGGAGCGCCGCTAGTCCCGCTGCTCGACTACATGCTCTTTGCCGATCGTAAGCGCGGGCGCGTGTTGCAAAACATCGGCGGCATAGCAAACCTGACCTCCATTCCCGCCGGTGCAGATGCCAGTGAAGTGATTGCCTTCGACACCGGGCCGGGAAACATGGTGATCGATGCGCTGGCTCAGCAACTCTTCGGCAAGAGGTTCGACCGCAACGGAGCCATCGCTGCGCGGGGAACGGTGCTCCAGCCGGTGTTGGCTGCAGCGCTGCGGCACCCATACTTCAAGCTGAGGCCGCCGCGCACGGCGGGGCGGGAACAGTTTGGGCGAGAGTATGCAGTCGAGTTTTTGGCAGCCTGCCAACGGCACAGCAGCAAGCCTGAAGATGCACTGGCCACGGCAACAGCGCTGACAGCCGAGACGATTACGCGAGGTTACAAGGCGTTTGTTCAGCGCGAGATCAAGGGCCACAGTGTCGATTACATCGTCTCCGGCGGCGGGGCGCGCAATGCGACACTCATGGCGATGCTGGCGCAGCGACTCACGCCACTCGGTTGCGAATTAGCGGCGAGCGAAGACTTCGGCCTGCCCGCCGAAGCCAAAGAAGCAGCGGCCTTTGCCCTGCTTGCCTGGCAGACTTGGCATCACCTTCCAGGCAATGTCCCCAAGGCCACCGGCGCTTCACGGCCGGCAATCCTGGGGCAGGTGACCTCTGTGTAAACTTCCGAGGCTCCTCGGTCTACCAGATCTCCCAGAATCGAGATCTTGGGCACTCAAGTTCATTGGAGCCCCCGTGCATCTGGTTGCGCTGGCCATGATCGCAGCACTCGCAGGCCGCTCCGCGCCTGGTGATCCGCGAACGTGGTCTTTCTGATCGAGAATGGCTGGCCAATCTCGATCCCCGCATCGGCAGATACAGCCAATCAGTGCACATCGACGAGTTGATGTTGGATGGGCTTGTCGCCGCGATACCGGGTTTCATTTCACGCCGCTGCTGGCCGAGAGCCGGGAGCAGCCCTACCTGCTGACGCTGGTCTTTGATCTGCGCGATGGCGTGCGCTTCCACGATGGCCACCCACTCACGGCGCGCCGAGTACGTCGAAGCGCAACAGCTCCTGGCCCGCGATCTTCCTGCCGTCAATCTCTGGTACCGAAGCACGGTCGTGGTGCACAGCCGGCGACTTACGCACGTAGTTCCCACGCCTTCGGGCGGTTATACTTCTCAGGAGACGGAAGAGCTCGCTCAGTAAGCGGCTGCGGTTATCTGCCCTTTCTGAGATTCGAATCCCAACGATACGCCGAAAAAACCCTTTCAGGCACGAATTCAGCGGTTTTCCGGCAATCTGGCCGATGGGCGGAGACCCCGCTCAACCTTTTGACGCCCTGATTCGTCTACCGAAGCAGTGATGAGATATCCGTACTGAGCGCCGGGTGGCGTTGGCCAGTGGAGAGTTAGTTCATGAGGAGCAAGATGACCAATCGCATTTTCGTCGCCGCGGCACTGATCGTCGTGTTTTTGTCGACCGGGAACCTTGCCTTTGCACAGGCAGCCTCACGGCTTGTGGGAGCCATCACCGCCATTAGCGGCGATACGATCACCGTAAAGACCGATGCCGACGGCGAGCACCAGGTTAAGGTCCCCGCATCGGCGGTGCTGAAGCGCATCGCGCCCGGCCAAAAAGACCTGAGTACTGCGGAGACGATCCAGTTCGCCGATTTGGCTGTAGGTGACCGCGCACTGGTAAAGCTCGATCCCGGCGCGCCCGCAGGACCTTCGGTAGCTTTGCAGATTATCGCCGTGAAGCAGGCGGACCTGGCACTGAAGCAACAAAAAGACCGTGAAGATTGGCAACGGCGCGGAGTAGGCGGACTGGTCAAGAGCGTGGATCGAACCTCGGGAGTCATCCTGCTGAGCAGCGGCGCGGGAGCTATGGCGAAGACAGTCACTGTGCATACAGCCCAAACGACGATCTTGAAGCGTTATGCGCCGACTTCGGTCCGCTTTGACGCTGCTCTCCCGGCGTCGATCGATGCGATTCACGCCGGCGACCAGCTACGCGCGCGTGGCACAAGGAACGCGGATGGATCGGAGATCGCTGCCGATGAGGTCGTCTCAGGCAGCTTTCGCAATATCGCCGGAACCATCACATCGATCGACACGGCAGCCTCGACGCTCGTAGCCAAAGATCTTGCGACCAAGAAGCCGGTGATCATTCATGTCACGGCGGATGCTCAAATGAAGCGGTTGCCGGAGCGCATGGCGACGATGCTGGCGACGCGGTTGAAAGGGACGGCAGGCGGCGCAGGCAGTCCCAGTCCGGGCGGCGCAGGCCCATGGGCTGGCCAGAACGGCGGTCAAGGGGGAGCGGGCGGCGATCCGCAGCAGATGCTCAACCGCCTCCCGGCCATTCCGCTCAGCGATCTCCAGAAGGGTGAAGCGGTGATGTTGGTCTCCACCGAAGGCGAGAGCGAGGTCACAGCCATCACTCTGCTGGCGGGTGTCGAGCCGCTTCTTGAGGCGCCGGCGGCAAGCCGGGACCTGCTTGCAAATTGGAGCATGAATACGAACGCACCGGACGTCGCCCAGTAGATATTCACACAATCGGCAAAGAACAAGCGAGGAATACGTGTACCCAAAACTGCATTGCTTAACCAATTTTTTGATTGCCATGGCATTGGGGCTCGCTAGCATTGCCGCCCTGGCGCAAGCCCCGAACGCGTCGGCCACTATCGCCTCCCAGCCGGCTCCTGTGGCCACGGCCAGCGTGCACGGGCGTATCGCCGACCAGACAGGAGCGCTGATTCCGGGCGCAGCCGTAACCATCACTACGCCAGCGGGCGATGCAGTGGCCACAACAATCGCGGATGCAAGCGGCGCTTATCAGGTCAGTGGTCTTGCGCCCGGCAGTTACATCGTTCATGCAAACTTCGCGGGCTTCGCTCCTTTCGAGATGCCGGCCATCCAGATTTCAGCGGGACAGGTGAAGCGCGTCGACATCTCGATGGCCGTCGAGACCGAGCAGCAGAGCGTAGTGGTCACCGACGAGTCGCCGATGGTCAGCGTCGAGGCAGGCGGCAACGCGAGTTCCCTGGTCCTCAAGGACAAGGATCTGGATGCGTTTTCCGACGACCCGGATGAGCTATCGAATGAGTTGACAGCCCTCGCCGGCCCCTCGGCGGGACCGAATGGCGGGCAGATTTACATCGATGGCTTTAGCGGCGGCCAGCTTCCGCCCAAGTCGGCCATCCGCGAGATTCGCATCAACCAGAATCCCTTTTCTTCCGAGTTTGACCGCATCGGCTACGGCCGCATCGAGATTCTCACCAAGCCTGGAACCGACAGGCTTCGCGGCCAGCTATTTGTTCAAGGCAACGACCAAGCCTTCAATACCGGCAACCCATTTACGCCGGTCATTCCGCCTTACTACAGCTACCAGTTCAACGGCACGCTGAGCGGTTCGCTCTCCAAGAAAGCATCCTTCTTCCTCAGCGCCGAGCAGCGCAACACCGAGACCATCAATGCGTGGCAGGTTCCCGATGCGATCCTCGACGACACCTCTGGCGCAAACTCAGACTGCACAGGCACAGGCCCCTTCTTCTCCTGCATCGATTACGGAGTCAATCAATTGAATCGCCGCATTCGCGACAACGCCTCGGCGCGCATCGACCTTCAGTTGGGCGCGAAGAACACCTTCACGGCACGTTATGGCTTCTGGGCTGAATCCGAGCACAACGATCTGAACGGAGGATCGCTATCCAGCGCCTCCACGCACGAATCGAACACCGACCACACCGTGCAGATGAGCGATGCCTTCATCGTCAACGATCACATCGTCACCGAAAGCCGCTTCCAATTTGAACGGCAGAATGAGAATCACTATCCCGACTCAACCGCAGCCACGATCAACGTGCAGGGCGATTTCACCGGCGGCGGCTATTCAGGCCAGCAGAGCCGCGACCACTACACGCGCCTCGAATTCCAGAACATGACCACGATGAGCCACGGCTCACACGCTATCAAGTTTGGCACGCGCATGCGCGACTCCAGGGACGCAACCTTTACCAACGGCGGCTTCAACGGCTCGTTCACCTTCGCTACGCCGAGCAGCTACCTGGCAATGGCCAACGGGCTTGCCAGCACAACTGATCCCCAGACCTTCAGTGATCTCGTGGCTGCCGGCTTTGGTCCCTCTTCCGCCAGTTATACCGGTTGTGCCGGTGCCGGCGATTGCGACTCTTCCGTTGCCAACGTCTTCGATATTGCCCTTTATGCGCAGGACGATTGGAAGTTCAGCCCCCGGCTCACGCTCTCCGGCGGCATCCGCTGGGAGGCACAGAATCATATCTCGGATCACGACGACTGGGCGCCGCGCGCGGCGATGGCCTACGCTCTGGATGGAAACGGCAAGGATAAAAAGGCCAAGACCGTACTCCGCGCCGGCTATGGCTTCTTCTACGACCGCATGGGAACCGGCAACCTGAAGAGCGTTCACTTCGCCGACATCCAGAATCAGTTTGTCCTGGTCGATCCAAACTGCAACTCGACGGAGACCTCACTCGACGCGACTATTCTGCAGTCAGGCAACTGCTCGAGCAGCGGTTCATCCTCGCCGGTGCGGTACCAGATCGATCCCAAGTATCACTCGCCCTACAACGAACAGGGCAGCGTCAGCCTGGAGCGGCAGTTGACCTCCGCCACGAGTCTCACACTCACTTACATGCATTCCTTCGGCGTTCACCAGGCCATTACTCGCAACGCCAACCAGGCAACGGATGGAAATCCATTGCATAACAGTGGCGGATTCATGAACGAATTCTTCCCCGAGGCAATCTTCAAGCAGAATCAGCTCATCGCCAGCGTGAACTCCAAAATCACTAAGAACCTGAACCTCACCGGCTTTTACACGCTTTCATACGCCAACGGCAACAACAACGGCAGCGCCGTTGACGCCTACAGTCTTGACAAAAACTACGGTCGCGCGGGCTTCGTAGCGCGCAACATGCTCTTCATGATGGGCAACTATAGCGCGCCCTGGGGCATCCGCCTCAGCCCCTTCCTGGTGGCGCAGTCCGGCCGTCCCTACAACATCACGCTACCCACCGACCCGCTAAATAATTTCTTCAATCAGCGCCCCGCGTCCGCGACCGATGCGCAATGCCAATCCGGCTCATCCGAATTCGTTGAAACCAGCTTCGGCTGCCTTGATACGACGCCGGCGATCGGCTACACGCCTATCCCTGTCAACCTCGGAAATAGTCCAGCGGCGGTGGCCGTGAATCTGCGCATCAGCCGGGCAATCGGCATCGGTCCCAAGGCAGTCTCCGCAACCCCGCAACAAGCCGGCGGATTGCCAAATGGCCCGCCTCCGGGTGGGCCGCCGCCGGGTGGTGGTGGCCCCGGCGGCGGTGGACGCGGCCCGGGCGGCGGCGGCTTTGGCGGTGGCCCCGGCGGTCCCATGGGATTGGGTGGCAGCGGCAACACCACCGGCCGGAAGTACTCGCTTACCTTCAGCGCCCAGGCCTTGAACCTCTTCAACGACATCGACAAAGGTCAACCGAACGGAACCATCATTCCGACACTCGATCCAAACACTGGAATGTACGGGCCCGGCAATCAGTTTGGAAGATCAACTAGCCTCGCCGGAGGAATCTTCTCGCAAGGCTCGGCTGCGCGGCGCATCTTCGTGCAGGCGGTCTTCTCGTTCTGATGGATCATCGAGGTTCGTGACAACCCGACCTTGCGACAAAAACTAAAACTCGCAGGGATGGGGCACCTAGACTCAACGCAGGCTACCCACTACCGTGACGCGCCGATTGTCGCGCCCTGCCGATCACCCGCAAACGCATCCGTGAGTGAGATAACCTTCAACTGCGCCTTCAGCACATCGAGCGAAGCCGTACACTTGACGGCAATCTCCGCCGTCTCTCCCGGCAATAGGTCAAAATAGTTATCGGAGACATCCGCATCGAGAGAGCCAAAGGCGAGATAGACACTGCGCGCGAGTACCGGAGAGGCGATGCGAACTTTGTAGCTTCCGTTTGCGCCGCTCGTTTCAACCTTCAACTGTGCAGGCTTCAAATGAACATCCTTAACTGGAGCCAAGTAGACCAGGTTGCGTGAGATCACTGTCTCGTTCGCTGTGGAATCGGTTGCGCCGCTGACCCGCACGTCGGCAACGACAAAAACGCGCGAGGTGTCGGCCGCGCCCGCGTCGGCGAGCTTCTTCAGCGGCCAGTCAAGATAGACCTTACTCGCAAGCGGCTCGACGCTCACGGCGTTGGTCTCTTCCATCAGCACCTTGCCATCGAAGTTCATTAGCCTCACGCGCAGCGTCATCGGTTCGGCTTTTGTCTTGTCGCTGACGATGTAGACTTTCAGCGCGCCATCCTCGACGTGCGGTGAAACCAGGATCGGCGCATAGAAGCGCCGCGCATAGTATTGCAGCGCCTTCCAGCGTCCGTAATAGTCGATCGACGACCACGAGGCCACCGGCCAGCAATCGTTCAACTGCCAGAAGATCGTGCCCATCGTTTCCGGCCGCGAGCGGCGCCAGTGCTCCGCGCCGATCTTGATGCCCTCGGCCTGCAAGACCTGGCTCACGTAGAGGAAGCTCGCGAAGTCCTTCGGCTCGGAGTAGTCCCTGAGCAAATAATCGTGGATGATCGAGTTGCCTTCGTTGTTTTTCTGGTGGGCCAACATTACCGGCGTGAAGATGCCCGCGCGATCCTCCGGCTGCGTGAAGGCTTCAATCGTCTTCATCTCCGGAAACGACTGAAATCCAAACTCTGTAACAAAGCGCGAGTGGTCGGTCTCGTAGGTCGCAAACTGCACGCGCCCATGCCACACATCCCAGAAGTGGTCGTCGCCGGAGTGATAGACGGGCGAGACGGCTTCATAGTCAGAACTCGGCGAACTGGGCCAGTAAGGCGTCTCCGCATCGAGTCGCGCGACAACTCTGGGCAAGATGCCGCTGAACTCGGTGAGATAGTCCTGCCACATCAAAAACTTGACATCTGCCGGCAGAGTCTTGCGTTCACCCCAGTTGAAGGCGCTCTCAGTCTCGTTGTTGCCGCACCAAATGACGATGCTGGGATGGTTGCGCAGACGGCGCACCTGGTCCTCGGCCTCAGCCTCGATATTGAGCTTGAATGCATACGTGCCAGGCTGCCAGTCGTTGCCAAACATGAAGTCCTGCCAGACCATGATGCCCAGTTCGTCGCAGATCGCATAGAACTCGTCGCTCTCGTAGTAGCCGCCGCCCCAGTGGCGAATCATGTTCATGTTGGCGCCGCGCGCCGACTCGAGGATGCGGCGGTAATTGGCAGTGGTCACGCGATTGGGAAAGCTGTCAAAGGGAATCACGTCCGCGCCCTTGGCGAAGACCGGAATGCCATTGACGATGAGCTGAAAACTGCGGCCCCATTTATCGAGATGGCGGTCGAGGACGATGGAGCGCAAGCCGGTGACAATGCTGCCGGTATCGACTAGCTGCTGCCCAACCGTGACCTTCACCCAAAAACTGTAACGGGACTGGCCGCCATAGCCGGCTGGATACCATAGGTGCGGGTTCTTGATCTCGATCGGGAAGTCGATGACATTGCGTCCGGCCTGCAGCGTCACATCACGAATGCCATCAAATGTTGAGTTTCGTGTATAGACGCCGCACATATCATGTTCGAATGTCAGATGGGCGACTCCCGCGGCAGCTGATTCAATCTCGACCTCAGCATCGAGATGCGCCACATCCTTGCTCACGTCGCGCTGGCGAATGGCGAAGTCGGCGATGCGCACCCTGTCCCAGGCCTCGATTCGCACCGGCTTCCAGATCCCACTGGTCACAAATCGCGGCCCCCAGTCCCAGCCGTATTCGTAGGCCGGCTTGCGGATGTAGGTCTTCTCTTCGGTCTTTGAATGAACGCGGAAGAAGTCGCTGGCGGCAGCATCGGCGGCCGCCTTGATCGGCGATGGGAAGACGACGCGCAGCATATTCTTGCCGGCGTGCAGATGGCTCTTTGCGGCCACGCGCCAGACGCGAAAGCTGTTGTCGGCCGAGAGCACCTTCTCGCCATCCAAGGTGACTTGCGCCGCCGCATCGAGCCCGTCGAAGACCAAGTCCACATTGGAACGCGCCATCATGGCCGGAGTAACCGTGAAGTTCACCCGATACTCCCAGCTCTCCTTTTCTATCCATTGCAGCTTGCTCTCGTTGTCGCGGAAGAAAGGGTCGTCGATCTTCTTATTGGCAAGCAGATCCAGATGTACATCGCCGGGAACCGTCGCGGGAAGCCAGCCATCTTCAGCTTGCGCGCCAGCCGCGACCTGCCTGAATTGCCAGCCATGATCGAGCACCAACACCGCATTCTGAGTCTTTGTCTGCGCCTGCGCCATGTTTCCTCCCAAGCCAACCGCCGCGCACAGCAGGGCGCAGCACATCACTCGACCGGCAATTGCTGCTCGCATACAAAGTCCTTCCAGCCCTCGATCTAACCACATCCGCTGCCGGAAAAGAAGACTAAACTCATTCGCCGATAAGGTTATCATGCAGGCACTTTCTGAACTTCGCGCAACAGACCGGCTGCTCTGTTCACGTGAAGCGGTCCTTCGTTTGAACATGGATCTGCACCGCAAGCCAGCTGCCGCAAAGACCAAGACGGCAGGCATCACCGGCAGCCGGAAACGTCCCACCGCCTGCGCTCCTCCTGAGACAGCGAGAAAGTAAAGAGAAACACCCAGCAAGAGCAAAAGCACCTCGCGGCGTGCACAGCCCGAAAACACTCCACGCGCCGCCAGCAGATAATAACTCAGCAGCACAAGCTCAAGCATGGCCATCAGAGCTGCCTGCCAGGGATGCAGATGCGCTAGCCGCATTGCCGACTGCAATGGCCCTTCGTTGACCACGTGCTTTGGCCCGTCCTCGGGATAAGCGCCCACGAGACGCAACAGATCGGCGGCGCAGGGCGTGAACGCAACCATCGCCGTGCCTTCCAACTGCACCTTCAAGACCGTATCAGGATTTGCGCCCAGAACGCGCCGCGCCTCGGAGCCCATGAAGGCGGTACGACGCGCCTGGCCCCATCCGATTTGCTCAGGATGACGCGCGAGGTAGGTCTGCTCGTTGGGATAGCCGAAGGCGCTCTGCTCCTCGGCGAAGGACTGGTGCTCGACGCGAGCGGCGACCTCGGCCGCCTGATAGAAGTAGAGATTCCTGGCGACGATGCTGGAGAATCCTCCGAAGCCGGTCTCCAGCAAATTGCGCGCCTGCCACGCCGCCAGCCACGGAATGACGCTGAGCAGCAGCACGGTAGGCGCCGTCCAGCGAAGGCCGGGAACGCGCACCAGCAGAACGGCCAGACCAAGCGCCAGCGCGACTGGGAGATAGTAGCTGACCGGGCGCACAAAGGTCGCCGCGGCCAGCCACAATCCAGCCGCGGCCAGCGTGCGCAGACGACCGCCGCGAAGGAAAACCACCATTCGCTCCAGATTGAGCAGAAGAAGCGCGAGAAACAGCGTCTCTGGCATCAAGCGAACGGAATAGATAATCGAGACGGGTTCAAAAGCGAAGAGCCAGGCCGCCGTGAGGGCTGTGCGATCGTCTTCAAAGACGGCGCGGGCCAGCCTCCAGACCAGCACCACCGTGAGCGCGGACAGAATCACCTGCTCCAGAGCAGCTGCGGTGATGCCCGGCAAGCTGGCGAGGGCCAGAAAGAGCGAATAGCCCGGAGTGCGATCGATTTCGGGAAGAACTCCTGTGAAGAATCGGCCATGGAGTAACAGATTGCGCCCCGGTTCGAGATAGCTGGCAGTATCGCCGCTGGCGATGACACTGGTACCGGTGCGGAAGAGGGTCGCAGCCAGCAACGCCAACCGGAGTGCGGCTGCCACGACCACAGGCGCTGCGAGACGCGAACACCAAGCCGCGCCATTTCGACGCGAAATAGCGGGTGCGATCATGCTTTCTTCTCCAGCAGGACTCTGTAGAGCGCCTCCCACTCGTCAGCCTTGGCGTCCATGCTGAATTGCGTTTTTATGCGTTCGCGAGCCGAGCGGCCTAATGCGCCTCGAGACTCCGATGAAGTCCGCATCAGCCCAAGCATCGCCTGCGCCAGGCTCTCCGGATCTTTCGCCGCAACGACAACCCCGGCATTGCCAACCAACTCGCGCACGCCGCCCACATCGGTAGCCGCAACGGGCGTCTCCATGGCCATCGCTTCACCGACGGCCAGCGGCATTCCCTCCCACGCCGAGCCCAGCACAAAACCATCCGCGGCATCGAGCAGGGCAGACATATCGCGGCGCAGACCCAGCCAGCTGACACGCCGATGCAAGCCAAGTTCCTTGGCGAGCGCCGTCAAAGCGTCGACCTCATCTACATCTCCTTCTCCGGCAACCCACAACCGCGCATGCGCATCGAACTCCGTCATCCTGGCAAAGGCCCGCAAGAGATTCGGATAGTCCTTGGCCGGCGCGATGCGCCCCGCTGTCAGCCAGATAAAATCGTCTCCTGCCCCCACCTCATCTCTCAAACGATCGCGACGCTCATGATCGGTATCGAACTCCGCCGTATCGACCCCATTCGTAACCACTGAGCACTTGTGCGCGGGCACTGCCTTGAGGCGCACATAACGATTTGCGGCAGCCTGGCTCACAGCGGTTGTCGAGCAACTCAGAGAGTCGGTAAGCCGGTAGGCCAGCATCCGCAGCCATGAGCCTTCATAAACATTGTGGACGGTAGAAAGAACGGGCGGGCTTCCGAGGAGACGCAGCAGTCGCGCCGCCATGTTGGCCGGAAAAACGTGGCTGTGGATCAGCTCCGGCTTGAAGGCGCGCAGGAAACGGCGTGCTCTATCGAGACCTGCAAGAAAACTGAATGGAGTCTTGCGCATGCCAAGGTAAATGCATTCGACTGTCGTCGGCCACTCCTCGGATTGCCGGGGCCGCAGCACGAGCAGCGAGACAGCATGGCCGCGCGCAGCCATCCGCTCAGCCAGCGCCACGACCTGCCGTTCCGCTCCGCCAACGCCGAGCGAGGTGAGCATGTACGCGATTCTCATTCCACCCACTCGCTGCGCAAGGCTTGTAATCATCCGATCATGTGCAGGTGGGACGATGATAATGCACGTGGTCCGGCTCTGGCAGACTCCCGATTTGAATCGCAGCTGCCTCCAGAACCGATTCGTTCACAATGAGGGAATGACCGAAGACATCTCCTTCATCCCGAATTTGGCAATCTGATAGACTTGAGGGGTATTTCCAGGACCACGAGGAGGTTCCATGAGCTTGGGCGAGTGGGTGAAGACGAATGTCGATTATGGCCGGCGGCTGGTGGACTCCGGAATCGAAGGCGCGCGGTCCGGCCAGGAGGAGTTCTTCGACGGACAACCCGTGGTTCCGTTTCTTGAGGAAGTGGCCAAGGGCGCCATCGTGCCGGCCGCGATCGGAGCGGCGTTGGGCGTCGTCATCAGCTATCCGCTCTGCCGGCAGAAATCCAAGACAGCGATCTTTGCCTACGGTCTGCTGGGATGCGCCATCGGTCTTGGCGCCGGCCTTGCCTGGGAGAGCCGCGAGTTAAGCGCAAGCGTCGCCGGCAACGCAATGAAGAAAATAGGCAAGGTGCGCGATGAGCGGTGGCTCAGCAAGCACCCCATCGACTACGCATAGCCAAACTCTGAACTGGCCGCTCTTTTAAAAGCGCACGGCTTTAGCTGTGCCGTAAAATGCCCTATAAGGCTGGGAGATTTAACCCCTTAGGGAATGTAAGACGACAACCGAGACCGCTTCGAGTCTTTTCTATATCCTCAAACGGAATGCCTTCCTGATATCTACTGAGATCCGCAGGGCCGCATCTTGCAAATAATGCCATGAGCGCGGGAGAGAATCGCCGACTCTCTCCCGTTCCTCAAGCCCAGATCACTGAACGTCACTCACCTTGCCGTCCTTGAAGACGACCTTCATCCCATCACTGTAGTAGTAGATGACCTTGGAGCCCAGATTCGCCATTCGTGCCGGCGCGCCAAGAGCCGCCTTCACCTGATCGACGGACTGTCCTAGCTCAACCGACGCTGGAGCCGCCGGAGCCACTGCAGCTGCTCCGCCAGCCCCGCCGTTATCCTGCGCCGCCTCGGCGGTCACGTCCTTTTCAGCTTCGGCGCTCTGTTGGTCGGCTTGCTGAATATCTGTGGCCAGGTTCGCTTCGGGCGGAGGCGCTGCAGAGGCGTACTGCGCCTCAACAGGCGGGGCCTGCGCAGAAGGCGGAGCCGCCGGCAAACCGCCCTTTCCCTGCTTTTCCTGCAGATCCTTCAGGCCCTGGTCGATGGTCTCCCGCATGTGGTTCTGCATCTCCTGCAGGTCGGTCAACTGCACCTGGACAGTCAGAGAGATCTGGCACTCCGGCTTCCCCTTGCTGGAGAGAACGACCAGATTCGCCGAGGTGGAATCTGAGGGCGGCGGTTCGCGCAGTTGCAGCGTGTCGCCGTCGCTAACCGCGCACTCCTGCCCGCTGGCGTCCGTCACGTCCAGGTTGCCGCCCGCCACGAAGACATGCGGCCGCCCATCGCTCAAAAGACGCGCAATCCCGCTGGAGGCGGGGTCCACGTCCTGGTTGGCTGCGGTCTGCTGGGCCTCCTGGTTCTCCAGCGCCAATTGGGCCTTCACCTCGTCGGCGATCATCTGTTTCACTTCGGGAGTGAGCACCGGCTGGCTGCCGGAGGCGGCAACTTGGCTTGCAGCCTCGGCCGCCTCCTGATGGGCAGCGTAGGCAGCCTGTAGATCCTGCGAGATGATATAGTCCGTCAGCCAGAAGGCTGCCGAGGGGTACACCGGATAGGGCTGGAAGTAACCGCCGTAAAAGCCAAACCAGGGGCTGCCCCCCCATCCCCATCCAAAGGCGATCGGCGCCGCCCAGGGGTTGTATGCCCAGCCATAAAATGCCGGACCATAGTAAAATCCCGGGGCATAAACGTTCAGATACATCCCGCGATAGCCATAGCCGCGATAAAAGCGGTTGTATTCATGCCCATGATAGAAGTAAGCTCGGCGGCCAAAGTCATGGCCACGGTAATGATAGCCGCGCTCTACATATCCGCGACGGCCCCGTTCGGCCACCAGGCGACTGCCGTCATGGCGCTCCATTGAAACCCTGTGCCCGCCGGCCAAGCCATGGTGAACATCCATTCCGCGCCGGGCGTCGTGCACATCGCTAACTCGTCCGCCTGGACGCATGCGCACTGCGCTGCCGCTCCTGGTGACGTGCTCCGAAGCCCCTCTGGGCGCCGGATGGTTGAAGGCCGAGTGGCTGGCCCCGCCCGCGGGCCCGTGCGCTCCGGCACCCATTGCGCCGCCAGGGTGGACGCCTGCACCAGCGCCGACACTGGGATGCGCTCCGGCACCTGCGCCGGTCACCGAGTGCGCGCCGGTGGTTGTCGTGGTGTGGGTCGTGGTCGTGGTGGTCGTCGTGTGCCCTGCACCGGCCGTGGTCGTCGTGGTGTGCGAGCCGGTGGTGGTGGTAGTCGTGTGCGCGCCAGTGCCGTTCGCAGTCGGCCCATGCGAGCCGGTCGTGGTCGTGGTTGTAGCGTGCGTTCCTGTCGCAGTCGCGCCGTGCGTGCCTCCGCTCGCCGCAGTGTGAGGTGCCGCGCCTCCGGCTGGCTTGCTGGCAGCTGGCGCGGGTTTGGCAGGTGCCGCGGGTTTATTGCTATTGGAGGCGCCCGCTAAGCTGCCCCACCCCAGAAGCACGGCGAAAATCGTTGCTACGAAGGCTTTTCTCGTGACTTTGTGAAGCACATGCATTTTCATCGAAATCCTCGATCTTTGTGATGGCTCGCGTTCCGCCTCGACGTGTGAAGACTCTACTCAACATTGCTGACTTTGCCGTTGGTGAATGTCACCTTCATGTCCTGGTAATAGTAGATCTCCTTCGCGCCGAGTTTAGCCGTTTTCGTCGGCTTCCCGAAGGCGGCGGTTACCTGGTCCCTGGTCTGGCCAAGGGCGATGGTCGGAGGAGGAGCGTCGGTCGGCGGCGGCGGGGGAGCAATGTCCTGCATCGGGGCAGGAGCCGGCGCAGTTGCTGGCGGAGCTGCTTGTGCTGGTGCCGCCGCAGCCTGGTTGCCTTGATCTCCCTGGCCCCCTTGCCCGCCCTGATCGTCCGCAGGCTGAACCGTGATCAATTCGGAGAAGGTCTTCGCAAATTCCTCCGGCCTCGGCATGGGGCCCTTCGCAAACTGGAATTTGATCTCCCCGTAATAGCGAACCTGGTTTCCTGAAGGATCCGGGTAGGGATCGCTGAATGTGCTGACCAGGATGCCATCCTTTTGGGCGGCAATTCCGGTAATCCAGAACTTCTCCCCCGCGACAAACTTCCGCGATGGGCAGCCGTTGTTGGCGGCGTCCCCTGCGCTGACCCCACTGCCGAAGACCGGGATATGCCCCAGGCCAAAGGACTTGATCGCGTCTTTTGCGCGATTCTTGTAATTCGCGGCCAGAACCCCGCCAATATAAGTGTTTGAGAATGCGTAGGAAGAAGACGAACTGCACATCATCAGCCCATCTTTGTGCAGCACCACGACGTCGCCGGCCGTAACGATATCCGAACGATCAGCAGTGGCCTTGGTCACCTTAACCTGAGAGACTAGCTTCTCCTGAATCAGCGTCGCAGGGTCACCTGCCTGGGCTTCCATCCCAATGGTGAATCCCGCCGAAATAAAGGCCAAACCGAACGCGCAAAACCATCGCATCTGAGTCATATTCCTTTTCCGTCTCATAGATGTTTTGGGGAATGTACCTGTAAACCCCTAAAACGTACATCACGGCTTTGCGACTGTCAAGAAAATGATGATTGATCGCATCTTGCAGCCATCGCCTCTTGAGGCGAGCATCGCCACCGCAGGAATATTCCGTTGTTACGGGGATGTCTCTTTAAATTACGATGAATCCTCTCTCGGCCAGGTTGCGTCGATCCGTTGCCGCAACCCTCGCGCCGATACCGGACGTCGGACCGAGCCCGTTCTCATCCGCTTCTCGCTCTCCGCACTTCCACCTCCCAGCCGCCCTGTCGTACTACCTCAATGTCTCATTCAACCCCAGAGACCTTTCCGTTTGTGAAGGTCACTTTCATGTCCTTGTAATAGAAGATCTCCTTCCCTCCCGCCTTTGAGACCTTTACCGGCTGCCCTAAAGCTGCGCTCACTTGAGCCTTGGTCTGTCCGATGGTGATGCTCGGCGGGAGCGGCGGCGCGGCGGTCTCCCGAAGCCAGAAATGTCCATCTTCGGCGACCAGTTTATCTCCCTGGATCTTCAAATTGAAGGAGCTTCCCGTCACCGTGCAATCCATGATCAGCGCATCTCCTTTCGCGCGGTACTTTCCGGCGCTCTGTGTGCCGCCCGGGCCGATCATGATGCACCCTGTATCGGAAACGAAGTTGAGTTGCGAGTCCCCCTCATCAAAGTTGTACCTGCCCGAGACACTGGCCGGCTGGCTCTTCGGTGCGGGATTGACAACGGGAGCAACCGGAACTGCAGGAGCGGGCATTTCGGTGTGAATTTCCGGTGGCGCAACCGTCAGCACCTCAGCCACGAGTTGCAGAGCTTCGTCCGCCTGCGGAACCTCCTTCTTGTTGGGAAAGGCGATCTTCAGACTCGCGTAGTAATGCGTATCCTCATATCGATCGCTGTAGAGCAGAAAAAGCACTCCATCCTTTTCGACTTGAACTCCGGTAACCCAGCATTTTTCCCCCGGAGAAAATGAGCGGTGCGCGTAATCGGCCGCGGTTCCTCCCGGAGTCTTGACGGAGATCTCCACATCCTTGCCAAGGCCGGTCAAACCGCGCCCGATCTTTCCGTTCCTGTAGGTGAACAGAGGCGCCATCGGCGAGGCAACGGCATACATCGTAAGCCCCGGTTTCTGGATTACGACCCTGTCTCCAGTGGTGATGATCTCCGAACGGTCCGCCGCAATCACAGTTGGCTTGAATTCCGCGAAGAGCTTCTGCTCAATAGCCTCCGGATTGCCAGCCTGTGCTGCGAATGCAAGACTGATATTCAGCGCAATCGAAGCCAATCCAAGCACTCGAAACCATCTCGCCAACACCATCTTCATCGAGCCTTTCACGCATTGTGAAATCAGCATCTCACAAGCGCAGGAATTCTAGAACGCTGCGCCGGCGCTGTCAACGAGCAGCCCACATTGTTACACCCCGTCTTCTTCGGATCGAGGCTCGTTCTCTTCCCCGTCTGTTCCTTTGGAGTCGGTCGCCGGAAGCGACGCCTCGTCCAGCTCATGTTCATGCCGATAGTGCTCGACCGGCATCTTGCCGTCCCACCAGGCCCAGTTCATCGGATAAACATCAGGGTCGAAGAACACCTGGTAGAAGTGCCAGACAATGATCGCCAGCGTAGCCAGAATCGCCTCATAGAAGTGAACGGCGGTAGCTATGTCAACCCACCAGCGCGCCAGCAGGTCGCCGACCCAGACCTTGGCCCACATCATCGCGCCGGTCATGCCCATCAGCGCCGTCCCCCAGACCAGAGCCCAGTATTCAGCTTTCTCCGCATAACTGAAGCGGCCGAACTTCGGCTTGTTCTTTCTGACTCCGAGGTAGTAGCAGATCGTACCCCAGGCATCGAAAGCGTCCTTCGGCCGGGGAGCAAAGTCCCAGATCAGTCTTCGTCCGTCCCTTGTGATCGCCAGGTAGAAGACGTGGTAGATTCCCACGCCGATCAGAATGACACCCGCCACGCGGTGAGTAATGCTGCGCAGCCTTTCGCTCATGGCCAGCGCCTCGGCCAGCCATGAGTCCGGAAACTTGAGCGCGAAGCCGGTAATCACCAGAACGATGAAACTCGTCAGCAGAACAAGATGCTGCCAGCGCTGATTCGTGCTCATGCGCGTCATCATCGGGTTCTGTATCGAGCGCCGGGCCACAGCCTTGCTTCGCCAGATGATCGCGTTATGCAGAAACATCGCGCCAATCACGGCGGCAATCAGGATCAGGTAAAACCATCTCACCCAGCGCACGGCCACCGAGCCAATATCCTTTGCGCTGGAGGCGTCCATGTGAACCTTGGCCAGTGTGAACTTCTTGGTAACTCCCGTGTGGCACTTGCCGCAGGTTGCGTCGAGATTCGCGCGGTTGATCGTCGAGCGTGGGTCGCTGGACGGAAGAATGTTATGCACGCCATGGCAACTGGCGCAGTTGGCTACTATTGCCGAGCCTCCCTTGGAGGCCAATCCATGATAACTATCCAGATAACTCGTTACGCGATTGCCTGCCACGCCGAACTCCTGCGAGAGCCGTACGCCTTCATGGCAGCGCGCGCAGGTGGTGCGCGCAACATTCTGCTCCGAAACAGATGAGTTCGGGTCGACGTGCGCCTTGATCGAGTGAATTCCGTGGCAGTCCGTGCACACCGGGGCCAGCCCGTTTCCCCGTGCAATCGCCTGCCCGTGAATGCTCTCCATGAAGGTCTTTGAGACTTCCGTGTGGCACTTGCCGCAGGTCTCGGGAACATTGAATTCATAAATGGGCGACTTGGCGTCGCTAGCGGAGAGTATTTCGTGCGCCCCGTGGCAATCGGTACAGACCGCGGCCTTTGTCGATCCATTCGCTGTGGCGTGGCCGTGCACGCTCGCCTGATAGGAGATGAAAGGCTGCGCACTCTCCCCATTCGCCTCCATCAGAAACTTCTGTCCGTGGCACCGGCCGCATGTAACTGGAATGTTGGCGTGATTCACCGGTGACTTGGCGTCTGCGGCAGCCAGTATCTCGTGTGCGCCGGCGTGGCAATCCTGGCAGTTAGCCCCCGCCCCCCCTGCCCGGTAGTCTTTGGCATGAAGACTGTGCGAATAAGCCTCCTGCGCATCGGCGTGGCACTCGGCGCAGCGGACCTTATTCGGCGTGGTCTCATGCGCTAGACCCTTTACATCCTTGTGGCAATCCACGCAGGCAAAAAGATCGCCGTGGATCGAGTGCTTCAGCTTGCCGTCATCCACATACAGGCTGACTTGCCTGCCGTTGATCTCTGTAGATAACGTGGAGTCGCCGTGGCAGGCAAGGCACTCGCTATCCGTGGGCTGATGCTCCGCATGAGCCGCACAAGCCCACGCCAGCAGGGATAGAGCGAGGAGTCGGAAAAGAGCTTTATTCTTTTCTTTCAACCCGCTCAATGAAGACATCCTATGCCCCATCATTCCCTGAAGTACGCGCTCAGTGTCAACACGAGAAGCACCAGGCCAATCAGGATGGCGGTAAATCCAACGACTTTGGAGAATCTGAGAAACCAGGTGGCCGGCGCTTCTGCGGCTCTCGGTGCCAGTTTCCACTGCGCCTTCAGCCGCTCATACTCCAATGGCCGCTTGTACTTGAACTCTTCCTCGCTCTCCACGCCGGTAAAAATCACCATATCCATTGGAAAGCTATCCGGGCGTAGATGGGTGTTGACAAAGTGAATCGAAAAGATAAACAGGATCGCAAGCAGTCCTTCTTCGCTGTGGATCACCAGCACTGCATTCAGCGCCCAGCCGGGCAGGAACCTCGCGAAAAATGGCGCAAACCACATCGCATAGCCTGAGAAGCCGATGACAATCATCCCCCAAAAGACCGCCCAGTAATCGAACTTCTCCCAATAGGCGTAGCGTTCGAACTTCGGTTTTGGCCCCATTCCCAAGAACCAGCGAAGGTGTCCGAAGAGATCCTTCACATCCTTCCAGTTAGCCACCATCGAGGTTGATCCCCAGAAGATTCCCTTCTCGCGATGAACTATTGCGCGAGTGAAGAGATCCTTCACGTGGATCAGAAACGCCGCAGTCAGCACCAGTGCGCAGAACTTATGGAAGAAGAGAATCGCGCCGAATCCGCCGACGCCCTTGGCCAGCCCGCGTGCCCAGATGCTCTCGCTGAATCGCAGCGGAAGCCCCGTCGCAGCCAGCCCGAGAAAACTGCTAAACAACGCGGCGTGAAGGTATCTCTGCGCCCGCGTGAAGCGCATGAAATACCGGCACTGAGCGGGGATCTTATCCCCGTTGTCATTTGCGGCTTGCTCGATATCAGGCATTCTTACCTCCTTCCGCCAGTCTCTTCTTGACCTGGTCGTATCTCGAGCGGATCAGCCAGAGTATGGTGTGAATCACAAAGAATGTCAGTGTGCCGGCCAGCAGCAGGTTCATAAACAGCCGCACAAAATAAAGAGCGGGATTCAGCTTGCGGTTGCGCGCATTGGCATGAGGCTGATACTGCACGAAACTGGAATTTGCGCCCGCATGGCACTTGCCGCAGGTCGTCACCAGGTTGGCAGGAGCGATCGGCGACCGCGGGTCCGATGCGGGCAACACATCGTGCGCCCCATGACAATCCCAGCAGCGCGCCGTCTCCACATAGCCGCCCAGCGCGCCTAACTGCGAATGGAAGGTATCGCGGTAAGTGGATAACTTCTCTTTGTGGCACGAGCCGCAGATCGGCGTCGACTGCATGCGGAAGGCAGCCTCGGTCGGCTGCAGGATCGCGTGAGCCGTGTGGCAATCGGTGCAAACCGGCGCCTTCAGTTCGCCGCGTGCTATCGCCTTTCCGTGGACGCCGCCCATATAGTTCGCGGTAATTCCCGCGTGGCAGCTTCCGCATGTCTTGGGTATATTCGCCTTGTAAGTCGGGCTCTGCGGATCGTTGTGGCTCAGGATGTGATGCGATCCATGGCAGCTTTGGCAGTTAGCCGCCACCAGCAGCCCCTCTTTGCTGAGCGCGAAGCCGTGGATCGAGTCGATATACATCGGATAGACATTGGGCAGTCCGTGCTTCTTCGCCATCGCAGCGTTGCCGTGGCATGCGCCGCAGGTGCGCGGAACGTTCAGCGGATAGACCGCCGACCTCGAGTCTGCTTTTGGAAATATAGCGTGGGCATCTCCATGGCAACTGGTGCACGGATGCTCGGCCTTCACCGAATGCACGCTTCCGGCGAGTGCCGTGGCCTGGTCGGCGTGGCACGTCTCGCACCTGACCGGCGTGATCTGTTCAGGATGCGGATACTCCTTGATCGTCGTGTGACAATCGACGCAATTGAGGCTGCCGTGCAGGCTGGCGCCAATCTTCCCCCCATCCACGCTGACGCTGTGCCCCGAGGCATCCTGCACGCCGGAATCCGCGTGGCAGGCGAGGCAATCGCTGTTCGTCTGCGCCATGCCCTGCACGGGGCCGGCCAGAAATGCGAACGCGGCAAATACCAGCGCAACTGAAGAAGCTGTCCTCATGGTGGTTCCGGTTTCCGGTCGTTGTGAGTTTTCCCGTGACTTTCATGTCATATTCGCTTCGTTACGCCACAGCAAGTGACGCCGATCACACATTAAACTCAGCTTAACCTCATGGCAAGCGAACAAACTACGAATTATCCGGCTTCGACTCTCCTAATTCCACAGATCCCCCTGCCTAATCGGCGGATAAGCCAAGGTGATTCAGGTCACATCCGGCAGTGTGCCCGGTCAAGGACAATATGACCGCTGCTTGAGGACACAAATTATGGCTACGGTTGCGGTTTCCAACGAAAAAGAGATGCTCACCTTGCCTGGGGACGCGGTCCGCCAGATTCAATGGCGCTTTGCCGACCGTTTCGATCTGCAGATGCTGGTTCAATCGTCGCGCGGAGTCGCGCGGGGAACCGTCGCCCAGTTGGTGGCGGCCGGCGAACGCAACACCCACGAATGGACACCCGGCAAGAACAGCATGATGGAGGCATTTGACCGCGCCGGCATCACTGCGGCCTTCATGGAGCCCGAAGAGGGCGGGTTCATCTCCGGCCCTAAGAATCTGGCGCTCTCGCTGGCTGCCTTCGAACTGGCCTGGGTAGATGGCGGCGCAGCCACGGCCAGCCTCGCCGGCTTCCTGGCCCTGGCGCCCATTCACGAGCGCGGGACACCCGAGCAGGTCAACCGCTACAAGAGCCTCTCAGCCCCTCCGCAGCCCGGCGAAGACCGCAAGCCCTGGCGCGGCGCATTTGTGCTGACAGAACCCATCCCCTACGTCGGCGTCGATACTGGAATGTTGAGCGGCAAGGTGCGTGTGGCCGAGTGGAAAGAGGGCGAAGAGCCCTGGCTGCAGGTCGACAAGCGGGGCCGCTTCATCACCAACATCGCCTTCGCCAACTTTGTCACAGCCGCGGTCGGCTCGGACGATCCGCGCATCAAGGGCAGTTGCATGATCATCCTCGAAGAGACGGACGAAGGCATCTTCGACCACGGCACCCCGACCAAAAAGCTGGTCCATCAACTCTCCTCGACCGGCGATCCAATCTTTAGCATGAAGGTCCCGGCCAGCCGCATCATCGGCGGTTACACCGTCAAAGACGGCGTCATTGTTCCCAACTGCAACCACGGTGACGTCCTCGAAGCCGTCTTCAAGCGCACTCGCGTGGCCGTCGGCCTGATGTCCTCGGCCAAGCTGCTCTCCGCCGTCGAGCCGATCATTCGCTATCAGCGCCAGCGCTTCCGCGGAGCCGAGGGCGCAAAGCCGGGTTCGGTCCGCTACGAGCAAGGCATCCAGCAGCGCGAAGACGCCTTGCACAGGCTGGTCGACATCTGGGCCACCGGTGAGGCGGCCACCTCGCTTGGCTTCGCCACGGCCCGCCGCTTTGACGATCTCGAACCGATCGAAAAGCAGAAGTCTGCCATCCTTAAAGAGCGCGGCATCCAAGGCGGCCGAGCCGAGATGAAGGCCCTCAAGGAATCCGCCGACCGCGCTGTCGAGCTGTTGTCTCTGAGGCCCGGCAACCCACGCCGCGCCGAACTCGAAGCCGACCCGCTGGTTCAATACGTTCTGATGGACGCCGAGACCAACGTCATCTGCCCGGCCACCAAGCTTTGGAACACCGGTCACGGAGCCAACATGCTGCGCGAGGCCGTCAGCCTCATGGGCGGCTACGGCATCACCGAAGACTGCCCCGGCTTTTTGGGAAATAAGTGGATGGACGCGCAGCTTGAGGCTACCTACGAGGGTCCTGAGGCCGTCCAGCGCCGCCAGTTGACGGTCACCATGACCTCTGAGGTCTTCCTGGCCCAGTTCCGCTCCTGGATCGCCGAGACGCGCCGCATCGCCGGCGACCACCCCGACACCGGGGCTTGCAACCTGGGTACCGCGATGGAGATGTGGCTCTGGACTTACAACCACCTGCAGAAGGCCACCGACCCCGAAGGCGGCAAGCTCTATCACGGGCAGCGCCAGGGCGTGACCTTTGCTCTGGCCGACGCCCTCTGCTGGCTGGTCGCATCGCGCTATCAGATCCTCGACGTTCTCGAACTCGAACGGAGTGGTCCCAGCGATCCGGTCGCGTCTGAAGGCCTAGGGGGCACGGTCCAGTTCCTCTCCGACCTCTGCCGCGTGCAAGCAGCCGCAGCGGCCGGTGAGGTCTCCCGCATCTGCGCCGAACTGGTCTTCGGCTACAACTGCCACCCCTCCTGGGAAGAGACCGAGCAGCCCAACTGTTTCCTGGCCGGCGAACTCGATCAACTCGAAGAGACAATGCCTGGGATCTCGTCCTTTGCCATCGATATCATCGGCCAGGACGGCAGCCATCCGCAGAAGGCTGGCCCCTGCGCAGGTTGCGCCGGCAACACCGACTTCCTGCGCCAGCAAAATAAACTGACCGCCTGCCTGAGCGGGTCAAGGCTAGCAAAAGACCGCGCCGCCGAGACCCTCAGCAAAGTCATGATTCCCGAAGCGCTGGATTATCCAGCGTGAGCACAAGCCTGGGTGCCCCAGGTCCGGATTTTCGGACCTGGGATTCCAAGAACCTAAACCGACCGGGTGCCCCAAATCTGCCGCGTATTTTGCGGAAGATGTAGGAAACCACGAACGCACACGAATCAGGTCCACCAGAAAGCAAGCATGACCATAGACCCGATCGTTCAGGAACAGGCAGCCATCGACGTCGAGCGGCAATCGATGGATGTCGATATCGCCTGTGCCGGCTTCGGCCCGGCGATGGGCGGCTTCCTCACCACGCTCACGCGCGCCTGGAACGAGAACCCCGCCGACCCCGCCCTCATCAGCGCGATCGCGCCGGGAATGCCACTCCAGATCCTATGCTACGAACGAGCCGATGACATCAGCGCCGGCGTCAGCGGCGTCGTCACCCGCGGCGAGAGCATTCGCACGAGCTTTCCTCAGATGAACCTCGCTGAGATTCCCATGGCCGTCGAGGTCAAGCACGAACGTGTCATGTATCTGCTCGATCCAATCGGAGCCAGCCGGCGTTCGCTCATTCTGCGTGCCGCCGACGCCGTCCTCCGCACTCTCGGCCGCCTGGTTGGCGTCAAAGATCACGCCTTCACACTGCCCTGGACCCCGGCCTTCCTCAACAAGCACCCCGGCATGGTGATGTCCATCGGCCAGTTCAACCAGTGGGTCGGCTCGCAGTTGATGGCCTCCGGCATGGTTCAGATCTGGCCAGGCACACCGGTCGCTGGACCGCTGGTCAACGGCAAAAAGGTCGAAGGCTTGCGCCTCACCGATCAGGGAGTGGACCAGCACGGCCATCAGGCCGATGGCTACATGGCCGGCATGGATGTGCGCGCCAAGCTGACCGTTGTAGGCGATGGCCCCGTCGGAGCAGTCGGCCAGGCGCTGGATGAAAAGCTCGGCCTGCCAGAGGGCCATGCGCACCGTGAGTGGGCGCTGGGCATGAAGTTCGTCATCGAGTTGCCTGAAGGTACAACGCTCGAACCCGGCACTGTCTGGCACAGCTTCGGTTACCCCGAGCCGGAGATCTTCGGCTTTCTCTACGTGCATCCCGAACGGCTCGTCTCGGTGGGCATCTTCGTTCCCTCCTGGATGAGCGACCCTTCGCGCACCGCCTACCGTTACCTGCAGCACTACATTCAGCACCCGGCGTTGTGGAAGGTCCTCAAAGACGGAACGCTGCGCTCCTGGGGCGCGAAGTCTCTAGAAGAATCGGGCCGTCACGGCGAGCCCTACCTCTGCGGCGACGGCTTCGCGCGGATCGGCGAAGGCTCCGGTTCGACCAACATGCTCACCGGCTCCGGCGTCGACGAGGCCTGGGCCACCGGCACACAACTCGGCGAAGCCGTCATCGAACTACTACGCGCCGGCAAGCCCTTTACTCAAGAGAACCTCACCGCCACTTACGAAACCCGCCGCCGCCAAAGCTGGGTCGAGCGCGGTGCACGTGAGGCGCAAAATGCCCGCAATGGTTTCCAAGGCGGAATGGTCAAAGGCATGATCGGCATGGCCCTCGCCGGACTCACCGGCGGCAAACTCTCGCTCAAAGGCCACATTCCTCCAGCCCATAAACAGATTCGCCCCTTCGCTCCGCAGTCTTTTGATGGCCTCAAGCTGAAGGATGCAGTTGCACTTTCGCTTCAGAACGGTCGCCTGCTGCACGATGCCCTGCTCACGGCGCGCGGCTGGCCCGAGGTTCCACTCGACGGTCGTCTGCTCGTCTCTCAACAGGACGCGCTGCTGCTCGGCGGCAAGGTGCAAGCCGTGCCCGGCTTCGCCGATCACGTGGTCTTCCGCGACGTGGGCCTCTGCATCGGCTGCGAAGAGAAGACCTGCATCGCCATGTGCTCCGGCCAGGCCATCACCCTCGGCGAAGACGGCGCACCCGCCTTCGAGCGCGAAAAGTGCGCCCACTGCGGCGCATGTCTCTGGAACTGCGGCCAATCCCCCGACGGCGTTCACTCCAATGTGGAATTCCGCGCCGGCGCCGGCGGACTCCACTCGGCGGAAAACTGATCCCCTTGCGGTTGTGTTTGTGAGATGATTGAATTCGCGGACGCCAGCATTCACCGCGAACCCGCACTTCAATCTCGGTGCGCGCAACCATGGCAACGCTCGCGAGGGAGGAACTCCTTCGCTCTCGGTTGCTAACCTCTGCAATCGATCACTCGGTGAGTCTTTGTTGCTTCTTCCCGAAGTTTGAATGGGAAACTCGCTCAGGATGACAGTATTGCGGTGAGGAGAACGTGAAGAACCCGCCCCTCGCAGGTTATCCTAGAGAAGAGATTCGATCCACTCTGAGGTGCCTTCCTAAGTGTCCATCTACAAGCGTCCCCTTGTTCTGACCATCCTCGATGGATGGGGCTATCGCGCCGAAACAGCCAACAACGCCATTGCGCTGGCCAAAAAGCCGACCTACGACAAGCTGCTGCGCGAGTTTCCCAACACGCTGATCCAGGCCTCGGACCACTTTGTCGGCCTGCCCGACGGGCAGATGGGCAACAGTGAGGTCGGCCATCTCAACATCGGCGCAGGACGCATTGTGCAGATGGACATCACGCGCATCGACGCCGCCATCGCCTCGGGTGAATTCGTCAAGAACCCAGCCATCGTAAACGCCATGAAGCGGGCGCGTGAGGCCGGGCGGCAACTCCATCTCTTCGGCCTGCTCTCTGACGGCGGCGTGCATTCACACAACCAGCACGTTTATGCTCTGCTGCGCACCGCGCGAGAGTACGGCCTGGAGCGTGTCTTCGTCCACGCCTTCATGGATGGCCGCGACACACCGCCCGACTCCGGCGCAGAATACATTGCACAACTCGAGCAGAAGATGCGCGAGTACGGCGTCGGCAAGGTCGCCACCATCAACGGCCGCTACTATGCCATGGACCGCGACAAGCGCTGGGAGCGCGAGCGCAAGGCCTTCGACGCCATGGTCAACGGCAAGGCCGAGGGCGGCGCTTATCCCAACGCAGTCGCCCGCATCAAAGAAAACTACAACAACGGCATCACCGACGAGTTTCTTATTCCCTTCGTCGTCGTCGATGCCGTAGGCAAGCCTGTGGCCCAGATTCGCGACGAGGATGTCTGCATCAACTTCAACTTCCGCGCTGACCGCGCACGCGAAATTACGCGAGTCTTGACCCGTGAGAGCGGCCTGAACAAGCACGGCGGGCGCGATCTCGACGGCTGGGAGGCTCTCGACTCCACCATTCCCCGGACCGAGATTCCGAAGAACCTCTACTACCTCTGCATGACGCAGTACGACAAGCTTTACGAACTGCCGCTGATCATGCCGCCTGAGTCGCTCGATAACATCCTGGCTAATGTGCTGGCTCAGCATCACCTGCGCAATCTGCGTGTCGCCGAGACAGAGAAGTTCGCCCATGTGACTTACTTTTTCAACGGTGGTGTCGAGACTCCCTTTCCCGGCGAAGACCGCGTGCTGATTCCATCGCTCAAAGTCGCCACCTATGACCTTGCGCCGGAGATGAAGGCAGAGGCCATCGGCGACGCCATTGTAAAAGCCATCGAAGACGGCACTTTTGACTTGATCGTCGCCAACTTCGCTAACGCCGACATGGTAGGCCACTCCGGTAAGCTGGAGCCGACCATCAAGGCCATCGAGGCCATTGACGCACAGTTGGGCCGGATCTACAAAGCCATTCGCGAGAAGAATGGCAGTTGGCTCATCACCGCCGATCACGGCAACGCCGAGCAGATGGTGGACCTGGTCACTGGCGGTCCACACACCGCACACACCACCAATCCGGTGCCTATGATCTACGTCGCAGAGGAAGCCCCGCGCTATCGTCTGCGACCTGACGGCTCGCTACGCGACATCTCGCCGACGCTGCTGAACATTCTCTCGTTGGGCCTGCCCAAAGAGATGACCGGCGGCGATCTGCGCGTTCCGCTGGCCAAGTAACCTTGTGTTCAACGAGCGGATGCTTACCGGCTCCCCGCGATCATCTGGGCGGCGTGCTGGAGGCTGGTGTCGGTCACCTTTGCACCTGACAACATTCTGGCAACCTCATGCGTGCGGGCTCGGTCATCCAGAAGGCGGATCTGCATCTTGGTGCGGCCGTCGGCCTCGCGCTTTTCGACGACAAAGTGCTGGTCGGCGAAGGCTGCGATCTGCGGCAGGTGGGTTACGCAGAGAACCTGCTGGCCGCGGCTGAGCGATTTGAGCTTCTGGCCGACGGCCTCTGCGGCACGTCCGCCGATGCCGATGTCGATCTCGTCGAAGACAAGCGTCCGGGGCGTGGGAGTTTTCTTCTTCGGTTTGACTGCGCCTTCTTCGACCGAGACTTTCAGGGCGAGCATCACGCGCGACATTTCGCCGCCGGAGGCGATCTCGTCTAGCGGTTTCAGAGGCTCGCCCGAGTTGGTGGCGATGCGGTATTCGACCTCATCCCAGCCGGTCGCGGTCCAATGGGAGTCCTCCTCGGCTGCGTTGACACCGATCTCGAAGCGAACCTTCATGGCGAGCGAGTTAATCTGGCACTCGGCCAGTTTGGCCAGCTTGCCCGCGGCGGCCTTGCGTTCCGCGCTAAGCACAACAGTGGCGGCCCGATAAGCCGCGGCAGCCGTGGCGAGTTCTGCGCGCAGAGTCTTCAGAATCTCGTCGCGGTCCTCGACTTCGGCGAGCTTGCGGGCTACATCCTGGCCAAACGCGATGACCTCGACAATGGTCTTGCCGTATTTGCGCTTGAGGCGGTCGAGCAACGCTAGACGGTCTTCGATCTCGGCGAGGCGCTCGGGGCTGGCGTTGATGCCCGCGGCGTAGTCGCGCAGGCTTGAGGACACATCGCCGACGGTGGCGCGGGCTGAGGCAAGCTGCTGCGCGGCCTCGGTGAAACGCCCGTCGTAGCGAGCCAGTTCCTCGACATTCTTGATTGCCGCGCGCAGGGCAGCCTCGGCCGAATCGCCACTTTCATACAGCCGCTCAAAGGCTCCCGTCGCGGCGGCATAGAGCTTCTCGGCGTTGGCCAGGACGCGCTTCTCGGTCTCCAGAGCCTCGTCTTCGCCGTCTTCGAGGCGGGATGCTTCGATCTCCTTCTGTTGGTAGCTCCAGAGATCGACCATACGCAGGCGGTCCTGTTCTCCTTGAAGGAGTTCGTCGAGCTTCTGCTGGGCCGTGCGCCAGCGGGCATAAGCCGCGGAGACGTCGTCAGTCGAAAGCCCGCCGAAGCGATCAAGCAGGATGCGCTGCTGAGCTTGATCAAAACTGCTGAGGCTCTCGCTTTGTGCGTGGACCAAGGCCAGCTCCGGGGCAAGCTGGCGCAGCACGGCGACCGTGGCGGGCTGGTTGTTGACGAAGACGCGGCCCTTGCCCGTCGAGAGAATCTCGCGCCGCAGGATGACCTCGTTTCCGCCCGAGTCGATGCCGTTTTCTTCGAGGATGTTTTCGGCATTGGCGGTGGACTCGAAGACGCAGGAGACAACAGCCTTGTCCGCGCCGTGGCGGACCACCTCGACAGAGGATTTGCCGCCCATCAGCAGGGCTAGCGCATCGACGAGGATCGATTTGCCCGCGCCGGTCTCGCCGGTGAGAAGGTTTAGCCCAGGGCCGAAGGAGGCGATGGCGTGATCGATGACGGCGTAGTTTTCAGCGCGCAGTTCGACGAGCATGGTTGGACAAATCTCCCGAAAAAGGGCGTTCCAGGTTCGTGGTCTCCCACCCATTCCGCCAAAATGCCGCGGAAAGGATGGGGCTCCCGGCAATTGTGATGCGTTCAGCCGCCAGTGTTGGCTCCTCACAGGGAGCAAAAAACGCAATGGCAATCCGAGCGCAGCATAGCATGATGGGCTTCATTCGTGGCCCCAGGATCGGGTCTTTGGAGGGCTAAGGGACCAGACAGGTAACTTGGAAGCACCCATCGCGTCTGATACCGTGAAGAGAGAGGTGAAGACCGATTCTTTCTGCTGCGTTTTTCTTCTTCTTGCAGGCTGACAGCGGCGCGGCTCCGACGGCGCCGGCGCGGACTACGAGCGCACTGCTTGAGATGTTGATGGATAGCGGCCCGATCGCGAAGATCGTGCTGGGGCTGCTCCTCGTGGCCAGTCTCTACTCATGGTTCGTGATTCTGGGCAAGTACTTCTCCCTCGGCAAGGCAACCCGGCAGAGCCGGCGTTTTATCCAGGGCTTTGGCAAGGCGGCACGGTGGCAAGAGATTGCCGTGCTGGCCGAGGAGTGTAAGGGAAGCCCGATGGCGCAGGTCTTCGAGGATGTCTACGAGACCTACAAACGGCAGACGGGCAGTTCGGGATCGCCGCGCAATATGGCGCCCTTGGAGCGCTCAGCGCAGACCGCGGCGAGCGAGGCCGTGACCAGCCTGGAACGGCACCTCACATGGCTGGCAACCATCGCATCGGTCAGCGTCTATGTGGGCCTATTCGGCACCGTCATGGGCATCGTGGACGCCTTCCACGGGCTGGGCACAGCGGGAGCTGCAACCCTGCGCGCGGTTGCGCCAGGAATCAGCGAGGCGCTGATCACGACAGCGGCCGGTTTGTTTGTCGCCGTGCCCGCCAATATCGCCTATAACCAGTTCGCCGCGCGCATCAGGGTCTTTGCCGCGGCCATCGACGACTTTTGCCGGGGGCTGCTGAACTCACTCGAAGAGATCCCGACGCGCGCAGTGATTGTGCAGCGGCCCGCAGCGCCGGGAAGCCCCGACCCGGTCAGAACCGAACCCGCCAGGCCCGAGTCCGCCAAGGAGGTGGACCGTGGCCTATTCAAGTAGCTACGGGCAGACACGAACTTCGCTGGCGGAGATCAACATCACGCCGCTGGTAGACGTTGTGCTGGTGTTGCTGATCATCTTCATGATCAGCGTGCCGGTCTTGCAGTCGGGAATTGAAGTGGCCGTGCCCAAGACGCGGACCGTGAAGGAGATTACCGAGCAGCGCCTGGTGGTGACAATCGACCGCGAGCAGCGCGTCTATCTCGGCGATCAGCCGGTGAACATCCACGAACTGTCGCGGAAGCTGCGCCAGCCGGGCGCCGACGATGCCAAGAAGGTGATCTACCTGCGGGCCGACGAGCGGGTTCCTTTTGGCGCATTCGCCACCGTGATGGACGCGGTGAAGCAGGCGGGGATCACCAACATTTCGATTGTGACGCAGCCGCTGGAGACGAAGCCGGCGGGCGGAAACTGAGAACGAAGGGAGCCTCTTGCAAAGCTCCATAGAGACACCAAAACGTGTCAGGGCACGACTTCAAAGCCTGTCCTGAGCGGAGTCGAAGGATGCCGAAGGAGCAACGGAATCATGTGGGGCTTTGGCCCCTGCTGTTTATGTTTTTCAGTTATTTTCAATGTCGCAGCGGCTAAAGCCGGGATTTAAAGTGGCCATTTGCGCCACGACTAAAGCCGTGCCCTGACACAATCTATAGCCTGAAGATGATTTTACAAGCGGCTCGAAGGGTCAAAGAGACTGAACGATGGACACTGTGCTGAAAGGCGGAGAGCGACTCGAGCGGGAGCTGACGCCGGAGCCTTTAATTGCTCCGGCAGCGGGTTCGCTACTGCTGCACGCCGCGCTCGCCGGGTTCATTGTGGCCTACGGCCTTGTAGCCGGACTCTTTCATCACAATGTCTGGGGCAATGCGGGCTCCGGCGGAGCGATTCAGGTAACGCTGGTGACTCGTGCCGCTCTTCCCTTGCCCTCCGATCGGCCGCCCAACGACAATGTGCTGTCTACTGAGACGCCGAGCCAGGCGCCGGCGGAGGTTACGCCCAAGACCAAGCATGCCGTAGACGAGACCGCCATTCCGATCAGCGGCAAGATGACCAAAGCCGAAAAACTGAACGCGCGCAAGGCGCAGTTACATCAGACGCAGCCGATGCAGCAGGACCTCGCGCAGTATGGCGAGCAGGCAGGGTCGTCGATGCCGCGCGCAGTGCAAACTCCAGGGTTTACCAGCGGCCAGACGACGGTGAGCGACGGCGACTTCGGCAGCCGTTTTGGCTGGTATGTGGACAATCTCAATCGCAAGATGGCATCGAATTACTACAAGCCCGAGGTCGATCCTCACACGCCGCGAGGATCGAGGGCCTACATTCAGTTCGCAATTCACCGCGACGGCAGCGCGACAAGTGTGCAGATGAGCCAATCGAGCGGGAGCTCGACTCTCGACCGTGCCTGCCTGCGCGCCGCGCAGCGAGTGGACACCTTTGGGCCGCTGCCCGCACAGTATAACCAGAACCTGCTCATGACTTCGTACTATTGCGAGTATTAAATTGCACGCAGCCGCACGAGGCTGCGGAAGTAAAATAGAGATGTGAGTGAGTGCGGCGCTGCGTTGACGGGACACGAACGCAAAAAAACAAGGCCGACCGCATTCGAAGAGTCCGCAAAGATCGTTCACGCAAAACCCGAGGCTCAACCCGAGGAAGGATCGTGCACCTGATGAAGGCATTTTCCCGGATCACTTTTTTCATCCCGATCGTTCTGGCGACTTTTGCGGCGTTGCCCGCCGCGGCCCAGGATTGGATTCACACCGGGTCGAACCTGGGCAATGACCGCATCCGCGTTGCCGCAGCGGACTTCAAGCCGCTCAGCGCCGATCCGCAGACTCCAGCGTTGAAGACAGCCTTTGACGCCACGTTGCAAAGCGATCTGGCCAACGCCGGTATCTTCGACCTGGTTTCGAAGAGCATGGAGCCCCAGGCCACGCCCGGCTCGCCACAGGAAATCAATCTGGCGCTGTGGTCCGCAGCCCCCTCCAATGCGGCCATGGTGGCTTTTGGCGGGCTCTCGGTCGCCAACGGCCACATCGCCGTCTACGGCTGGCTTGACGATGCCCGCAACACAGTGAGCCCGCAGATTCTGGGCAAGCAATATAACGAACAGGCCAGCGAAGACTCTGCCCGGACCATCGCTCATCGGTTTGCCGATGAGATCATTCTGCGTCTGGGCGGCGGCATCAATGGCATCGCAGAGACGAAGATCTACTTCGTCAGCACGCGCAGCGGGACCAAAGAGATTTGGGCGATGGACTACGACGGACAAAACCAGCACCCGGTGACGCACCTTGGCACGACCTCCCTGTCACCGCGTATCTCCCCCGACAATACGCGCATCGCCTTCGCCTCTCTCGGCCGCGAAGGATGGGCGGTCAGGATGTATTCGCTGGAGCTTGGACGGCTGGTGAGTTTTCCGGCCGGTGTGGGGTCTGGACTCAACCAGTCTCCAGCCTGGTCGGGAGATGGAACGAAGATCGCGTTCTCGTCATCGCGCTCGGGCGATCCGGAGATCTGGGTGGCAGATGCGAACGGAGGCAGTCCGCGCCGTCTGACCAGCTTCGCCGGTCCTGACGTCTCGCCCACCTGGAATCCGAGGACAGACGCGCAGTTGGCGTGGGTGAGCGGACGCACCGGGCTGCCGCAGATCTACACTATGGACGCGGACGGCTCCAACGTTCAGCGCCTCACCGACGGGGGCTATGCCATCTCGCCATCATGGGCGCCCAACGGGCAGTTCCTCACCTTCAGTTGGAATCGCAAATACGGCCCCGGCGACCCAGGCGGCCAGGACATCTACGTGATGGACATCGCCAGCAAGCGCTGGCTCCAGGTCACGCATGAATCCGGTAGCAACGACTTTCCCTCGTGGGCGCCGGACGGGAGGCACATTGTCTTTGAGCGGGCCATGACCCCGCACAGCCACCAGATCTGGTCGATGCTCGCCGACGGCACCGAGCAGCGTCAATTGACCCAGTCGGGTGAGAATTTCATGCCGAACTGGAGCTGGAAATAGGACGCGAGCGTCGTTTGAAGCGCAGCCGGCCCGGCCGGATCAATGGGTGTAGCCGGGCCGTTGAACTATCATGATGATTGAAGACAATCAGTTTGCGGAAGGAGTACTTCATTGAATCGACTGCATCGCTTTCTGTTGCCCCTCGTTGTTCTTGTCGTTCTGGTCGCGGTTGCGGGCTGCGGCAAGAAGACTACACCGCCTTCCGCTGCGGAAACGGCGCCGGCTTCAACGCTGCCGCCCGCGCCCACCGCGCAACTGACTGCGACACCGGCCTTCGTCTCAGCCGGCGACCAGGTTCAACTGAGCTGGCGCACGACGGATGCCACCAGTGTCTCCATCGACGGCATCGGCGACGAGCCAACATCTGGTGTAAAGGCCGTTGCTCCCACCGAGTCGACCACCTATCACCTTGTGGCTCGCGGGCAGGGAGGAACGGCCGAAGCCTCCGCGCGAGTGACTGTGAATGCGCCCCCGGCAGTGGTGGTGCCCACAACCGCAATGAGTCCGGAAGAGGAGTTCAAGGCCAGCGTCCAGGACGTTTTCTTCGATTACGATACCTACGACATCCGGGGCGATGCGCAGGCTACACTGTCGCGCGATGCCTCCTACCTGGCGAGCCATCCCGACTTGAAGATTGTGATCGGCGGGTACTGCGACGAGCGCGGATCCAACGAGTACAACCTGGCACTGGGCCAGAATCGTGCCGACGCGGCCAAGAATGCCCTGGTCGCCGCGGGCATCGCTGCCAGCCGCATCCGGGTGATCAGCTACGGCAAGGAGAAGCCCTTCTGTCTGGAGTCGACCGAGGAGTGCTGGCAACAGAACCGCCGCGCCGGCTTTACGCCGGATCGGTAAAACTAATCAGTTGTCAGAGACCAGAGATCGGAGATCAGCGAGCATCGGTAAGCTTTCGATCTCTGATCTCTGCCCCCTGACCTCTGTCTTTCACAGGTGAATCATGCAAAAAGTACGCGCATTTCGCAGTTGTCTCTTCGCGGCGGGATTCTTCGCCATGTTTCTTGTCTTCCTGCCTGTGCGGGCGCACGCCGCATCCAAGGAGATCATCGAGCTGCAGACGCAGGTGCAGCAGCTTCTGGACATGGTGCAGCGTCTTCAGTCCACGGTAGACTCGCGCTTTGGCGTGCTGCAGAACCTGGCGCAAACCACCGCAGACAACGCCACCCAGATGAACGCGGCCGTCAACGCGCTGCAGCAGAAGATCGCCGCACAGAACGAAGCGACGAACGGCAAGCTGGACGCCGCCTCCGGACAGGCGCAATCGCTCAACGACTCGGTGGACGAGTTGAAGTCGCGCATCGCCAAGCTGGATAAGTCGATTCAGGACCTTCAGACGCAGTTGCAAAACATCCAGAATCCGCCCCCGGCCGCCACCCCAGCGCCAGGCGCGGCTCCGGCTCCGGCCGGCGATGCCCCGGCTGCGGCTCCCGGCACAGCTCCCGTCGCAACCGTTGCTCCCGTCGCCCAGACGCCGCCGCTCAAAGAGACCTTTCAGGCTGGGGTGCGCGACTACAACGCGGCAAAGTACGAGGTCGCGACGGGTGAATTTCAGGACGTGCTGCACTTCTATCCTATGGACGATCTGTCCGGCACGGCGCACTTCTACCTGGGCGAGATCGACCTTCACCGCAACAAGTTCTCCGACGCGGTGAAGTCCTACAATGCAGTCTTGGAAGGCTTCCCCGGCAACGCCAAGGCCCCCGCGGCGCAGTTGCACAAGGGGATGGCTCTGCTACAGATGGGCCGCAAGGAGGCGGGAATTCATGAGCTGCGTTTGCTGATCCAGCGTCATCCGCAGACACCGGAAGCGTCCCAGGCGCGCACCAAACTGACCGCGCTGGGAGCTAAGCCCGCGGCGGCGGCGCACAAAGACCCGGAATGAACGGCGATCGGCGAGAGTAATATCTCCGAGGCGCCGGTTACTCGATCTCCATCCGCTCAATCAGGCCTTGTCGAATGCTGTAGGCATGGCGCACGGTGGTATCGATCATTAGCCTGCCACCTAAATCTCGAACCACCTGATGGACACTGACGACTGTCCTGCCCTTCCCGTCCCGCTCGAAGCTCAACGGCTCAACACGCGGGTCGAGCATTGCCCATTGGCGCGTCCAATACTCTCGCACTCCATCGTGGCCGTGCACGGTCCCGCCCTCCATTCCATTGGGCCAAACGACGTTCGAATGCATCAGAGCCAATACTGCGTCGATGTGGCGCGCGTTGAATTCACGATATGCCGAAATCAATAGCTCCCGGTCGTCGCCGATCCGATCGTTGGCCATGGATGCCCTTTACTTCAGTGCGGCCATCAGCGCATCGAGAGCCGACTTCGGCGGCCGGGTGAGCGACTCCGGAAGCGTCGCCAGCGGTTCATCCACCACATTGAGCAGATCGATGAAGGTCGGCTTCTCCGTGTTGATATAGAAGACACCGGTGAGGATCTCGTCCTTCTCGTGCGCCTCCATCAACGTGCGAACGGCGTTAGCCTTGTCGGTCGGGTCGTAGTCTTCGAGCAGCTTGCGCAAGCGCAGATTCGATCCATCGTGCATCTCGACCTCATAGATCTCGCCGGAGTCGTAATCGACCTCGATCTCGTCGAAGCTGGCCACAAAGCCGATCTCGTTGATGGGCTCGTCGTTCTCCTGCATAAACTTGTAGCTCTTCGTTGACCCCTCATGATCGTTGAAGGTGACGCAGGGACTGATGACGTCGAGCAGCACCGTACCCTTATGCGAGATAGCGGCCTTGAGCATTGAGAGCAACTGCTTCTTGTCGCCCGAAAAGGAACGCGCCACAAAGCTCGCGCCCAACTGGATGGCCAGTGCGCAAATGTCGATGGCGGGCAGATCGTTGACCACGCCGGTCTTCAGCTTGGAGCCAAGATCCGCGGTGGCCGAGAACTGGCCCTTCGTGAGCCCGTAGACGCCGTTGTTCTCGATGATGTAGATCATCGGCAGATTGCGGCGCATCAGGTGAACGAATTGTCCCATGCCGATCGACGCCGTGTCGCCGTCGCCCGAGACTCCGATAGTCGTCATGGTGTGGTTGGCCAGAATCGCGCCGGTCGAGATGGCCGGCATGCGCCCATGCACGCCATTGAATGCGTGCGAACGGCTCATGAAATAGGCCGGAGTCTTCGACGAACAGCCGATGCCGCTCATCTTCATCACGCGCTCCGGCTCGACGCCCATCTCGAACATGGCGTCGACGATGCGCTCGGAGATGGCGTTGTGGCCGCATCCGGCGCAGAGCGTGCTCTTGCCGCCGCGATAATCGAGCACAGGAAGACCGATGTGGTTCACCTTGGGAGCTGGGGCAGCGGTCGCCATTTAGAGGCCCTCCTTGACGGCAAATTGTTCCGTGATCGAGTCGGCGTCCACCGGCAATCCGTTGTAGTGGAGAATGCTGCGTAGCTTCGTCACCTGATCGGCGGGCAGATCGAGCTTCAGCAGGCTCGCCAACTGCGCGTCGCGATTCTGTTCGACGACATAGACGCGCTGATGGGCGCCGACAAACTCCTGAACCGCGTGGCTGAAGGGCCACGCGCGGACGCGCAGATAATCCGGTTCCTGTCCGTAGCGCAACTTGATCTGGTCCATGCTCTCGCGAAGCGCGCAATCGGTAGACCCGTAGGCGATGAATCCGATCTTTGAACCGGTGTCTTTGACAATAACCGGCGCGGGAACCAGATCACGGGCCTTCTCAAACTTGAGCGCCAGCCTGTCCATCAAAGCCTGGTACTCATCCGGGTCCTCTGTGTAGAGTGCAGCGTCGTTGTGTCCCGAGCCGCGGGTGAAGTAGGAGGCCTTGGGATGGAGCGTTCCGGGCAATGTCCGCCAGCCGATGGCGTCGCCGTCGACGTTGCGGTAGCGCGCAAAGCTGCCTAGGCGTTCTAGATCGTCGGCCGTGAGCACCTTGCCTCGGTCGAGCGGCTTCTCGGGATAGTCGAAGGGCTCCGAGATCCAGTTATTCATGCCCAGATCGAGATCGGTCAGCACAAAGACCGGGGTCTGCATCCGTTCGGCCAAATCGAAAGAAGCCTGCGTGAATTCGAAGCACTCCTTGACCGAACCCGGCAGCAGAATGGGATGCTTCGTGTCGCCGTGCGAGAGAAATGCTGCTGAGAGCAGATCGGCCTGCTGGGTGCGGGTCGGCATTCCGGTCGAAGGCCCTGTGCGCTGCACGATGATAATGACGCCGGGAATCTCCGCGTAGTAGCCAAGGCCGGTAAACTCGGCCATCAGCGACATTCCGGGGCCGGAGGTCGAGGTCATCGCGCGAGCGCCTGCCCAGCCCGCGCCAAGCACCATACCGATGGCCGCCAGCTCGTCCTCGGCCTGCACCACGGCAAAAGTTGCCTTGCCATCCGGCGTAACGCGCAGTTTCTTAAGCAGATCGGTGGTCGCCTCCACCACCGAGGTCGAAGGCGTAATCGGGTACCAGGCGACAACCGTTACGCCGGCAAAAACAGCGCCCATGCCGCAGGCCGCATTGCCGTCGATCACGATCTTGCCGGCCGTCTGATTCATCGGTTCAATGAAGTAGGGATCATGCTTGGTCAGATTCTCCTGCGCATACTCAAAGCCCGCCTTGACCGCGCCGAAGTTCAGGTCGAAGACCTTCTGCTTCTTGGCGAACTGGCGGCGCAGTCCGCTCTCCACCACTCCGAGATCGATCGCCAGCAACTGGGCCACGACGCCCACATAAACCATGTTCCTGACCAGCTTGCGCAGCTTGGGCTCAGGGCAGATCGATGCCGTGATCTTGTCGAAGGGTACGGGATAAAAGAACACGTCCTCGCGCGCCCGATCGAGATTCAGTGTCTTGTTCAGGCTTTCCTCGTAGATGGCCACGCCGCCCGCGGGCAAGGCCCGCACATCGGCCAGCGCTGTATCCGGATTGAGCGCGACTAGGATCTCCGAGTCGCGCTTGCGCGCCACGTATCCATCTTTACTGGCGCGAATCAGAAACCAGGTCGGTTGTCCAGCGATGTTGGAGGGGAAGAGGTTTTTGCCGCTGACGGGAACGCCCATTCCGAAGATGCTCTTCAGCAACACGCTATTGGCGGATTGCGAGCCGGAGCCGTTCACCGTTGCTACGTTGATGCTGA
>CAZGHZ010000009.1:0-71698 GCA_964525655.1 uncultured Occallatibacter sp.
CGTTCAGCTCGCTTGTGTCCTGATGCTCCTCAGGCATTTATGAGATGGCTTCTAGTGCAGATCTTACAAGAGTTTACATTTCATTTGACATCAGACAAACAAGCCCAACGCAAAGCGACCGTAACATCTTTCCTATGTGGGACACAGAACCTGATAGTTGTGAGTTTCTGTGAGCGGTATCTTAGAGAGCGCTTTGCGAAAAGTAACTCGTCTCAACGGTGTCTTTAACCGAACAGGATTTGTATTCGGCAAGAGAGGAAGGGGCAAGTGATGAACCGAATTTTCAAGGCGGCTCTGAGAGTGGGGCCTTTCGTTTTCTGTGTCTTGGTCGCGATTCAGGTTTCAACACCGCGATTGATGGCGATTCCTGCATTTGCCCGGAAGTATCACACGTCGTGTTCGACCTGCCACAACAACTGGCCGGAGCTGAACGACTTCGGACGGGCATTCAAGATCAATGGCTTCAAGTTTCCTAAGGACGACGAAGATTTTGTCAAAGATCCGCCTCTAATGCTAGGCGCCGACGCGCAGAAGGAGAACTTCCCTCGTTCGATCTATCCTGGTGAACTTCCTCTGCTTCCCATAGCCTTTCGCTATTCAGGCTATTTCTCTTACAACAGCCCCCAGCCGGATGCGGTAGCTGCCGCGGTCGGTTATGTGCCAAAAACAACTCTGTTCCAGCCGAATACATACACGATTCTTGCGGCTGGCAGCTTCGGCCCGTCGCTCTCCTTCTGGATTGATAATGATCTTTCGGCAGGGGGTTCGGGTGCAGCAGGAGGCTTAGGAGACGGTTACCTCAAAGCAAATGATTTCCTGGGTCATTACCTGCATATCCCTCGGAACGATCTCAATGTCCGTTTCGGCCAATTCGAGCTTGATCTTCCTTTTACCCAGGCACGCACGATCAATCTGACGGGATATTCGATCTTCAACGAGACGTCCTATGTAAATCCCACCGGAAACGGCCCCCTTGCCGGGACGACCGCTAACCCTTTCACCTTAGCCAGTCCGCAGCACGGAGTTGAGATAAGCGGATTCCCGCATCGCGGGTATACGTGGTGGTCGGTGTCAGTCCTGGATGGAGAGAATGCGGTGTATGGTACTGCTTCCCCTACAGTGGCGCACAACTCAAAAGATATCTATGTCAACATCGGGCAACGCTTCGATCTTGAGCGGGATCCGGAACAGCGAAAGCAAGTCCAGGCATCCGGAACAAATGGCGTTCATGACCACACCTCAATTCGATTCAATGCCTACGGATACTACGGCGACAATGAACTCAATCAAGCCGGGGCTCTATTTGCAGGTTTACCGGTGTTTCACGAGCCCTTCTACCGAGTGGGCGGCGCATTCAACTATAAGTTCCGCAGCAATTTCGCGCTTTGGGGACTTTATCAATTTGCCCACGATGCGAACCAAGCCCTTAATGGGGCAGGCACTGGCTTTGTCTCCGCCACACCGGTGACCTATACCGGGGGGTTTCTGGAAGCTGAATACTGGCTCTACCCCTGGCTGATTGCGCAGATGCGCTATGACGGCGTGAACTCCCCGACAGACAGATTGAATGGGGCATCGCGCTACGACACACGGAATATATACAGCCCAGCATTGCAGGCCTTGGTTCGTCCGAATATCAAGCTGGAGTTGCAGTATTCCTTCAATTACCAGCAGCCCATCCCTGGCTCTACCAACTTCTATCGCCCCAACCAACTCTTGTCTGGAGTGGACTTTGTCTTCTAACACAACATCGAAGCGACAAATCGCAGTTTCGGGGCTTGGATAGCGCTCCGGCCCCGATCCCAGAGAGTGAACAATCGAATTTCTCGCCACAACGCCTGCGTCAGAGATACTGTGCACAACGGGTGCTTACAAGCTTTTACATTCAGCTTACAAAACTTTACAGGCTTGTTGATTACAAGCAATCAGTCGTGGACCGAAGTACGGGTAACATTCAGGCTGGGTCTTCCAAGAGATGAGCTGAAATCGCAACGAACCGTCGGTTGCGAGACGGCTGACACACAACTGGCCAACCCTGAGGGAGAAACGAAGATGACAACACTGAAGACGATGTTAGTATCATTGGTTGCCTTAATAAGTCTAGGTTCAGTCGCTACCTCCGCGTGGGCAGGAGATGTGAAGGGAAAGGTTGCGGTGCAAGGATTGCGTTCGCCGCAGGATATTGCTGTCTATATCGACAGCGTCCCAGGCAAGACATTTCCTGCGCCGGCAGACCACATCTTCGTGGATCAGGCCCGCCTGGCCTTCGCTCCGCACGCCGTCGTAGTCCTCCAGGGAACAACGGTGGAGTTCAAGAACGACGACACCGTGGGACACAACGTTTACTGGCCGGCAATCAATCACGACAAAAAGATGGCGCACAATATGGGAACCTGGCCCCAAGGCCTTTCGAAGCCGTTCACCTTCACAACAGTGGGTGACGTCCCGCTGCTTTGCAACGTCCACCCGGAGATGTCCGGGCACATATTCGTCGTACCAACCCCGTATTTTGCTCTAACCGATAAAGAAGGAACTTTCACGATCAGAAATGTTCCTCCCGGCCAGTACACGCTAAAGACCATGAGCGATTCCGCCAAGCCAACCACGCAGGCGGTAGCCGTGGGAGCGGGCGCAGTCAGTGTCAGCCTTACAGTTATGAAATAGCGCGCCATGGTAGTGACGTCTCAGCGGTGTTGTGAGAGCGGCTGACGCTTCCGGCGAGGGAATCGTCAATTTGCGTCAGCGTGCACCTTCCTTCTGCAAGAGCACGACCGAACCTATTGCCGTCCCTGAATCTCTTGCTGGAGAGAGTCCCGACTAACTGGCTATGGATCGATTCAGTTACGGAGGAATAATGCCGGTTAAGCAAATACTGCAGGCGATGCGCTGGGTGCCTCATGTGTTTGCCATCCTGAGCGCGCTGGCATTCGCCGTGGTTGTCTGGCCGCCAAAGACAGAGATGCAGGAATGGAAGCCTTCGATACGAATTCAGACAGGCTTCGTTGAAAAGCATCCGGGGATTGTCGCATGGAAGCAGTCGATTCTTCCCGCTCAGTATGCGCAGGCAAGTTGCGGGGCATGTCACCATGACGATCTGCCGGAAACACCGCGGCTGAATCATGGCCGGCAATTGCTTGCCAGGTTGAATTGCATCGGGTGTCATCAGCTTCAAAACGTTGACAGGCCGGCTATGCTAGGCCCGGACCTCACAAACGTGGGCTCCAAAGTGAGCCGGGAATGGATCTATAAGTGGCTGAAGGAGCCGCGCACCATCACGGATGCGGACGGTGGCGTCATCGTTGATGGAGTGGCGACAAATCCGCGAATGCCACATTTCCAGCTAAGTGACCTGGAGTTACGAGCACTTTCCAGTTACCTGAGCGTGCAAGGTGCAAAGTTCATTGGAGCGCATAATACCGTTCGCGCTTCCGCAACTGCCCCAGCAGGCGGCGGAGATGCCGCAGACCGTGGTCAAACGCGATTTAACCAAATGTTCTGCGTAACCTGCCATTCCCTGGCCGTCGATCGTGGCGGCGAGACAACGCTTATCGGGGGTGACATCGGGCCCGAACTCACCAAAGTCGGCAGCAAGGTCAAACCCGAATGGCTGGTTGCTTGGCTGCGCGACCCTCAGCGGTATCTGCAACACACTCGAATGCCGCAGTATGAGTGGTCTGACAGGGATCTTCACGAAGTAACTCAGTTTATTCTTACGCGACTCACCGATCCCGATCTCCTGAAAGATGTACCTCCACTCGGGCCGCCAAAGCCCGAGGAGGTCGAACTCGGCCGGCGATTGTTTGTCGAAAAGGGATGCTCCGAATGCCATGTAATCGAAGGGGTTGTTCCGCGAAGCGACTTCGGTCCCGACCTATCGGCGCTCGGTATGGCGGCAGGTCCCTTTTTGGTCGAAGTGAAGTCTGCGCGCAAACTTCCAACTAATCTGCACTTTGTCAAAAGCGATGAGAGACGCCTTGAAATCGGCATCTCGCGAATACCGCGATCCATGATTGCATACTTGCAGGCGAAGATCACCGATCCCGCATCGGTGACCCCTGAAACGCACATGCCTCAATATCATTTGAGCCAGGACGACCTTGACGACCTAACTGCCGCATTACTTAGTATGATTGGCACGCCGATATCCGGCGAAGACCGGACTCGCATGATCGTTGAGCGCCCGCATGCGGAGTTTCACCCGGATGGCGAGATGAGAAGGCTCTACGAGCGCTACAAGTGTTATCAATGTCACTCGTTCAAAGGCTATGGCGGGACTCTTGCCCCGGATCTCTCGTATGAGGGCAGCCGGTCGCAACATCAATGGTTGGTTGAGTTCCTAAAAGATCCCCAGACGTTGCGCCCGACGCTCACTGTCCGCATGCCCCATTTCAATATGTCCGACAAAGACGCGACATCGATTGCCGACTATATTTCCTCCACGCTTCAGAATCCTAATATTCCGTCGGCAGCGGCGGTCGACAAAGGCTTTACAGAACAGATGGCAGAACACGGCAAGCAACTCTTTGAGGAGAAGTACAAGTGCCAGTCGTGCCACACAATTGGCTCGTCGGGAGGGTATGTCGGTCCAAGCCTGAATAACGCGGGCAACTGGCTCACTGCAGCCTGGATTGAGGCGTGGCTTGAAAATCCACAAGCTCTGGTGCCGGGGACCATCGAACCACGACAGTCTATTCCCGCGGACCAGCGGCGAGATCTTGCCGCGTACCTGATGACCTTGAAACAGGCCGCGGTAGACCAGAGTTCCTCGATTGGGACGGCTGCGGGAGGAGCGCAATGAAACTCATCTCGATATTTGCCTCTGTCTTGATCGTATGTTTGGGACTTATCGCTTTTGCCGACAAGAGGCTCCCGTACACATTTTGCTGGTGCTGGCGGAGCGACCTTCATTTCTTCGCCAGGCAAGCACCTCACAAAGAGAGCAACGAGTATGTCTCCTATGGATCTTATGCATCGGAGACCGACTGGAACAACCCGCAACATTTAATCCCCCTAGACTATGAACAGGCGCAGGGCAAGCGAATCTTCTATGAACAATGTGTGTGGTGTCATGCAGATTCGACGCCCGCCGGGCCGTCCAATCGCTCCAATGTCTCTCCTGACCCGCCGCTCATGAATGACGGAACAATTCTGAATGGCGAGAGCGATGCGTCTCTGCACAGGATCATTGCCTACGGAGGACCCGCCGGAGGAAAGTCTGCCATGATGCCGCCCTATGGCCTGACGCTGAGAGATGAGGAGATCGACGACCTGATCGCTTACACGAGGATCATCGCTGCGCCGGATTATCATAAGCCGGTTAGCAAGCCGAATTGGATATGGAGAAGCAAGCAATGATTGGAATGACCAAGGTGATCTTCAATAGCTCATTCAAGCTCCTGTTTGGAGTTATGATCTTATCTGTCACATCCTCCCTATCTGGCCAGGTGAGTCCCGACGAGATACAAGATCCGAGAGCAAAGGCCGCGGAAGAGAAGTATCTCGTTCAACTCCAATCACTACAGCGAGCGATCGGAACGACCAGGTTCCCTTATACTTTCAGGCTGGCCCGGTATTTGAAAGCCAAGCCTGGCCAGAAGGAAGCCTCGGATTCCTCCGGCATTGAGTTTGTAAGTTTTCAAGACCAGATCGTATTGAAGATATCCGGAATCTACAAGGCAGCATTCGATTCGGACAAACTGTCTAGGAATCAGCGCGCAAGCCAAACGTTTCAAGACGCTGTCGTCCCAATCCTGCGAATAGTGAAGCAGAAGATTCCACAGTCAGCCGACTATGACAGTATTGGTTTCGAGATTATCTATGAGATACACGACAACAGCAAGGGCTATGACCGTGAGGGCAAAGAGGTGTTGACTGCCGTATTCAGCCGGGACGTTGCGTTTGCGTATACGGGGACTGTGGCAACCGCGGAGCGACAGAGAATGCTGAATCGCTCCGACATCTTCGTAAATGGCGAGGCCTGGGGCCTGGCGTTGGGACAGCGCGATCCACTTGTTGTGGAGGCCCTCGAACGATCGGCCCCGCGGCAGGCGGATGAAGCCGTTGCCTCGGAATCGTCCAGCGCTGTTCAGGTCGATGTGGCCTCCGGAGCTTCACTTACCCCTGCTGTATCAGTTACGCAGCCGGTCAATGTGACTCAATCTCTCCCGACATTTGCGGATGCAATGAGATTGCAGAAGGAGTTTCAAGCGCAATTGGATGCAATCGCGAAGGAACATGGTGCTGAGCTTCACTTAGCGGAGGGCAGCGCACCTTTGTTTGAAATCGCCGGTGATCGGACGCTGCTCCATTTCACTTTGCGGAATACATTGTCCTTCGACCGAGGCGCCAGCTCAATTTACAAGCGAGCTGCGCAGAGCTTCGATCTCTTTCTTGCGCCCGAGTTGAGGGGTTTTTCGAGGAGGCTCCCGGCCAACCATGAGTACGACGCTATCGAGTTCTCACTGCTCAGCCGCGCCGGATCCGAACAGGCATCCAATGAGACTATCGATTACATATGTCCCTTGCTCCCTTTGCATGATTTCGTTGCGAACAAGATTACCAGTCAGGAATTGATCAACCAGAGTGTTGTCCTGGTAAATGGCGTGCGGATCGGACTCAATTTGCAACTCGTGGAGTAGGCGAGTTGCGGCTCCTCCGGCAAAATGCACGGCGCCACACCGCTCATGATGCTCGACACTGGGATCGAGCGAGCAGAACCGCTAGTGCTGGGCGGGTTGGACGGCGGGCCTTGGGGACGGCTTCGCAACTGTTTTTGCGCCCCCTGCAGCATGCGCTGCCGGCGGAACGGCGGGAAGAATCCGGGCCAGCTTGATCTTGTCAATCTTTGGGAAATTGGTCTTCAAGTAGGCGTCACCCTGATTGGTAATGAGGTCTTGGCGCGGAGACTCACGGTAGCCGGGATAGATCTTGTCGACGACGTCCATGCCGTCGATGACGGTGCCGAATGGAGCGAAGCCCATGCCGTCGAGCCGTGCGTTGTCGGCATAGTTGATGAAGAGCTGGGTGGTCCGGGTGTTGGGGCCGGCGGTGGCGAAGACTAGGTTTCCGCGCTTGTTGCTCTGAACGACGGGATCGTCCTGGATCTTTGCCGCATCCCAGACCTTGTTGACGGCGGGGTCGGCGCTGAGCCCGAATTGCACGACAAAGCCGGGCACCACGCGAAAGAATGCCGCGTTTGTGAAGTAACCGTTGCGGACCAGATTGTAAAAGCGGTCTGCGCCGAGGGGGGCCCAGTCGCGATGGACCTCGACGACGATGTCGCCCGCCGTGGTCGAGAGCTCTGTCTTGAATACCGCCGGTGCCTTAGCCGTGAGCGATGCAGGGTTAAGCAGGGACGGACGTGGGCCGCCAGCACGGGCGGCACTGGTCTTGGCCGGAGAGCTTGGTGCGGAACTGCTCTTGGGAGCCGGGGTCTGGGCTTGAACGAGAAGGCTGGCACACAAAACGATGACCGCCGCAATTGTCTTCATGCTCACGATTATACGAGGCAGCGGCATGATTTCAAGCGAACGAGGTGACAGAATCGACGAGGCGCCGTCCACTTCGTATGATACTAATCCGGCCCGAATGAGTGAGACATTTAGTTCGATTGAAACGTCTCACAAGCATGAAGAAAACCGAAGCACATAAGCTTCCGCGGGTTGTGTTGAATGAGCGTCGTCGTCGCGCCGTGAAGTTGCGCTTGAGCGGCGCGACGATCGCCGAGACTGTGGCGCAGTGCGAGTTGGGTCGATCAGCGGTCATCCGCGCCATGCGGGCCTGCGAGCGCGACGGCTGGAAGGGTTGAGGAGACGCAAGAAAGCAATCGTCTCTCAATTGAGTCGCTAAGTAGTATTTGAGCCGCGTGTCCGCCTATCCTGAAATCGCATCAGTGCTGACGGAAGGTCTTTCGCGAGTCGAGTTATCAACCCCACTTATCAAAAAGGTTGCGGGAGTTTATTTTTCTTGTCATCCGCAACCTTTCTTTCGATTCCCTGTTGAATCAGTACATAACCGGCACGCCGCGGAGGCAGAAAGAGCCAAGCCTCAAGCGGAGAGAAGCCGGGCCGGAGCTACATACCAATGCCGGCAGGGACGGAGGAGTTATGGGCAGCATGAAGAGTTGGATGCTTGGAGCAGCTTTGGCGGTTGCCGGATTGGGTGCGAGTGCAACAACGGCCCAGGCGGCCGAGTTTGGAGTTTATGTGCGCGGACCGGTGGCCCCAGTGGCTTATGTTGCTCCCTGCCCCGGACCGGGATACTTCCGGGTAGGCGGTTACCGCGCTCGCGGCTATTGGTATCCGGGGCGCCGGGAGTTTCGCGGTGGGCGCGGCCGCTTCGACGGCCGGCACTACGATCACTTCCGCCGGTGGTAAGTCCTGGGTTCTCGGGGGACAAGCGGCCTCTCCTGATTGGAGAGGCCGCGCCGTCTTGAAAGCGCTTCATGGTGACTGCGGTGCGAGCTTCTTCGTATCCCACCCATTCGCCAGGAAACGGCGAATGGATGGGGCACCCGGGGCTTTATGTTGTTTGAAAATGGCCTAGCTTGCGATCAGCGCCGGGCGCGCGCGATGCGCGAGCAGAGGCAGCACCTGGCCCAAAGCCGCATCGACAGTGAGGCCGTACTTGGCGCGCAGGTCGTCGACCTTGCCATGTTCGATGAACTTATCGGGCCAGCCTATGCGAACCACTGGCAGCGTGCTGCCCAGTTCTTGAAGTGCTTCGAGAACGGCTGAGCCGAAGCCGCCCATCTTCACGTGATCTTCAAAGGTTACGAAGGCCGCAACCCGTGCGGCGTATCCGGCGAGCATCTCGCGGTCCATCGGCTTGATGAAGCGCGGATTGATGACCGCGGCAGAGAAGCCTTCGCGCTCCAGGCGCAGGGCCAGCTCGCGCGCGTAAGCGGTCATGGGGCCGAGGCCGAGGATCGCGACATCGAATCCGTCCTGGATAACTTCAGCCTTGCCAACAGGGATGATTTGCGGCTCAGGTTTGCGATCTACGCCGGGCGCCGCGCCGCGCGGATAACGAATCGCGCTCGGTCCCGGAAGCTGGAGGGCTGTGGCCATCATATCGGCGAGTTCGTCTTCATCTTTGGGAGCCATCAAGGTCATCTCCGGGACGCCGCGCAGATACGCGATGTCGAAGAGGCCGTGATGAGTGGGCCCGTCGTCGCCTGAGAGGCCGGCGCGATCCATGCAAAAGAGCACGGGCAGCTTCTGCAGCGCCACATCGTGAACAATCGGGTCGAAGGCACGTTGCAAAAACGTCGAGTAGATGGCGCATACCGGCCGGAAGCCGCGCGTGGCCATTCCAGCAGCGAAGACCACCGCGTGCTCCTCGGCGATGCCAACGTCAAAGTAGCGCTTCGGATGATGCGGCCGGAATAGGTCGAGACCCGTACCGTTGGGCATGGCTGCGGTGATGGCCACGATGCGCTCGTCCTTGTTGGCCAGGGCCGTGAGGGTATTGGCAAAGGCCTCGGCCCAGGTAAGCTGTCCGATGATCTTCGTCTCGCCCGTATCGGCGTTGTAGGGGCCGAGGCCGTGAAACTTCTTTTGCCCAACGAGAGCCGGCTCGTAGCCGCGTCCTTTTTGCGTGAGCACGTGCAGCAGCGCGGGCTTGTTTTCAGACTTGAGAAACTTGAAGCTCTCGACCAGAAGCGGGATATTGTGGCCGTCGATGGGGCCGAAGTACTGCAGGCCGAATTCCTCGAAGAGGATGGAGGGCCACAACATGCTCTTGGCAGCCTCTTCGGCACGGCGTGCCACTTCGGCTGCGGTCTTGCCGCCCAGCCGCTCGATGATGCGGTGGGCCGAGTCGTGCAGGCTCTTGTAGTGCTCGTTGGTGACGATCTTGTGGAAGTAGCGGGCGATGGCGCCCACGTTGCGGTCGATCGACCACTCATTATCGTTGAGCACGACGATCATCCGTTTGGTCTGCTCGGCGATATTGTTGAGGGCCTCGAAGGTGACGCCATTGGTGAAGGCGGCGTCTCCGGCGACGGCGATCACGTGCTCCATGCCGCCGGCCAGATCGCGCGCCACGGCCATTCCTAGCGCCGCTGAGAGAGCCGTTCCGGCGTGGCCTGCGCCGTAGCAGTCGTGCTCGCTCTCAGTGCGCAGCATGAAACCGTTCAACCCGCCCGGCTGGCGAATGGTCTGAAATCTGTCGACCCGGCCGGTGAGGAGCTTATGAACGTATGCCTGATGGCTGACGTCGAAGAGCAGCTTGTCTTCAGGGGTGTTGAAGACTGCGTGGAGGGCTAAGGTCAACTCGACGACGCCGAGATTGGGGCCGAGGTGGCCGCCGGTCTTCGAGAGTGTCTGGATGAGGAACTCGCGGATCTCCTCGGCCAACTCGCTCATCTGCGTGAAGTTCAGCAGTTTCAGATCGGCGGGCGAGTGGATGGTTTCCAGCAAAGTCCCCATGATCCTCTTTCTCCAGGAAAAGGCGGGCAGCGAAGCAATAAGCCCCTTCAGGCCGGGGCCATCGAAACCAGCTTTACCACTGTAAGTATACCAACGCGGCGATTTCGCCAGCTAAGGGTTAGACGCTTTGACCGGACCCAAGGTAATGGCGAGCTTCGCGCCCGCGGAGTAACTTCATTGGGAGATCGGGCCGGGCGACTTGCCGTTGTAGGATGAGCTTGATGGGTTTCTTCCTTTTTTGGAGGGCTTTGAAGGTGACTGATAGCTGGAGAGTTTTCTTTTATGCGGCAGTGATGGCGGTGGGGGTAGGTTTGGCTCCGCGAATGGCTCAGGGGCAGTTGGCCTTTCCGGATGCAAACGCGCAGGCTGCGCCCAATCCGCTCACCGACACGACTGTCAAGCCGGGCAAGGTGCTTTTGTATGACCTTGAAGCGCGCTTTGCCAAGGATGTGCTCGAGCGGGGCGGGGCAGGCTTTGCCGCCTGGTTTGCCGAGGACGGCGTAGCGCTTGGTAACGGAACGGCTCCATTGATCGGACGCGTAGCGATTGCCAAGTCCGCCGCCTGGGACCCCAAGGTCTATCAACTGACATGGACCCCCACCGATGCGCTGATGGGGCCTTCGGGCGATATGGGCTACACCTGGGGCCACTTCGAGGGGCACAGCAAGGATGTGAATGGCAATCCCGTGACGACGACCGGGCGGTATATGACGATCTGGCGCAAGGGCGTGGACGGGCAGTGGAAAGTGGTTCTTGACGCAGGCGCCAACGAAGAACCCAAGGCCGGAGATTGCTGCAAGCTGCCGCCCGGTGAACATTGAAGAGCAGCGACTGGGTGAGGTAGCCAACTCGGTGTTGAATGGTCTTGAGCTGAAGCTGGTTCCAGACAACGGGCCAGTAGAGATTCTGGTGATCGACCACATGGAGCGACCCTCGGCGAATTAAAGCGGTAGTTTGATCCGATTGATGTCAGGATGTTGGGAGACCAGAACAGGCTCAGCGGGACGGGGTCCCTCTCAGTCCCTGCTTCACGTGTGCAGGCACTGGAACATCAATGGTAAAACTTGAGACTTCCGGCGTTTCTTGAAATAGAGGCATTTACGCGTTTCAAGAATCGGTCTCCCGCTGGAGATCGCATCGTGGCCCAATTTCTGAATTCGGAGCGGTTAACCGGAAACTGCACCGCTACACGAATGCCACGCACCGCGTGCCCAGCTGGCTTGAAAGCCTCGACACAACCGGCGTTGCGGCCAGTCGTCATTCAAGCGGAATCGCCCATCCCACGCCGACCCAGTCCCGTCGTGTATCTTGGCCCCAGAGCCAGATTCTTTATCCCGGAGCGACGCCAGCCCTCATGCCTACCCTTGCAGCCATCGATATCGGTTCCAACTCCTGCAGATTGAAGATCGCCAAGGTCGTGGCGCACCGCCTCAAGACCTTGTACGAGGACCGCGAGGTTACGCGGCTGGGAGGGAGCGTCTTCGAGACCGGGCTGGTTTCGCCGGAGGCAATGGCCGTCACGCTTCAGGCCCTCAAGCGCTTTCAGCGGGCTGTGCAGTTGCATGGTGCGGGCCAGATTCGAGTTGTGGCCACCTCGGCCATGCGCGACGCCCGCAACGCCCAGGTCTTTCAGGCGCGCGTAAAGGAAGAGACCGGCTGGACGATGGAGATCATATCGGGTCTTGAGGAAGGCCGGCTCATTCATCTCGGTGTGATGGGGATGGGCGTCGACGGCGATGGGCTTGAGGACGAGCACAAGGTGGCGGGCCGCGTGCTGCTCGTCGACCTCGGCGGCGGAAGCTGCGAGATTACCCTCTCCGAGCGCAAGCACATCCGGGAAACCGTCAGCCTGCCGCTGGGCGCGGTGCGCCTGACCCAGGAATTCTTGCCGGCCGATCCGCCGCCTGTCGACGGACTGGCCCGCATGCACCAGCTTATCGCCCGCGAGTTGCGCCGGGCCCATCGCAAAATCCAGCCGGAGAGGATTTCCCAGGTCATCGGAACCTCAGGCACGGCCGCCGCGCTCAACGATGCGTTTGCGGCAACGGCCAAAGGCGGAAACGGGAAGGCCGGTAAGAGTGCGGGCAAGGCGGCGAGGACAGCCGGGATTGTCCCAACGCGCGAGGTGCGCAAGCTGGCAAAAAAGCTGTCTCAGCTTCCGCTCGCCGGACGAGCCGCTGTTCCCGGCATCGGCCCGCGCCGGGCAGAGATTATCGTTCCCGGCGCGATGGTCTTTGCGGAGTTGCTTGAGAGTTTTGGCCTCGAGGGATTTCGCTACTCGCCGCTGGGGCTGCGCGACGGCATTCTCGCCCAAATGCTTGCGGTTGAGGATGCTCGCGCCACCGCCCATCGCGAGTTCGAGCACGAGCGCTGGGAGAGCGTGCTGGCCACTGCGCGGCGCTACGGCGTCGATCTCAAGCAGGCTGAGCCGGTGCGACTGCACGCCTTGCAGCTCTATCGGGAGTTACAACCGCTACACCAGTTACCTCTGGAGTACGAAAGCTGGCTGGCTGCCGCGGCCGTCCTGCGCGATACAGGCAAGTTCGTCAACCACCAGGGACATCACCGGCATACACAATACATCGTCTCCAGTTCGGAGATTTACGGATGCACCCAGTTGCAGCGGACCGTCATCTCGGCCATCGCGCGCTACCTGGGCAAGAGCCGCCCGCAGCCGGGTGACCGCGCCCTGCGCAACATCCCCGCGGGCGAACACCAGCACGTCCATCGGGCGGTTGTGCTGCTGCGGCTGGCGGTCGCGCTCAACCAGGATCGCGCCTCGGATGTGGTGCGATTTACGGCCAGAGTCTATCCCAAGCGGGTCCATCTTGAGGTGCAGCCGGGCCGCACGGGCGCGGAGCTGGAGTTGTGGTCGCTGCGCAAGGAGGCGGACTACTTCTTGGAGGTCTTCGGGCGCGTGCTTTTCTGCACGCTGGCGTAGATCGACCGGGCCGAGCGCGGATCGATGAGCCACTGCAAGAGCGGCGGATGACGGTCGAGATCGACGCGGGCCACCGAGCCTTTTCTCATGCGGATCGCCGCTCCGCCGTTCCCGGTGATGAGCCGGCCCAGAAACTGGAAGACGTTGGGATTGTGTCCAACAGCAAGCAGCCCCTCGTATCCGGCGTGCTTGGCCAGCATCTCCAGGAAATCCGCATAATCCCCGCCCGGTTCGAGAGCCGGACAGATCTCGATTTTGGCGTCGTAGCCCAGTTCCGTGCCCACAAGCTGCGCGGTTTGCAGAGAGCGTTTCAACGGGCTGGACACGATCACGTCGATCTGCACGTTGAGCGCGCTCAGCACCCGCGCCATCAGGATGCACTGCTCTTTTCCCTCTTTGATGAGAGAGCGCTTCGCATCGAGGGCAGTATTTCCGCGCGACAATCCGGCGTTTGCGTGGCGCATTAGATAGAGGTTCATGGGGGGACGATCCGGCTAGAACGGGTGGGGGTCTGCCAGCTCCTAGATCATCGATATTAACACAGAATTAACATTCAACAAGGATCAGGATGAAGCCGGGACCCGATTCCGTGCTGAATTAGACGCGACTTGCCGAACAGACTCCCCTGCCGGACCGCCGTTTACTCTTCCATCTGGTTGACTTTTCCTTGCGGCGGACTTGACCGGCGGCTTTTCGGCCTGTGGCCTTGGAATCGCGTCGAGTTCTACCTTGCCCTCGGCCAAGTGGATGAGGAACTCCTGGCTGGCAAACGGTGTTGCATCCTTCATCACTTTGCTGGCGCGGATGTAGCTGCCGTCGGGCTGCTGTAGGCGGGCCTTGACCGTGTCGGCCATGTAGGCCGGCAGAATCTCGTCGTGGATGCGGGCCAGCGCGGCCTGATCGCGGACGGGAAAGACGACTTCGCAGCGCTCGAAGAGGTTGCGCGGCATCCAGTCGGCCGAACCCATGTAGATTTCGTCGTTGCCGCCGTTGGCAAAGTGGAAGATGCGCGAATGCTCGAGGAAGCGGCCCACGATCGACCGGACGCGAATCCTCTCCGACAGACCGTTGACCCCCGGCCTGAGAATCGAGAGACCGCGAACGATCAGGTCAACCTCGACGCCGGCCTGCGAGGCCGCATAAAGAGCCTCGATCACCGACGGCTCAAGCAGCGCGTTCATCTTGGCGACAATGTGCGCGGGCCGCCCCGCCTGGGCGTGCTCCTGCTCGCGGCGGATCAGGCCGAGGAAGCTCTCCGCCATGGTCAGAGGCGCGACTAACAGTGGCCGATAGTCGTCGATCTCGGCGTGAGCGGTAAGGTAGTTGAAGACCATGTGCACCCGCTCGGTGATCTGCGGATCGCTGGTGAGCAGGCTCAGGTCGGTGTAGAAGCGCGCTGTCACGGGGTTGTAGTTGCCGGTGCCCAGGTGGCAGTAGCGGCGGGTCTGGCCATCCTCGTCGCGGCGGACCAGCATGGCAAGCTTGCAGTGCGTCTTCAGGCCGACCACCCCGTGGAAGACCTGCACGCCGGCATCCTCCATGCTGCGTGCCCAGCGGATATTCGAGGCCTCGTCGAAGCGGGCCATCAACTCGACGACCAGCGTTGCCTCCTTGGTGGCCGCCGCCTCGATGAGGGCTCCGAAGACCGGCGAGTCGCTGCTGGTGCGATAGAGGGTCTGCTTCATCGAGACAACGGCGGGATCTTCGGCGCCCTGCTGAATGAAGTCCACCACCGGGTCATACGAATCGAAGGGGTGATGGAGCAGCACGTCGCGCTGGCGCAGCTCGTCGAAGATGTTTGAAGATTTGCGGCTCAGGAAGAGCGGCCGGGGCGTGAAGGGCGGGAACTTCAGATCCGGCCGCTGCACGTCGCCGTAGAGAAACATCAGGCGCGAGAGATTGACCGGGCCGTCGCCGCGAAAGACCTGATCCTCGTCGAGTTCGAAGTTGACGCGCAGCCGCTCGACGATCTCCGGATCGGCGCCGGTCTCGATCTCCAGACGCACGGCGTCGCCCTTGCGGCGGTTGTGCAGCTCGACGCGAATGGTTTCAAGAAGCGAGCGCGCTTCTTCTTCCTCAAAGTAGAGATTGGAGTTGCGCGTAACGCGGAATGCGGCTCGGGCCTGCACCTCGTAGCCGCGGTACATGCCGGCCAGATTCTGCTCGATCAGATCTTGGAGCAGCAGATAGTCGAAGGCGCCGTCGGCAGAGGGCAGGCGAACGAATCGAGGCAGCGCACGAGGCACGGTGACAACGCCCAGCACAGGAGGGCCGGAGCTGCGCCGCTTGAGCCGCAGCAGCAGCGCCAGGCAAAGCGCCTTGTTGAGGACCCGCGGAAATGGATGGGCAGGATCGATGGAGATGGGAGTCAGCAGTGGATCGACCTCGCGCAGGAAGTAGCCCTGGGCAAATGCGCGGGCCTCCTCATCGAGTTCCCCCCACTCCAGCAGCCGCACGCGCTGCTTGCGCAACTCGGGCAGCAGATGCTCGTTCCAGCAGCGATACTGCGCGTCGACAAAGCTGTGAATCTCGGCCGTCAGCACGGCAAGAGACTCTTCAGGCCGCAGCCCGTCGAAGCCCGGCTCAAGGCTGCCGTCCTCGATGCGCTGCATCAGGCCGGCCTGGCGGATCTCGACGTATTCGTCCAGATTCGAGCCGGTGATGGCCAGGAACTTTACCCGCTCCAGCAACGGGTTTGACGGATCCTCGGCCTCTTCAAGCACACGCCTGTTGAACTGCATCCAGGAGTGGTCCCGGCCATTGAAGAGCTTTTGTTTCTGCTTATTCTGTCCCATCCAATCCAATCTTTTGCGCCGTGATGGCAGTCTAAACCGTTTTGATGGAAAACTGAAGATCAGCCGTCAAGCGGCTGCGAAGACTCCATCAGACCATGCATATCAGGAAGCCGGCGACCGCAATGTTAAAGGTTGGACAAAGGTGCGGTCCTCGAATCGCCGGCCAGCCAGGCGCAACACCAATTCCGGCCCCTGCGACGTTAGTTATCGGCTCTTTTGCGAGTAAATCATCTTCAATGAGCGCTTGGGGCTGCTAACTGCCAGCGAGTTCCCGCTCCTGCATTATCGGCAATCCGCAGTATGTTTGGGCGACCTAAATCATTGGGCTGTACGGGGAATTAGCTGCGGCTCAGGCTCAATAGGCGGGAGGAAGCCCTACCCTTTTGATGATGGAGCGGTAGCGCTCATCTGAGTGGAGGAAATCGTAGGCCGGGTCGTTCTGGACCCATAACAGAAGCGGAGAGCGTTCCCGATAGCCTTGCTCGAGATACGTCAGGGTCTTTTCGCGGTCGCCGAGCTGGGCGTAAAGGAGGGACAGATCAACGGGCGAGACATACTGCGAAGAGGATTTCTTTTTGAGGTCGCCCAATTGCCAGCGGACCACGTTCTTGTATCCTCCCTGCTGGAAGGCACGCCTCACAGTCGCAACGGAGGCCTCCTCTCCTTGCAATGTCAACAATTTCTCCAGTTCCATCGTGGCCTCTTTGTACATGCCTTTACACCTGTAGGTCACATACAGAATCCAGTGAAGACCCCAATCGTTGGGAGCCGAATCCAGTCGCTGGAGGGCGTCTGTCAGAGCCGCGTCGTACTGACGCGCAAGCTGGTAGGAGTAATCCAAAGCCCAGGGACGCGCGAAGGGATCGAGTTCGGTCGCTTTCTTCTGCGCTTCGATGGCTTCCTGGTTGCGGTTAAGTGCGGCAAGAATCTTGGCGCGAAAGTGATATGCCTCTGCGAACTCTGGATCAAGCTCAATCGCCCGCTTACATTCCTGATCTGAACGCGTCCAGTCCCAGCGATTTATAAAGATTGCTGCACAAAGGGCGAGGTGCGCCTCGGGAAGCGTGTCGTCGAGCTGAACCGCCTTATTGGCTGCTTCTTCCTCGGCTGCCAGCGTTTCCGCCGGGCTCTTCTGACCATCGATGGCGCTAGCGCCGTAGTAATTTGCCAAGCCGCTCCAGCCAGGGGCATAGTCCGGCTGCAGTTCCGTCGCTTTCTTGAAACATTCGAAGGATTTTGCGTTCTGGCCGGCATACCAAAGATAGCGTCCGCGCAGGCAGGCGTCGTGCGCTTCGGGATTGATATAGCGCTGGCTCGCCGATACGGACACTGTGCTGTTGAGGCGTTTTGCGATGGTCTGCGCTGCTTCCCTCGGCAGCGAAACGATATCGCTCGCGTTCCGGTCATAGCTTTCCGCCCATAGATGGGTGTCGCTGGGCGCCTGGATGAGCTGGATGGTCATGTGGACTTTTTCGCCGGAACGAGCGATCGATCCTTCGAGGATACCGTCGACGCCAAGCGCTCGCGCTATCTCCGGCAAGGGGCGGCGAACTCCCTTGTATTGCATGACGGAGGTTCGGGAGACAACACGGAGGGTCGAGTTCTTGGCCAGCATGGTAATCAGCTCATCGGTCATGCCGTCGGCGAAGTAATCCTGAGACGGGTCGCCGGAGAGGTTATCGAGCGGAAGAACAGCCAGAGATTTGATCTGAGGGCTCGCAGAGAGGCCTCGGAATCGAGCTGCCAAACCGCGCGTAGCCGGACTTATAGCAATGAAGGCGAGGAGAGCCGCCGCTCCGAAGGCGGTGAGCCAAAGGATGAGGCGCGAGTTGTGAGCGTTCCCCGGCGTCGCGTCGCTGTGCTGCGATGCGTTGAGGACCGTTCGCGACTGGGTCGGGCTGGCCGTGGTCGGCATCGGGGCAGCAGCTGCGCCTCCGATTTCCAGGGGTTTGGGATCAGTCGGCGATAACCGGCTCTGGTCTCCGGACAATAAATTCTCAACTGTTGCGATGGGAGCTATGAACCGATAGCCTTTGCCGGTAACGGTTTGTACGAAGCGGGGCCTTTCGGGATCGTCGCCGAGAGCTTGACGGATCTTGCGGATGGCGGTGTTGATGCCGTGCTCGGTGTCCACAAAGACTTCATTGTCCCAAAGGCGCTCGATGATTTCCGTTCGGGTGATGAGATGGCCATTCCCGGCTGCCAGCAGAATGAGCAACTCCATCGGTTTTCTTTCCAGCTTGAGGGCGCGGCCCGCACGGGACAGCTCAAAGCGGTCGCAATCCACTTTGAAGTCGCCGAATTCAAAGACTCTGAATGCCACCGGAAGGCTCCCCCGAGGGTGAAGTATAGCATCCGTTTGAGTGATATGAGTTTGATCGCGTTTCATTTCAGCGAGTTAGTGCTTTACCTAAACTTCACCTCGACCTTTACCACCTCTTCATTGCCTCGTACGGGCCTGACGGTTAGCCTCCTCCTCAGACGGCCATCCCCGGCCGAGGAGGACAAATCAATGAAGCTGCAAATTTGGAAATCGATCTCAGGCATGGGTGCGCTGACCCTTGTCTTGTCCATTGCTCCTGCTGGCATGGCACAGTGCGGCCTGCCAAATAAACTCATCAAGCCTTCCAACTGGAGCCCCCAATATGACGCGACAAGACCGCAACTCGTATTGGCGGCACTCGACGGCTCCGCGCCCATCGTCGGAATGTGGCACGTCGTCTTTACCGCGCAAACCCAGAACGGTGAGACCATTCCCGTCACCGGTGGAGTCGTGATCGACAACTCCGTGGTGGTGTGGCACGGCGACGGAACGGAAATCATGAATTCCTCGCGCTCGGCACAGGACGGAAACTTCTGCCTGGGCGTCTGGGAGCGCACTGGAGACCGCACTTATCTCCTCAACCACATCCCCTGGCAGGGAAATGTGTATGACCCCGCCGCGGCGCCGGACGCCATCGGGGCGCCCCAGGGAGGCGCGCAGATCATCGAAAAGATTACGCTGAGCCCGGACGGGAATTCCTATACCGGGACCTTCACTCTACATGCCTACGACACTTCCGGGAACGTCTACGTGTGGTTTACAGGCGTGCTCTCCGCGAAACGCATCACCCCGGAAACTCCTTTCGGCGCATTGCTTTGAGGAGCGATAGCCCAAGTAGGGAGGACGGCGATCTCCGGTTCGACGCCCTCCCAGGCTTGGCCTTATTTTGACGTGTTATCCGCCGGGGTACTCGTTGAGAGCCGATCAGTAACCTGAAGTCGGCTTCACGACTGCTTTCCGGAATTTCTGGGTTTCGAGTGGTTGATCGGCTGACTGGGGACTGCACAACTACAAAAGGCTGCCGACTTGGTGGGAACTCCGAGCGGGAAGGTGGAATCGCCGCCGCTCGGGGGTGGTCACGTTATCAGATCGTTATCGGACATTCCGAAGGGGCTGAAGGCGAATCCGTTGCGTACCATGGAAGAATGGAACGTGGAGCTCTTGGCCTGGCGATCTGTCTGGCAATGGTTGCCTGGGACGCTTCGCTGGCACAGACCAACCAGCCGGCTGCGCCCTTGGTGCAAGCGCCCAAGGCTCCGCAGCCCGCCATGAGCGTTCCTTTGATCGCTGAGCCGCTGAAGCTGGCCGACTTCGCGGGCATGGCGCCGGGGCCGGAGTTGAAAGACAAGCTGCTGCACATCTCCGGCTTTATCCAGAACACACCGCACGACGGCCAGCCGGCAACGGAAGAGACCGAGGTCTGGCTGGGATATACGAAGAGCGCTTTCTATCTCGTCTTCATCTGCCATGACCGTCATCCTGAGCAGATTCGCGGACATCTCGCGCGGCGCGAAAACATACTCAACGACGACAACGTCTCGGTGCTCTTCGATCCCTTCCATGACCACCGCAAGGGCGTGCTGTTCACCGTGAATCCGGCCGGAGTGCAGGCCGATGCAGCCTGGGCCGATAACCTGAGCACCGACTACAGCTACGACCAGATCTGGGACTCGGAGGGCCAGGTGACGCCCGGCGGATGGATGGCGCTCATGGCCATCCCCTTTCGCAGCCTGCGCTTTCGTCCCGGCGGCGCTGACTGGGGCGTGGTCTTCGGGCGCAACTTTCCACGCAACAGCGAGACGGATAACTGGCCGCGCATCTCAACCAACATCTCCGGCACGCTGACCCAGGAGGCCACCTTGCAAGGCATCGAGGGCGTGACCGGCTCGCACAATGTGCAGATTAATCCCTACGCCCTGGCGCAGAACGAACGAACCCTCGAAACCGTGGACCCGCTCAATCCCTACTGGAGCTCGCGCCACCTTGAAGGCACTGCCGGCGGCGAGGTCAAGGCCATTCTCAAAGACAGCATTGTCTTCGACGCCACCGTCAATCCCGACTTTAGCAACATCGAGTCGGACCAGCCGCAGTTCACCGTCAACCAGCGCTACCCGGTCAGCTACCCTGAGCTTCGACCCTTCTTTCTCGATAATGCCAACTATTTCTCCACGCCGGTTTATCTGGTCTACACACGTAATATCGTTCATCCGGAGTACGGCGTACGCATCACCGGCAAGGTCGAGCACACCAACGTAGGACTCTTTGCCATCGACGATCGCGAGCCGGGCCAGACGGTTGCGCCCGGCGATCCGCTCTACAACAGCCGCGCCAAATTCATGGTGGGGCGCGTCTCCCAGGATCTCGGCAAAGGATCGAGCATTGGCGCAATTTACACTGGCGAGGAGTTCGGCATGGGATGGAACCGCATCGGAGGCATTGATTTCACCTGGCGAATGACCGACAAGTGGACTGCGCTCGGTCAGATGGTCGAGAGTTCAACCAAAGGAACTTTAGATAGCGGAACGCCACCCACCTATTCCGCCGGGCCAGCAAGCAACTTTCAGGTGCTGCACTCCAGCCACACATTCACCTTCAATTCGAACTATCAGGACTACAGTACTGGCTTCCAAACCCAGCTGGGCTATATTCCAACGTCCAACCTTCGCAACGACCAGACCTACATGAGCTATGCATGGTTCCCGAAGCATAGAGCGATCCAGCGCATCGGTGTCGAGACGAACCAGAGTGTCGCCTACAATCATCAAGGTGACCGCGTCTTTCATTACTCGAATGCCGATCCATTCATTTTTCTGCCGCGCAACATCGTGCTTGCGCCCATTGGCGGCAGCAACTCCGACACGGTTGGACCGCCAAACTATCCCGTGCTCACCAATTACAGGAACTTCACCGAGAACTTCGGCGGGTTCATTGCGCGAGGAGCTCCGTTTCCTCAGTTCAATTTCAGTATCCAGGGCTTTCGCAGCGGCAATGTGAACTACAATCCGGCGGCTGGCAAGGCGCCGTCCCTGCTGAATCAGGAGTGGGTACAGGCTTACATTACGTTGCAGCCGCTTCGCCAGCTCACGGCAGACAATGTTTACCTGCTGGATCGCGACCACTCGGTGGCCGGCGGCGCATTTGTCTATGAGAGCCAGACCCTCCGCACCAAGGTCAACTATCAGTTCACGCGCGCTCTCTCGGCTCGCGTCATTGTGGAGTACGACTCGACGCTGGCAAATCCAGTGGAGACCTCTTTGAAGCGCACCAAGCAGATCGGCACCGAGGCCCTCTTTACATGGCTTCCGCACCCCGGCACGGCAATCTATATCGGCTACAACAACGACCTGCAGAACCTCGACCGGGGGCTCTGCAGAGCTTTTCCAAACGGTGTCTGCGATACCGACAACACGGTGGCGCCGCGTTCGTTGAACTTCCTCAACGATGGCCGCCAGATCTTCATCAAGGCGTCTTATCTTTTCCGCTTTTAGTCCGCCGCTGAAGTTCGCGCGAACGGCTCAGATCCGTTCAGCTTTCCTTGCGGTAAAGCATGTCGCGGATCGCTCGACGGCGAGCGGCATTCATTTCGCTCTCTGCTTTGCGGGCATCGGCGTCCAGGTGGCGCGTCTCGGCGGGCTCGTCGGCCTCCGGCTCGCTGCATGAAGGACAGCGGTTGGCAAATCCAGGCTTGCCGGGTTTCAGTTCAAACTCCTCCGAGCAGTTTACGCAGGTTTTGATAGGAAACGCCATACCTTGCCATGATAAAACAGATGGTTCTCGCCGATTGCCAGGCTTTGAGCGCTGGCGATTCCAAAGGTCACCTCGCGATGTTTACCGGTAACGGGAGCGCGGCCCCCGCTGCGCTTTTCATCTCGCTGTGATTGACCCGCTGAGCCCGGCGGGTTGAGGATAATGATTGAGGACGCTTGCTTTATTCTGAGAGAGGAGCCGTGTCCATGCCCCAGGAACTCGACCCGCCGCACAACATTTCGATTTCAGTTGCTTCCCAAACGTCCGATCAGAGTAAAGCCGGAGCTTCAGAAGCCCTGCAGGAGATCGTCGAGCAGATTGCTTCCGGGCTCTACAGTCTGGCATCGATGATGGTGGGCGAAGGCGAAGACAGCGAGAGGCTGGTCGAAATGGCTATCGCCAACGCAGAGATCTCGATCTGCCAGGACCCTCTGGTGGCGCGCCAGAGCAGCCAGCGAGCGCTTGCGGCTGCCGCCCTCGAAGTGCTCGCAGGCCGCAATCCCGAAGGCCTGACCGCTCCCGAGGGACTTGCTCCGGCCTCAACCTGCATCGACGACGACGACCTGGCCGCGGCTGGAATCTCTTCAGAGGAGTTGAATGGTATGATCGCCGGTTCGGATCGAGACCGTGTGCGGAAGTGGCTAGAAAGCCTTCCCATGTGGATGCGCACCGTATTTGTGCTCCGTGCGGTCGCCGGCCTGAGCGCCGTCGAGACAGCCGGATTACTTAGAACCCACGGCGGTCCGCTGGCCGTCGCGTGGAGCCCGGAAGCGACACGCGAGGTCTATCGTCAGGGACTCTGCTCACTCGCCTCGCAACTGCTCCACGCCTCGGCGGAACGGTAGAGACAGGGTACAGCCTTCGAAATTCCCTGCCAGGGTGCCCCACCATCGCCGCGTCTTTGCCTTTGCGGCTAGGGTGGGGTACTACGAATCCGATCCCGCCACAGGCCGCCCGAGGCCCCCTTCGTTACACTAGTTAGAAGAACCCTTCCGCCCGCTCCACGCATCCATCGAGAGTGGAGTTTTTTTGAGCTTGCAGTCATTCGGTGAAAGTCGAACGGTCTTGATGTCTTCAGTCTCTATCAACAACAGCCCGATGCGCCTATGTGCACGCGCGCTGGCATTTGGCCTCGCGACGCTGATTCCCTGCGGATTGGCTGCCCAGATTGCAGCCCCGGCCCCATCCCAGGCCGCGTCCCCCTTCCAGGGCAGCGTCGCGCAGGGCGAGTCCTCGGCGCAAACCGCCAGCCTGACCCTCGACGACGCAATCCAGCGCGGCCTCAAGGCCAACCTGGGCGTCATCCTCAGCGGAACGCAGACGCTCGCCGCGCGCGGCGAGCGGCTCAGCCAGTTGCAGGCCCTGCTGCCCTCGGTGAACTTCAACGCCACCGAAGCCGAATTGCAGACCGATCTACCCGCCGAAGGCCTGCGCATTCCAGGCTTTCCCAAGATCATCGGGCCTTTCGGCTACACGGATCTGCGCGCCAACCTGAACTGGTCGCTGATCGATGTGGCTTCGCTGCGCAACTACCTTGCCGCCCGCCACAACTTCGACGCCGCGACGCTTTCGGCCCAGGACGCTCGTGAGATGGTGATCCTCGTCGTGGGCAACGCATATCTGCTCGCCCTCGCTGACGAGAGCCGAATCGCCAGCGTGGAAGCTCAGGTGGCCACGGCGAAAGTCTCGCTTGACCAAGCCGCCGCCGCCCATCAGGCGGGGACGGCGCCGCTGCTCGATGAACTCCGCGCCCGCGTCGACTCGCAATCGCTCGTCCAGCAGTTGATCGTGGCGCGGAACGCTCTGGAAAAAGACAAGCTGGCCCTGGCCCGGACGATTGGCCTGCCGCTCGCGCAAAGCTTCACGCTCGCCGACACCGTACCCTACGCGGCCTTCGACCAGATCGACGTTAACGCAGCGATCAGCCAGGCCCACGCCAACCGAAAAGATTTGGCCGCAATAGTCGAACAGACCAAAGCTGCTCAGGAGCAGCGCAAGGCCGCGACGGCCGCGCGCCTGCCAACTCTCAAATTCGACGGCGACTACGGTGACATCGGCGTCAATGTGAACTCGTCGCACGGTACCGGCGACGCCACGGGCAATCTGAGCGTTCCGCTCTTCAAAGAATTTGCCCTGCGGGGTCAGGCTCAGCAGGCCCAGGCTCAGCTAGACACCGCGCAAGCCCAATTGAACGACAAGAGCGCGCAGGTGGATGCCGATATACGCGACGCTCTGCTCGATATTGCCTCATCGCAACAGCAGGTCGAGGTCGCGAAATCCAGCGTTGACCTGGCAAATGAAGCCCTCAGCGAAGCGCAGCAGCGCTACGCCAACGGCGTCAGCGACAACTTGGCGGTCAGCCAGGCTCAGCAGTCCGTGGCTCAGGCCAACGATCAATATGTCACCAGCCTCTACCGGCACAACGTCGCCAAGCTCGGCCTGGCCCGTGCCCTGGGAGCGGCCGAGAACTACAAGAACTATCTGGGAGGAAAGTAAACGTGGCGGAATCAACCCCAACACCAGCCGCAAACGATCCGAACGAAGAGATTCAGAACGCGCCTCCGCCGTCTCGCCGCCGAGCCATCATCGTCGTTGTGGTTGTGGTGCTCGCGCTAGTTGCCATCGGCCTCTGGTGGCGTTCTACATTCTCCGAAGACACCGACGACGCGCAGGTCAACGGCCATCTGATTCAGGTCAGCTCGCGCATCGCCGGCCAAGTCGCCAAGGTCGATGTCGATGAAAACCAGTTGGTCAAGGCAGGCGACGTGATCGCCGAGCTCGACCCCAGCGACTATGAGGTCGCGGTCGAGAACGCTCAAGCCGCTCTGACCAGCGCGCAGGCCAACGCCGCCGCGGCCGATGTGAACGTGCCGATCACAACCATCAACACCGGAAGCAATCTGACCTCGGCCGACGCCAATCTAAGCGGCTCTCACGCCGGCGTGGGGCAGGCGGAGAAACAGTTGGACGCCGCTCACGCCCGCGTGACACAGGCCCAAGCCAACTACACCAAGGCGCAGGCCGATCTCGAACGTTACAAGCCGCTCGTAGAGAAGGACGTCATCAGCAAGCAGCAATTTGACGCCGCGGTGGCCGCCGCCGAAGCGACCAAAGCCGCCGTCGCCGACGCAACCGCCAGCGAACAAGCTGCCGTGGACGGCGTGAAGGTGGCCCTCGACCGCGAGGCCCAGGCACAGGCCGGGCTGAAGTACGCCCAGACCGGCCCGCAGCAGGTGGCCGCTCAGAGTGCCCGCGCAAAGCAGGCACAGGCACAGGTGGCTCAGGCACAGGCCCAGCTCGACCAGGCCAAGCTCAATCTGAGTTATACAAAGATCGTCGCGCCCACGGCCGGCATCATCACCCGCAAGAGCGTCGAGATCAATCAGAACCTCGCGCCAGGGCAGAACCTGCTCACGCTGGTTTCTCTTGAGGGTTTATGGGTCACCGCCAACTTTAAGGAGACCCAGCTCAAGCACATGTCCGCAGGACAGGATGTTGAAATCGAGGTGGATGCGACCGGAAAGACCTATCACGGCAAGGTCACACAGATTGGCGGCGCGACGGGTTCGGTGCTCTCGCTCTTCCCGCCTGAGAACGCGACCGGCAACTACGTCAAGGTCGTCCAGCGCGTCCCGGTCCGCATCGACTTCACAAACCTGGCCGGCGAAGATCCCAAGCACGAGTTAAGGCCCGGGCTCTCGGTCGAGCCCAAGGTGCGCGTGAAATAGCTGGGTGCCCCATATCTGGCGCATTTCCATCGCGCCAGATGTGGGAATCCACGAACTCAATCGTCACATTGTTTGAAGACCTCGCGCCTCGCCTCAAATACCAATCACTCCGAAATCATCCCGATCGATCCCAGCCACGTCTCCACCAGCTCGGGCCATGCGGTCACAGGGAGCTTTGTGCGCCGCAGCCCGAAAGCATGGCCGCCCTGCGCATACAGATGCATCTCCACGGGAACACCGGCCTTCTGTAGCGCAATGTAATAAACCAGTGAGTCCTTGACGTTGTCCACATGGTCATCCTCGTTCTGCAGCAAAAACGTAGGCGGCGTGCTGGCCGTAACAGGGATTTCCGGATTCAACTCAAATTCTCTCGTCGTGTTCTCCATCATGTGCCCTGGATAGATCGCGACGGCGAAATCGGGACGGCAACTGACTTTGTCGGCTGCATCCACCGGTGCATAGGAGCGCTGCGCGAAGTGCGTGCTGATATTGGCCACCAAGTGCCCGCCCGCCGAAAACCCTAGCACGCCGATTTTGTGCGGATCGATGTGCCACTCCGTCGCGTGAAAGCGCACGAGCCCCACTGTCCTTTGCGCATCTTCCAGCGCCGTGGGTGCTTTCGGATGAATGTTGCACTGGCAATCGTCATGGTAGGCCGGACCCGAATCCGGTACTCGATACTTCAATAGCACGCACGTAATCCCCTTGGCCGTCAGCCAGTCGCAGACCTCCGTGCCTTCGAGATCGATGGCCAGGATCTGATAGCCCCCGCCTGGAAACACGACCACCGCGGCGCCGGTGTTCTTTACTGTTGGCGAATAGACCGTCATCGTAGGCTGCGAGACGTTGTCGATCTCTATCACCTGCCTGCCGGCGATCAGGCCGTCCTTCCCCGACGACTTGACGATCTCCGGCCCCGCGACGGGTTGCGAATCGGGCGCCGCTCCCGGCCATATCGGCACCTGCGTATGTCCCGGCGATGGCTGCCAGACAGGAGTTTGCGCGCAGAGACCGCCTGACGCAAACACAGCGAAGAGAGCAACGATAAAAGGCTTCAATACAATCCCCTCAACTTCCGGAACGGTGAGTCCCTCGTAGAATTCAATTGAGATTGCAAAATGTGTCAGGGCACGACCTTTCAGCCCGCCTAAGCGAAGCCGAAGGGTGCCGAAAGAGCGACAAAAGAATGTTGGGCTTTAGCCCCTGCGCGTTTTTCTTTTCCGCTGTTTGCAATTCCGCTGCGGCGATCCGGGAAATATCATCGCTCCGCTCCTACGGGGCCACCTCGACCGGAGTGATCTCGGTCCCCTCCCGCTTGAAGCGGAATTGCAGCACCCATGCGCTGGCTGCGGCCTGACCGTTCACCTGAGCAGGCTTGAACTTCCAGTGCCGCGCCGCTTCGAGAGCCGCGTTGGCGAAGTATCTGCTCGGTCCCTGCGAATCAATCTCCGCACTCGAAACCGTGCCTGTTGCATCGACCGAAACCCGTACCTTCACCTCGAACTTGCCGTGAATGGACGAGACGGCCTTTGGGAGCAGGTCGGGCTGAACTCGCTCGGCCACCTCGCCCTTCACCGCCGCGCCTGCCGCAGCGCTTCTCTCCGGCGCTGCAGAAGGCGTTGCGGGGGCCTGGACTGCCGGCTCGTTTTTCACCTCTCCCGCGGGTGTTTGGCCCGTCGGTTCGCTGTTGTTCTCTGCAACAGGTGCTGGAGTTGACGACTCGCTCGGTGTCTCAACGGCGGGGGTTGGGGTCGCTTGCTCACTTTTTATCTCTGCCGAGGGCTTTGAGATTGCCGGCTCGCTCTGCAACTCTGCCGCAGGTTGAGAAGGTGACTCCTCGCGTGATCGTGTGTGATAGATCGCGAACAACGCGATAACAACAAGCACGGCCACCGCGATGATCGGTAAAGGGAACTTTGAGGAAGCTGCCTTTCCGGATTCGCTTGCCGGGCTGTGCGGAGTGTTTGCGCTCTTGAGATGCGCTCTCACATCGCTGAGGCTGCATCGCCGCGCAGGGTCTGTGCGCAGAGACTCCCGCGCGATGCCGGCGAAGGGTTCCGGCATGGACTTCGGAACAACAGGGTCACCCAGTGTGGCTCGCTCCCAAACCGGCGGACGCTGCGTCAATGCCTCAACCAGCGTCATGCCGAGCGACCAGAGGTCCGCAGCCGGCGAGATAGCTCCCATGGCGACCTCTGGAGCGTCACACACTCCGCTTGCCGGAACCAGCTTTTCCAGCGTCCCCGCAGCTAGAATATTGTCGGACGAGAGCTTCACCTGATCGTTGACGACCATAATGTTCGACGGCTTCAGATGCCCATGCACGAAACCCTTCCCGTGAAGATAGGCGAGCACATCGAGAACCGGGTCCAGCATCTCCCTGGTTTCCGTTGTCGTCAACGGCCTTACCGGAAGAATCTCCCCGAGGTTCTCCTCGGCATACTCCGTCACGGCGTAAATCATCGGGTTGCCCGCAATCTGGCAATGTCCGGTAAATAACAACCGCATAAGATGCGGATGAGAGAGCAATCTCGCCGCTTCCCATCGAGAAAGCTGAGCATCAGCGTCTGTTGGGTCCGCTAGAATGAGCCTGATCGCAGCTCTCTGCCGTTGATCTCCCGGCGTCTCGGTGAGAAAAACGCCGCTTCGGTCAGAGCCGCCCAGCCATTGTTGGAGGGTGAACTTTCCGTCGATGACCCGCCCCGCCCAATCACCGCGAATTGCCTCTGTTTTCATGACGGTTACCATTCTATATCCGTGCATACCGCAAACCATCATGGAAAGTATAACTTCGAGCAGCCGGAGGTTGGTGGACAATGAAATCGGCGTCTGTCTGCTCTTGCGCCGTATAGACTGATTGCAGCCGCACCATGAAAGACTCGATCCACGCCTCGAAAGAGAATTACCTCAAGGCCATCCTCGAAGCTGAAGCCGAGGGGCGCGAGGTCATCCCCGCAGTGCTTGCGCATTGGCTCGAGGTCTCAGCGCCGGCGGTGACCATGGCGCTCAAGCGGCTCAAACGCGACGGCTTTGTTGAGGTGGGCACCGACGGCATCGTTCGCCTTACCGAGACAGGCCGCGAAACCGCCTATCGAACAGCTCTCCGCCACCACCTCATCGAGCGCATGTTGAGCGAGATCTTTGGCATGGAGTGGCACGAGATTCACGAGGAGGCCGAGAGGCTGGAACACGCCGTCTCCGCAGCCTTCGAAGCCAAACTCAGAGAAAAACTTGGCGAAACCGGCGCCTGTCCGCACGGCAACTTCGTTATGCCCGAAAGCCCAGCACAGCGCAAACAGCGAGGCGAAACGCCGCTCTCTGAGGCCGTCGTGGGCCGCCGCTACACCGTCATCAGCCTTCACGAGCGAGACCCCAAGCTGCTCCTCTTCCTTCACAGCAACGGCATCGGCCCCGGCCAGAGCCTTCGCGTCGTGAGCCATAACTATGACCAAACCGTTTCGATTGAACTACCTGAGGGAGTTTCGATACTGGGCCGTCCGGCCGCCGATGCAGTCTGGCTCCGTCCGGAATCTTGACGATAATTAAATTTAATGAATAATATTAACCATAGTTAACTGGTTGTGGCATACTCGATTCTATGAGCGCAACAGACTTCGCCCCATTGCCGGTTCTCCCTGGTCTCGCGCCTGATCCCGAGCATCTGGTCCCATCGCTGCCGGAGGTTCATGCGACGGTCGGGCTCACGCGCTCGCCTGTCTTCTGGCGGCGGCTGGCGGGCTTCCTCGGTCCGGGATTCCTCATCTCCGTCGGCTACATGGACCCAGGCAACTGGGCCACCGACATCGCCGGCGGCTCGCGCTTCGGCTATACGCTTCTGTTTGTCATCATGGCCTCGAACCTGATGGCCATTCTGCTGCAAAGCCTCTCGCTCAAGCTAGGCGTCGCCACTGAGCGCGATCTTGCGCAGCTCTGTCACCAGGCCTACGGACCAAGGGTCAGCTACGCGCTGTGGATCGGCGCGGAGATCGCCATCGCCGCCTGCGACATGGCAGAAGTCATCGGCTCGGCCATCGCTCTTGAACTACTCTTCCACATTCCGCTCTTTTACGGCGTACTGATCACCGGCGTGGACGTGTTGCTGATTCTTCTCTTGCAACGCTGGGGTTTTCGCGCCCTTGAGGCGCTGGTCATTGCGCTCATCGGCACCATCGTTGGCCTCTTCGGCGTGCAGATGTTTCTCTCCCGTCCGGATTTCTGGCCCGCGCTGCACGGCCTCTTCGTTCCCTCAGCCTCCATCGTCACCAACCCTGAGATGCTCTACATCGCCATCGGCATCTTGGGCGCAACGGTGATGCCGCACAACCTCTATCTGCACTCCTCGATCGTGCAGAGCCGCAAATACGAGCGCACCTCCAAAGGCAAGCGCGAGGCCATCAAGATGGCCAACATCGACTCCTTCCTCGCGCTCACCGTGGCTCTCTTTGTCAACGCCGCCATACTCATCGTGGCCGCGGCGGTCTTCCATAGCCGCGGCCTCTTCGAGGTTGCCGCCATCCAGGATGCCTACAAGCTGCTCAGTCCGCTGGTTGGCGCGACCGGCGCCAGCACGCTCTTTGCCATTGCTCTCTTGGCCAGCGGACAGAACTCCTCGATCACCGGCACTCTGGCCGGCCAAGTGGTGATGGAGGGCTTCATTCATCTCAAGCTCACGCCCTGGCTGCGGCGGCTGATTACGCGCTCACTGGCCATCATCCCCACAATCATCGTGGTCGCGGTCACTGGCGAGCAAGGCACTGAGAAGCTGCTCATTCTCAGCCAGGTCATTCTCTCGCTGCAGCTGAGCTTCGCCGTGGTCCCGCTGGTGCTCTTCACGGGCAGCCGCAAGAAGATGGGCGAGTTCGTCAACGCACCATGGCTGCAAGGCGTGGCCTGGACAGTCGCCATCCTGATCGCCGGCCTCAATGGCTGGCTGCTGGTCCTGATGGCGCGGTAGCGACAGAGATCAGGGAGTGGCGATCTTGACGGAGCGTGGTCCCCCACCCTTGGGCGCGTGGCCCCAATCTCAATCAACCATCAAGAATCGGGTGCCCCAGGTCCCTCGCATTTGGGGACCTGGGAGACCACGAACTCCAGGCCGAAGTCGACTGCCACACCACAGAGCCTGCCTTGAGCGAGGTCAAAAAGGTGTTTGCAGATAATTCCCCACCCACCGCGCAAAATGGGAACAGGTTGGAGAGCGTCATAAGACCAATCTCTGCTCTAATCTCTGAGCCATGATGGGTACCCCCCCTAATAATTTTTAAAACCGTGCAGTTAATTAATTGGTAATCTCATTTTCCTGGCACAGCGAAGCGGAAATGGCCCATTCTCTGCTTCTCCGCCCTCGTGCGCTACCATGGTTGCCATGCAAGTTCTTTCCGCAGCGGAGATGCAAGCCTGCGACCGGCTGACCACCGAGCGCTTCGGGGTGCCGTCGCTCGAACTCATGCGAGCTGCCTCGACTGCGGTGGCCGCCTTTGCGCGCCAGCAGTTCCCGCGGGCAAAACGAATCACTGTTCTCTGCGGGCGCGGCAATAACGGCGGCGACGGCATGATGGCTGCGCGCCAGCTCGCCTCGGCCGGCCTCGAAGTGACCACGCTGCTGCTGGGTTCTGCCGATGGTCTCAAAGGCGATGCAGCCCAGGCCTGGCAGGAGCTCACTGGCAAGCCGCATGGCCTCATCCACATCGTTGAAACCGCCGAAGACCTCGCCCAACACAAGGCCGCGCTTGAAGCCGATCTGATCCTAGACGCCGTCGTCGGCACAGGCTTCAAGCCGCCATTGAAAGGCCTGGCCCTCGCCGCCCTCGAATGGCTCAACGACAGCAAAGCGCCCGTCTTTGCCGTCGATCTTCCTAGCGGCTGGGCGGCCGACGAGACCAATGCGACAGCCATTCCTGTTTTTCCCGCCGATGCGGTCATTACTTTTACGGCCCCCAAGCCGGCGCATGTCTTTGGCCAGCTCACGCGCCATTGGTCGCAACCCATCGTCGTCGCGCCCATCGGCTCGCCTGACGCAGCGATCGTCTCCGACCAGAAACTGACATGGGCCGGCTCGTCGCTCTCACTCACGCAGGCGCCCCGCCCTGCCGCAGCCAACAAGGGCAACTTTGGCCACGTTCTCGTCGTCGGCGGCTCGGTCGGCAAGTCCGGCGCTCCGGCAATGACGGCGCTTGCCGCTTTGCGAGTCGGCGCGGGTCTGGTGACGGCCGCCGTTCCCGAGCCGGTGCTGGGACTGGTGGCCTACATCGCGGCAGAACTAATGACCTGGCCGTTGGCCGCAAACGATGAGGGCTCGATCTCAGAGGAGAACCTGGCCCCAGAGCTGGCGGCGGCGCTCACCTCGGGAAAGACCGTGTTGGCCATCGGACCCGGCCTGGGCCAGGTCCGAGAGACAATCAAGTTCACCACCGGCTTGCTCTCGGCGACTAAAATCCCGGCTGTCGTCGACGCCGACGCATTGAATATGCTGGCCACCGAGCCGGAACTGCTCGCCAGGCTGGCCAGGAATCGGACGCTGGTGCTCACACCCCATCCCGGCGAGATGGCTCGGCTCGCGGAGATCACCGTGGCAGAGGTGCAGGCCAACCGCCTTGAAGTGGCACGCGAGTTTGCCAAGCGCAATGGCGTCACACTGGTTCTCAAGGGATGGCGCACGCTCATCGCCCATCCCGACGGCCGCGTAGCCGTCAACACCACCGGCAATCCCGGCATGGCCAAGGGAGGCAGCGGCGACCTGCTCACGGGCTTCATTGCCGGCCTGTTGGCGCAACATCCCGGCGAGCCCGCAGGAGCCGTTGAAGCGGCCGTCTATCTGCACGGATTGGCCGGCGATCTGACGGTCCGCGCTGGCGATGAGCACACGCTGCTTGCGACCGACACCCTCCGCCAGCTTTCTCAGGCTTTTCACTTTCGTGCCAGCGGTCTGAACGGTTATCTTTGGTTGCAGGGGCTGCCGTCAGAGTCGTCATAGCGGCCTCCTGACGAGGAAGCCCTATGACCAGTGCCGCTCCTACCACCGAAGGCCGGATTCACGAATTCACCTCCCAGAGCGGCGCGGACACAATTGAGGTTGGACGCAAACTTGTTCGCCTGCTCGCGCCGCCGCAACTGCTGATCCTGCGCGGCGACCTCGGCACCGGCAAGACCACGCTGGTCAAGGGCATCGCCCAGGCGCTCGACGCCGCCGAACCCGACGAGGTCACCAGCCCGACCTTCACCCTGCTGCACGAGTACCACGGTGCGCGCGACGGCCGGCCGGTGAAGCTCTTTCACCTCGACGTCTATCGCCTCGAAGGCGAGCGCCAGTTGGAGACTCTCGGCCTCGACGAGTTACTAACTCCCGATGCGCTAGTGTTAGTCGAGTGGGGCGAAAAGTTCAAAAGCATCAAGAAGAAATCGACCGGTGAGATCGTAATAGCATCCGCCGGCGGAGACGCCCGAAAGATCACCGTGACGCTGAAAGAGTAGCGGGTGAGTATTAAGTTGGGTGCACCCCGCACATCTGTCTGCACTAGAACAACGTAAACCCCGGCTGACTCAGAACCCCATGATGTTATAGCCGCAATCCACATACAATACTTCGCCGGTGGTGGCGCTGGATAACTCGCTGGCCAGAAACAGCGCAGCGCCGCCCACCTCCAACTGATCCACGTTGCGGCGCAGCGGCGCGCGTTCGGCGTGGGACCGGAGCATGTCGCTCAGGTCGCCGACGCCGCGCGCGGCCAGGGTTCTTATGGGGCCGGCGGAGATGGCATTGACGCGAATATTCTTCGGCCCGAGATTATAGGCCAGATAGCGAACCGTCGACTCAAGTCCTGCCTTGGCCACGGCCATCACGTTGTAGTTGGGGACGACCTTTTCGGCGGCATAGAAGCTGAGGGTCATGATGCTGCCGCCCTCGGTCATCAGCGGAGCGGCAAAGCGGCTGACTGCGATCAGCGAATAGACGCTCACGTCGAGCGCGATGCGGAAGCCTTCGCGGCTGGTATTGATGAACTCTCCGCGCAGCTCCGCGGCGGGCGCGAAGGCCACTGCATGGACCAGAATGTCGAGCTTGCCATATTGCAATCCGAGCACGGCGAAAAGAGCGTCGAGGTCTTCGTCGCTTGTCACATCGCACTGGAAGCCGCTGGCGCCCGGCAGTTCGGCGATGAGGCCCTCGGCCTCCAGCTTCATGCGTTCGTTTTGGTAACAAATGGCCAGTGTTGCGCCAGCCTCGTGCAGTTTTTGGGCGATGCCCCAGGCGATGGAACGCTTGTTCGCCAGCCCGAAGACCACGGCTGTCTTGCCCGCCAGATTGATCATGCTTACTCTTCGTCCTCCACGGTCCGCGTTTTGGGGAGCCCGGACCGGCCATTCATAAGAGTATCAGAGCGATTCCCCGGCTTGCTTGACCTTGCTAGTGCCGTTCGGGGCGGCGGCGCGAGGTGGCCTTATGCCGCGGCCCGTTAAAATAGAGGCATGTTTACCGGGATCATCGAACAGACGGGAACACTGGTCGGGCTGGAGAGCAGAGGCGGAGTCCGCCGCATTACCGTCGAGGCACCGGGGCTGGCCGGGCGGCTGCGCGAGGGCGATTCGCTGGGGGTCTCCGGTGTTTGCCTCACCGCGCTGGATGTTGATCCGAAGCTCTTTCACGCCGACCTCGCGCAGGAGACGCTGGATCGGACCTCGCTGGGCGCGCTGGCCCCTGGCTCGAAGGTCAACCTCGAATTGCCAACGGCCGCCGGAAGTCCCCTGGGCGGCCACATCGTGCAGGGCCATGTGGACGGCTGCGGCAGGCTAGCCGCTCTCGATCCCGTCATCTCCTGGAGCGATCCGGCCTTCGATCGCCAGACCACCGACTGGACCCTCAAGGTGACGGTTCCGGAGAACGTGCGCCAGTGGATGGTGCACAAAGGCTCGGTTGCCGTCGAGGGCATCAGCCTGACGATTGCCAGTTTCGACGGCGAGGCGATCACCATTGCGATTCTGCCGCTGACCTATTGGCGGACCAACCTGCACACGCTTCAAGTCGGCGCTCCGATGAACGTGGAGGCCGATGTGCTGGTGAAGCTGGCACACGCGCAGTTGCTGGCCGGGAAGAAGCCTGAGCTGGAGCTGACCGAGGCCTGGCTGGTAGCCAGCGGGTACTGATGAGTTCGAGCTTCGTGATTTTCCACCCTTGCCGCAAAGACAGAGACGCGGCGAGGGTGAGGCACCCTCTGAGCAGATTTACGTCTAATTCATTGGAGCGTTCCGCGCCGTGGGTATCGCTCGCTTCGCTCAATCCCGTATGCTGTTGATCCAGGAGATCATTATGTCTCGACTGCGCCCACTGTTCCGGGCTCTTCGCCGATCGTTGCTGACTGTGCCGGTTCTGGCATTGGCGTTGCTGGCTTCCAATCCGGTGCTCCGGGCACAGACCACGCCGCCGCCGGCCGGGCAGCAACCCCAGCAGCCCGACCAGACCACACCCGACTCCGGCGGTCCCAGCGGCGACAATGGAGTGATCGTTCTGCCCAAGAAGAAAGATGCCCCCGAGAACACCCCGCCGCCCGCGCCGACCGCGCCCAAATTCAAGAATCCCGAGGGGATGCCCAACTACTCATTGCGCGTCGAGGTTCCTGAGGTCACCGTCGACGTGGGCGTGCTGCTGGAAAAGACCGGCCAGTTTGTGCCCAATCTACAACCCAAAAACTTCCGCGTCTACGAGGATGGCGTCGAGCAAAAGATCGCCGGATTCAAGCGCACCGAGGCTCCCATCACCGCATTGATGCTCTGCGAGTTTGCGGCGAACGGCGCCTGGTGGATCAAAGCCAGCGACATGCTCAATGCGTCCTATGCCTTTGCGAGCCAGTTGCGCCCCCAGGACTACGTGGCCGTGATGACCTACGACATGCACACGCAGATTGTCACCGACTTTACGCAGGACAAGAAGCAGGTGCTCGAAGCGATCGGCTCGATGCGGCAGCCCTTGTGGAATGAAACCAACCTTTTCGACGCCCTCTATGAGGCCGAAGATCGCCTCAGCCGCATTGAGGGCCGCAAGTACATCATTCTGATCTCGACAGGGCGCGACACGTTTTCCAAGCTGACCTACGACAAGATTCTGCAAAAGGTCAAGAACACACCCGACATCAGCATCTTTGCCGTCTCGACCGCCGGCGCCTTGCGCGCAATGACCGAGGGCGGCGGGGGCATGAGAGGCTCGATGCGCGATCTGGATTACCTGCAAGCCGACAACCAGATGAAGACCTTTGCCAGCCTCACCGGAGGCAGGTGGTTCAATCCCCGTTTTGCCGGGGAGATGCCGGATATCTTCCACGAGATCAACGCCAATATCCGCTCGAAATATCAGTTGGTTTACCACCCCACCAACACTGCTCAGGACGGCAAATATCGTAAGTTGCGGGTGGTGCTGGTTGACGAAGAGGGCCAACCGCTGCGCATGGAGGATGAGAAACACAAGCCGCTTAAGTACGACATCATCGCCCGCGATGGTTATCGCGCCAAGCAGGAAGTCGAATAAATCCGGCTGTGCTGGATGCGAAAAAGGCCTGTTGGGGTGCGAAATTGACGGAAAGAGTTTCCCCGCGGCTGAAGCCGCTGTTGATTATGCTGGCCTGATGCGGGGGTTGAAAGCCCTGTCTCCCTCGGTACCGAGTTTTTCCGCAGGTTGAGCAGACACAAAACGGCTGGCAGAGGCCCTTGGGCGCCGCCAGCCGTTCAGGCAAAGCGGTAAGACAGCGGCTTATTTGAACTGGGTGATGATGTCCCAGATGTAGTACGCAGCCACTAGCACAGTCCAGCCCCCAACCAGCCAAACAGCGACCCGCAGTGCGGGTTCGACCTTGCCCACCTTGGCCACAATGGCTTCCTGCGCAGACCTCTCGTGCTGGAAGGCATCGTCAAGGTAAATCTGGTCTTCTTCGTCGCGTTCCAGATTGGAACGATAGAGATAAAGTGCGGCCGCGACCACCGCCAGCACTCCCCACACCACCCACATTACCGGCACAAGCGTCATAATCCACCTCCAGAGAGGTTCCAGACCCGAACGCCAGCGGATCTAAAAGAATCCACGTCCCGGTCGGGAGAGGAGCCCGCAGAACATCATACCCCCGATTCGGTGTCGCTGTGAAAAGAATAGCCACGGGAGCGTGTTTGAAAGCACTTCGCGCGGCGGGGCAACCGCTTCTGCGACTTTCCCGCCCCGCGCCGCATCCAACCAGACAAAGGCGGCGGAGAATCTTGATTCCTTGTCCGCCGGGCCGTAGAATTACCTCTACGGCAAGCAAATAACTCGTTTGGGAGAAACCATGGCCTCATCGACCGCTGCACCCGCACAGGAAACCGAAGTCAAGAAGGCGCCCCTCAACCTAACCCCCCAGGCCATTGCCAAGGTGCGTGAGATCATGGCGACTCAGGACCCGATCCCTGCCGGGTTGCGCATCGGCGTGGTCGGCGGCGGCTGCTCGGGCTTTCAATACTCGATGGCCTTTGAGAACCAGAGCGGCATGATGGACAAGGTCTACAGCTTCGAGGATCTCAAGGTCTTTGTGGATGCCACTTCGCTGATGTACCTCAACGGCTGCACCGTGGACTATGTCGAAACCCTTGAGGCGGCAGGCTTCAAATTCGACAATCCCCAGGTGAAGTCGACCTGCGGCTGCGGCTCCTCCTTCAGCGTGTAACAACGCGCTTTCCAGTTTCGTCTACATCGCCAAGAGGCCCGTCCCTTGCACCGGGACGGGCCTCTTACGTTTGAAGTGAAATGGGGCTGGGGAGCGAGGCCGCCTCTGAAGCTATTGGGCTGAAGGCACCTGAGAAGTAGGTGGAAGGTTCACGCCCGGCGCTCCGGGCTGCAAAGGGACGTTCACCGGCGGCGGACCGCCTTGCGTTTGCATGAGTTCTACACGCGGGTCATAGACAAACTCCCACTCGTTGTAGTGGGTCTTCGTCTTGTAGACCATGATGGACGGCTTGGGGCTGTTGGGCGAAAAGCCGATAATGCCGGCTCCGCCGAAGGCCTGTCCGGGCTGGCCGAAGGCCGATGTGGTTGTGCTTCCATTGCCGGCAGCATTGGGATCGGTGCTGGAGTTGGCTGCGTTGGGGTCGGCGGGGTTCGTCGAGCTGGCGCCGGTCGAGCCGGCACTGGTGTTCAAGCCGGTTCCAGGACAGTTTGTATTGGCGGTATTCAAGGGGCCGGCCGAGCCTGCGTCGAGCGCTGCCGACGCGCCATTGGCCTGGTTGCTCGCGTCCAGCGGGTTCACTGGAGTGCAGCCGCCGATCCCGCCCAGAGGCTGACCGAAGAAGCCCATTGCCGTCGGGGCTTTGTTCTGGCCAAAGAGAACCGGCTTCCAGTCCGGCAGACCGGTCGTCGGGTCGGTATACTTTTTACGCAGAAAACGAATATTGTTCACGCCCTTGATGAGCACATCGGCGTTCGGCGGATAGGACCCGAATTTCTTGTAGTACATCCTGACTGCGCGCGCGTACTGCTTACCGCGGCGCATGGTCTCAAGCTCGCGGTCGCGCTGGAGCTGCTTGATGACCTTGGGCATGGCGACGGCCAGCGAAAGGGTCAGCAGCGCCACGAGGAAGATCACCGCGAGCAGTCCAAAACCCTCCTCTCCAGGGCGAGCCGGGTTGCGGATTGGGGTGGACTTCATCATTCGGCTTCCGGCAGTTAGTCTTTATTCGGCTGGTAGGGCAGGGATTGAGTGTTGTTGTAACCCAGGTCGGTGACCTGAACGCTGGTGGGCATGATGCTGCCCACCTTGTAGCGGTGATCTACGATCTCCCCGCTGTGGGCGACGAAAACATCATCGCCGTGGACGAAGAAAGCCTGCACCGATTTGTCCTTGTTCTGGGTGTAGCCGAAATACCGCAGATCGATGACCGGGGGCTTGGGTTTCTCGGGCACGGCCGGGGGCGCGATGACTTGCGCAACCTGGACGTCGCGTGCACTCTTCACCGGCGGTTCAATCTTGGGCGGCGCGGACTCGGCGGAAAAGATGTTTCTGCCCGTGCCCTCATACTCCACCTCTTCGCTGAGCGCCAGCTTGCCGAGGTGTAAAGCCGGATCGATGCCGGCGTTGGAGAGCTTCTGGGCCTCTTGTCCGGCAGACGCGGCGGACTCGGTAGCACGGCCGTTGGCCTGATCGGCAGGAATGCTTGCCAGACGGGGCGCTATGACCACAGGCGTTGGCGGCGCAGAGGAACCGCCATAGATGCTCTTGATCTCGTATCCCGCAACGCAGACGAGGACTACGCCAAGAGCGATAAGCGTGTAGACTTGCCACTTCTTTGCGGTTTTCAGGCTCATGTCCATGGCTATTCGCCCTCCTTTCCCTGCACAACAGGGCTCGCAGTGGAGGGTCCGGCGGGTGTGTCGCCGGCTTCGGGAGTCGGCGGCAATCCGGTGGGAACATCGGAAGGTCGCAGCCACGTCGAGACCAGCAGGCGAAGATTCACCACGCCGCCTTGCTGCCCCGTGAGCGTGAGGCCGCGGATCACAAAGAAGATCTGGTCGCGCTCCAGGCTGTTGGCAAAATGCATGATCTGCGGATAGTCGCCGGTAATGCCTGCATCCAGGGAGATCTCAGTCAGATCCGAGCCGGGTTTGCCTTGCGTGTACGTGACACGGGAGAGTCGCACGCCGGACTTAACCCCCAGTTCGCCGATGCGGCGGTCGATCGAGGAGTAGTTGGGCGGGATGCGCTTGGCATAAAAGTCTAGCATTTGCGCGCGCGAGTCGGTCACGCGTTTGTCGAGGCCGCGCAAGGGAGCGGTCTGCAGGTCTTTAGCCTTCATCTCAATCTGCTTGGCGGCTAGAGCCTCTGCGGAACTCCCGCTGGTGGCGGCCCAATCCAGGCCAAAGCGGATCGAGAGGAGGATCACCGCCACAAGCAGAACAGCAGAGCCCAGGTAGTGCCACGTGAGTGGGGAGGCCAGGCGCTCGCGCCACAGCGAAGGGGTGCGGCTGTCGCTGCTCATCGCGGGGCTCCTTGATTGGAATTTGGATTTGGATTGGGGTTGCGATTGGGAATCCGATACGCATTTGGATTGAAACTGGGGCTGTGAAACGTTGGCATCCGGTCCAGGGGCATGACTGCCGGTTTCACGGGTCTCGGTTTCAAAGTGGACGGAACGCCGGCTGCGTGCTTGGTCAGTTGTGGCGTTGCGCTCTTCGGTTCGCTCGCGGCAACGGCCTTAGGCTCCTCAGTCTTCTTATGCACCTTGTATTCCAGCAGCGCCGCTGAGTTATAGTCGGCCAATAGCTCGAAGGTGAAGCGGTTTGAGGCGCTCACCGGCTCCAACCGCTCGTTGGGGCCGCCGGTGGACTCCGTGCTTTCGCTCACGATGTGCGGCAGCAGAAAGTATCTGGAGTGTTCGAGATTCTGAACCAGGTCGTCGGCCTTGTCGCGCGGCCCCACGACGCGCAGTTTCATGGTGATCTTGCCAGTCTTTTCATCGCGAGTGGGATCGATGGCCGTAACCTGGACTCCGCTGGGCAGGACGGTTTCAAGATCTTCCATCGCCAGCGTCCAGGAGAAGGTCTTCTCGTCGAAGAGCTGGTTGAGCTCCGCGGCCTGGGTCAGCAGTTGCGCATTCTCAGGCCTTTGCATCAGGTGCTGGTAGCCCAGGCGCTCCCGGTTGATGGCATCGATCTTTTTCTGGACGGCGAGTTCCGTTGCGCGGGCCTCTTCGGCCTTCTGGTGGAAGGCGCGCAGGCCCAGGCCAAGGCCGATGGCAAGGACGGCCAGCACCGCCATCGCGATGCGCAGGCGTTTCAGCGCCGGCCTGAGGTCTGCGTAGGGGCGGGTGGCGAGATTCAGGGTTATTCTCATTACGCAGCTCCCGCCAGCGCGCCAACGACGCCGGCCAGGCTAACAAGGTTGCCGAGCGGCGTGGCGGCTCCGGTCTCGGGCCGCGGCGCCAGATCGGTGACCGTGAGTTCAGGATCGTTGATCCAGCGTGCGAAGTCTTCCGCCACGCTGTCGCCGCCCGCCCCGATGCCGACGCCGATGCCGGCAAAATGCAACACCTGCGGGCGTACGCCGATCTTGTCTTCATAATAAGCGGCGGCCACGGCAATTCCGCGCTGCACCTCTTGGAGACGCTGGTGGGCGTCCAATGGCAAATCGAGTGTCCGATAGAGCAGCAGGTCATTTCCTTGGGTGATGCAGGTGGTCAGCGCCACCTCGCCCAGGTTCGCCGCCAGAACCGGCTCCTCTGACTCGATACCCGCCAGCGCCGCCAAGCTCGCAGGCAGCACGGCTCCGGGCTCGTAGCCCGACTGGCGTATCGCGGCCTCGTATTCCTGCAAGACCGGGCCGGGCACGACGGCTGCCAGCACCTTGCATTCGTTCTTGTTCTCGACCAGCACCTGGTAGCTCACTCCGGCATGCTCGACATCGAAGGGAACCACCTTGCGAAGCCGGAACCGGAGGACGGGAATGGCTTCATCCGGGCGAGAAGGAAACGAATCGAAGTCCAGCACGAAGACCCGGAGCACCGTGTCCGGCAACACCATTGTGATCGAGCGAGTGCGCGGAGAAACCTGTTCGATGGCGGTTCGAATGGCGGCGGCCACCACATCAGGCGAGCGCAGGTTCTTCTCGGCGATATCAGGCTCGATTGCGCCGGGAGGTAGCGGCTCGAAGGCGTAGACCGGAGGCTGCTCGGCTCCCGGCGAAGCAGCAGCGAGCACGCCTTGCGACGAGAGCTCAACCGCGACAGGCGGTCGGCCGCCGAGTTGGGAACCGAGTTTGGCTTTGCTCAGAATCGAACTCATTATCGTGACGCCTCGATGAACGTAACCTTGTTGATCTCTTTGAGCGTGGTCAATCCGCGGCGGATCCGGTCCAGTGCCGACTCGCGAAGAAAGCTCATGCCCTCTTTCTGAGCCAGTTTACGCACTTCCGAGGTCGGCTTCTTTGCTAAAATCAACTCTCGAATCGGGTCGGTCAGGTCGAGCAGCTCGTGGATCGCCGTCCGGCCTCGATAGCCCGTTCCACCGCACTCCATGCAACCCTGCCCCTCGCGAAATACGAAGCCCCGCCACTCGGCCGGGTCCATGCCGCTGGCCCTGAGAACATCGTCGGTATAAGCGACCGGCCGGGCGCAGTGCTCGCAGATGGTCCGCACCAGCCGCTGAGCCAGAATACAGTTGAGCGCGGAGACGAAGTTGTAGACCTCGACGCCCATGTTCACGAAGCGGCCCAGCACGTCCACCACGTTGTTGGCGTGAACGGTGGTAAACACCAGATGCCCGGTCAGCGCCGAGTTGATGGCGATCTGCGCCGTCTCGTTGTCGCGGATCTCGCCGACCAGGATCTTGTCCGGGTCGTGGCGCAGAATCGAGCGCAAGCCGCGAGCAAAGGTCAGGCCTTTCTTCTCATTGACGGGAATCTGCGTGATGCCGCGAATCTGGTATTCGACCGGATCCTCAATGGTAATGATCTTATCTTCGTCGCTCTTGATCTCGTTGAGCGCGGCGTAGAGAGTCGTCGTCTTGCCCGAACCGGTCGGTCCGGTGACCAGCACCATGCCGTACGGCTCGCGGATATAGGCCCGGAAGCGCTTCAGATCCTCCTCGGCAAAGCCGACCACGTCGAGAGTGAGATGGTGGAACTTCTCGCTCATCGACTCCTTGTCGAGCACGCGGAGCACGGCGTTTTCGCCGTGAATGGTCGGCATGATGGAGACGCGGAAGTCGATCAGCCGGCCCTTGTACCGGACCCTGAAGCGCCCGTCCTGGGGCACGCGCCGCTCGGCGATGTCCAACTCGCTCATGATCTTGATGCGCGAAAGGATCGTGGTGTGATGCTCGCGGGCGATCGGCGCCATCGCCTCCTGCAGCACACCGTCAATGCGGTACTTCACATGCAATGAATCGTCATAGGTCTCGATGTGAATATCCGATGCGCGCCGTTCGAGGGCCGTAAAGATCGTTGTATCTACCAGCCGGATGATCGGGCTGATGTCTTCCTCGCTGGTCAGCTTCTCGATCGAGATATTCTCGTCCGAGTTTTCGTCCCCGGTGAGCACATCGAAGGTTAGCCCCTCGCTCGCCTCATCGAGAACGCGCTGTGACTGCTCGGTCTTCTTCAGCAAGTCTGTGATCTGCGAGAGCGTCGCCACTCGCGGAATGATGCGGTGGCCGAGCAGCCCGGCGATCTCGTCGAGAATCATCAGCCGAGACGGATCGCTGACGGCGATCACCAGCGCGTCCAGTTGCTGTTCGATCGGAACAAAGTTGTAGCGGAACATCAGCTCGACCGGCACGGTGCGCAACAGTTCGTGCTGGATCTTGAAGTTCTTCAGATCCACGAACTCGGCGTGATAGCGCGCGGCGAGCAGTTCTGCCTGGGCGCGTTCGTCCTCGCTCGTGGGAAGTGGAATAGCAAGGACTGTGGAATCAGCCATGGTTTACCCCTGACCTCCGCCCGCCGAGCCCAGGGAGAAGATGGGCAGGTAGAGCGAAATGAGAATGAAGACTACGACAACTCCCATCACAATGAGGATGGCCGGCTCAATAAGCGCCAGAGAGGCGGAGAGGGCGGTGGCGACGTCCTCCTCGAAGAACTCCGAGACCGAATTGAGCATCTGCGGCAGTGCGCCGGTTTGCTCGCCCACCGAGATCATCTCGGACGCCAGATCGGGGAAGACCTTGGTCTGGACCAACGCATCGGCCAGGCTCTTGCCCTCGCGGACCGTGGTGATCGAAGTCATCACCGCCTTGGCGACGCGCTGCGAATTGATGGAGCGGGCTGCGGTCTCCAGAGACGGAACAAGCGGCAGGCCGCCGGTGAGCAGCGTTGAGAGCGTGCGAGCAAACAGCGCCACCTGATACTTGAGCCAGATTTTGCCGAAGACCGGCAGCTTGATGCGGAAGCCGTCAATAAGGTCGCGGCCCCGCTCGGTGATCGCAAAGCGGTAGAGGCCGAAGCCCGATGCGGCCACGAAGAGCAGAATCCAGACGATGTTGTGTTGCAGGAACTTGCCGAAGGCCAGCAGGTTCATGGTCATGGCCGGCAGCTTGTTGCCCATCTGGTCATAGAGAGCGGCAAACTGCGGCACCACAACGACCAGCATAAAGGCCATCAGCCCGCAGACCAGCGTCAGCAGTACGCCGGGATAGATCAGTGATGCCACCAGCTTCTTGCGGAAGGTGAGCGAGACGCGCTGGAAGCTGACATAGCGCTCCAACACCTCCTGCAAATTGCCCGAGCGCTCGCCGGCCAGCAGGGTCGTGGTGTACATGACGGGAAAGCCGCTCTGCGCCTCAAAGGCCGAAGAAAGTGCGTCCCCGGTCTTTACTCGCGCGGAGACGTCGTTCAGTTGAGCCGCAAAGCGGGCGTTCTTCTGGGCCTTGGCCAGCATCTGAATCGAGCCGAGAATCGGCAGACCGGCGCGGATCAGCGTAAGAAACTGCTGGTTGAAGATGAGAAAGGGTTCGAGCTTGACCTTGCCTTGCTTCAGGCCGCCGAAGCCAGTGCGCGCTTTCACCGAGAAGACGTGGTAGCCGGCATGGACAAAGCGGCTGCGCAGCTCCTCGGCAGTGGCCGCCGACTGCACCTGCTCCTGCACGCGGCCGCGCTCGTCGGCCAATTTGATGACGAACTCTGCCATGCTTCTTACCGCCGGATGGGGTAATCCGGCTTCCCCCTGGGGATTCTTCTCAGACTTCAGCGTAACAGCTTTCACCAATAGCTCTGGTACCGAATAGACGCGAAAAACGCAAAGAGCGCTCAGAGTTTGCCGTAGCGCAAAGAGAGCGCGATGAGCGCCCAACCAGCCTCAGACAAACCCGATAAAACGCCCCGCAGCCACAACGCCGATCCAGATCAGGATCGATACCAAACCGGCAACCCTTGCCTTTGCGGGAATGACCCGGCCCTCGTCCCACTTCGCCACGTCGCGACAAATGACCCAGTGAAAGATCGAGGCATGAACGCCGGCCAGAACGATCAGCATCATCTTCAAGCGAAAGGCGGGATTGGCATAAACATGCACCGCCTCAGACGAGAAAAGGGCTGCGCCGGTCGCCACCTGCACCGCAAAGCCGGCCCACGACCAGGGGAGCAGCCGCCTGACCAGCTCCGTCACTCGCTGCCCTCGCATCGCCCAGCCCAGCAGCCGCAGATCGAGAGCGACAACCGTCGCAACCAGCACGGCCATCCCCAGCAGGTGCACGGTCTCGATCGCCGGAAAGAGCCACAGCGATTGCCGCACGCTGGCTCCCACCCTGGTCGCCTCCAGCCACTTGCAGAATGCGTCCATGCCGGTCGCGTCTATGGCTTGCCCTCCAGCGACTTTCCGTTGGGGAGCCAGATTCTTCCGACCGAGAGATAATGGGAGCCGTCCTTTGCCCAAAAGCCCTGCACCGTGATCTTGTCTCCGCGCTTCACCGTATCTGGACCCCAACCGCCATAGCGCGTGAGCATTCCCAGGCTGCCCAGTTCCAGCCGCCAGTTCGCGACCTTGCCGCTGGCGTCTTTGATGTCCGCAAGGATGAAGGCATGGGGATTGATCCACTGGAACTCGGTCACCGTGCCCTCCAGCTTGATGGTGTGCGTTGTATCGAAGGCCGCCAGCCCGTGATGCGCCCAAAGCGCTGGCGCGGCCAGCATCGCTCCCAGCAGCACCAGGGCAACCCGCATCTTAGGAGCAAGCGCTGCCCGCAAAGATCTCTCATCGGAACTTCTCATCGATCTCATCGTCATCCTCTTGATCTGAGTCTTCGATCTCGAACTGTCGAATTACAGCGGCAGGAACAGGCTCTCGCAGATCTGGCAGGTGAACGTTGACGAAAGCCAAGAATGATCCGGGGAATGGCGCCGCGAGGGCGACTCAGGTTCGCTGCTGATCCTGCCTGAATTATGGAAAGAGATGACGCCTGTTGTCGAGTGACGGGCGCTCGGAAAAGTTGTAAGCTGTTCGTACCAATGGCAAAGCCCTCCTCGCTTCTCGATACGCGCGTCATCTACTGCGGCGACAATCTGGAACAGCTCAAGAAGCTTCCGGATGACTGCATTGACCTCATCTATGTCGATCCGCCCTTCAATTCCAATCGAACCTACGAGATTTTCTGGGGCGAGACGAAGGAGAGGCGGTCGTTTGAAGATCGCCACGAATCTACACGAGCGTATATCGAGTTTATGCGCCCCCGCTGCGTGGAGTTGTCACGCGTCCTCAAGAAGACCGGCAGCTTCTACTTGCACTGCGACTGGCACGCCAGCCATTACGTCAAGGTGATGCTCGATCAGATTTTCGGGGAAGACAATTTCCAAACCGAGATTATCTGGCACCGGGCACTCGCAAAAGGTTTGGCCTTCAAGAGGTTACCCAACAATCACGACACGATTTTTCTCTACGGCGGCGGCGGAGAAATCGTGTGCAACCGTCCATATAATCAATACGATCCGGAAAATCTTGATGCCAAAACTGCTGGTAAATACTCGCATCGCGACCCGGACGGTCGGCTTTATCAGCTGGATAATCTGACGAATCCAAATCCAAACCGGCCGAATCTGACTTATGAATTCCTGGGCCATACGAAAGTCTGGCGATGGACGAGAGAGCGGATGCAGGAGGGCTACGAAACCGGGATTGTGGTCCAGCCCAGCCCGGGTGCCGTCCCTCGCATGAAGCGTTACCTTGACGAACAGGAAGGACGCCCCATCGACTCGGTTTGGACGGACATTCCCCCGATTAACTCGCAAGCGAAAGAGCGCTTGGGGTACCCAACGCAGAAGCCGTTGAAGTTGCTGGAACGTATCCTGGAGATCTCTTCAAAGCCCAACGACATCGTCCTCGATGCTTTCTGTGGTTGCGGCACCACCTTGGTTGCCGCTCAGACGCTTGGTCGTCAATGGATCGGAATCGACATTTCTCCGACGGCCTGCCGGGTGATGGCAAAGCGGCTCCGGGATGTGTGTAAGTTGCGCGAGGATGAAAACTACTGGCTGCACGACAGAGGCTTCATTGTGCGTGACCTGCCCTGGACCGAGAAGCAGCTCCGCACCATCCCAGCCTTCGAGTTCGAGAACTGGGCTGTCATCGCGCTCGGCGGAATTCCGAACAAAACGCAGGTGGGTGATATGGGAATCGACGGCCGCATCTATCCCGTCGGCTCCGAGCCGGCTGCCGCCGGGAAGGATGCCGGTGAACTTGACTTCATGGACGACTGGTATCCAATCCAAGTGAAGCAGATGGATAAGACAGGCCGCCCCGACATCGACAATTTTGAAGCGGCGATGATGCGGATGAAGCGAAAGAAGGGATTCTTTGTCAGCTTCGACTTCAGCGGCGACGCTCTGCGAGAGATCGACCAATTCTTCCGGCGCGAACACATCGTCATCATCCCGTTGACTGTCCGGGAGATTCTGGACGAAACCATCGCTCAACGGCTTGTGTAGATCGCGCCAGCGCTCGCCTCTAAGCTCTGAACTGGACCTTTTATTTGAAGACGAATGGTTTAGCGGACAATCAATTCGATTAATGCACCACACCTGGTGAAATCCACAGGATTCGTCTCTTTTTGCACTTGAATCCACAGATTGAATCAGCCTAATCTCCATCCAGTTGGTAAACCTGTAGGGAACTGGAAACGCAGTTCCAACCTGGCAGGACGATGCAGGATGAATTGAGAACGGCACTCCGCAACCGGAGACGGCGGTGGAGGGTCGAATGAGATTTAAGAGAGCATCCAGAGCCGGGCACGAACGTGCAAGACCCGATTGGACACGAAGATTCATCCGCGGCCTAGCGCCGGGGATGCAAAGTTCGAGTTGAGCCGGGAAGTCAACATCGGCCCAGCCGCAGACGCAGGATTCGGGGAAACCCGAGGACGTTGAGCGGCCCAGCCGTAGACGCAGTAATCGGGGCAACCCGAGGATGCGGAGACGGCGCCGCCAGAGGATCAAGGATTTGGGGCAACCCAGAGACTGATCCCGAGGCAGGCCACAGGGCGCGGCAGCCGGGGTGACCCGGAGGGCGAGCCCAAGGCCAGGCCGGAAGGAGAGAGGATTCGGGGCGACCTGAAGACTCTCACCGTAGGCAAGCCGGAGGGTGCAGGTTTCGGGGCAACTCGAAGCCTCATCGAGGGCGGAGCTGGAGAAGCGAGGAGACGGGGCAACCTGAAACTTCGCTCGCAGAGCCGCTGAAAGATGCGAGAGTCGAGGCAACTCGAAGCTCCATCGCCGGACAAGCCGGAAGATTGAGGAGACGGGGCGACCCGGAAACTCAATCGGAGGCGGAGCTGGAGAAGCGAAGAGACGGGGCAACCTGGATCTTCGTTTACAGAGCCGCTGAAGGATGCGAGAGTCGAGGCAACTCGAGGCTCCATCGCCGGTACAGCTGGAAGACAAGGGAATTCGGGGCAACCCGGAGACTCGTCGGAAGGCTGAGTGGGACGGTGCTTGGTCCAGGCAACCTGCGAGTTTACCGCCATTGAGACGCCAGAGACTTCGGTTTCTGGCGTCTTCGTTTTGGCAGGCAAAATCCGGACGCCGACATGCGAACCCGGGAGGTATGATGTCTCCGGATTGCCTTTGATCCCATCGGAAGCCGAACTTTACCAGCTTCAGCTTGCGTGGCAAAAGGATTTTCGCTGCGAGTGGAGACTGGTGTGCGCGGACAGCAACCTGGAGAAGCTGTCCCGGATCGGGAGGAAGTCGTGACCCGCTTTGCGGCGATTCTGCTCTTTGCTCTCTTCGCCTCCAATCTTTTCGGGATTGCCGTGCGCGAGACGCCCTTGCGCATGTTCCGCTTTGGAACTTATTGCATTGTGCTCTTCGCCGACTCGGCCATCGCGCTCAGCCGGCTGATGTTCGTGATCCTGCGGAAGGCCTCTGAACTGAGATAGGATGTGAATCAAGTCCCTCTTAACGAATTCAGGCGCCCATGCGTGTCGATCTCTCCGTCCTCGCTCGTCACTTCGGCGAAATGCGCGTCAATGTTGATGTCCGCGGCCACAACCTGTCGATGGATTATCCCGCCACCGGCGGCAAGGACCCGACACCCCTTGAAGTTCTCCTCGCCAGTCTTGCGGCCTGCGCCGCCAATACCCTCAACATGGTGCTCTGCCGCAAGATGGGGGCAAAGGTTACTTCGCTCGATGTCGAGGCTAAAGCCCAGCGGCGCGAAGAGCATCCCACCCTTCTCACCAAAATCGAGCTGGTCTATCACCTGTGATTACAGACTGAGCATTGCACTAGAGGGATTTGACGGTCAAGTGGGGGAATAGGCGGGATCTGCGCTGGTGAAACAGACTTTTCCACAGCAAATACGGCGGGATAAAAAACAGACTGAGCGTTGCACTAAATGACCGTTTTTGATCTCGCCGTTTTTGTAAGTTATTGAAAATAGGTCCGACCTGGACAGAGGAACGGAAAATCGCCAAAATCGACCGTTGGCACAAAATGTGGGAAACTCGCGAAAGCCGCGCAGATAGAGGGCAACGTCTCACTTTTTCTCATAAAATGAAACGGTTACATGGCCGATTTTGCCCGGATACTGAAAATCATAGGCATCTCACGCCTTGAGACGATTTCGGGCCATTTCAACCCCTCAGACCAGGCCAAAATCGACCCCAAAACCCGCCTCATTTTACCGCCGGCGCCGAGGCTAAAAACCGGCGCCCAGAAACGCCCCAAAAGCAGCCGAAAAACGGCGCAGAAAATGCCCCTCAAAATCGCCTCTCCAGGCCATCAGACCGGCGGAGCTTTTCGAGCCGTTCGACAAGGCTGTCATAGTTGACGCGCCAGGGGCTATTTGTCTTCTCCGGATTCATTTTTTCGGCTACCAATTCTCCCCGGTCGATCATCCGGCAGACGGTGTTGAGAGAGACATCCAGCCGATCGGCGGCGAACTCGGCAGAGACAGTAAATCGCGGGCTCCACGCAAAGAGGAGCTGCCGAATATCGCCCTTGAGTGGCCGGTTCAAAACCGCTTCTCCAAACCATTCAACTTATGAATTTTCTCAAGGTGCGCCACAACCGAGCTATATCGAATCCGCCACGGGCTGGGGCCTTTTTCGCGAATTTTGTAAGCCTGGATCTCACCTTCTTCGATCAGTTTTCGCACGACAGCTCCGGAGCAGCCCATCATCTCGGCCGCGTGCTCGACATCGATCGTTTCGCGCGCCGGCCAGGGCAGCAGCAGCTCCTCGGGAATGCGGAAGCTTTCGCGGCGCACGGTCATCGCGGTTCTCCTGAGATCGGATTGGAAGTTAGATCGGGAGCTATGCGCAGCGAACGCAGAAAGTCGGCGTCCGACTCTACCGCACGAGAAAGAGTTACAGCCTGAGCCGAGACCCGCATAATAACCTCCAAGTCAGTGATTCGCAGGCCGATGCGCTCGAAGGCGGCGCGGGCGGCTTGAATCTCACGGTCACCCTTGATGATCGACTTGACCACCGGATCGATGGCTGCCGAGAGCGCATCGACTAAGTTCTGAAGTAGCTCTTGCTCGGTCATGACTTTCTTCTTTCCTCCCAAAGGCCTGCAGCCTGCAGCCTGCCTTTCAGCGCCCAGCGAACCTTGTTGGCGTCCGCGAGAGTTACGATCTTCGGGTCCGACTTATGCTTGAGCGGCGAATACGCCGAGCGCAGCCAGCCGTCGAACTGCTCGCGAGTGAGCCCGAGGCGCATGAAGTAACTCTGGATCGTCGCCAGATCGGCCGCCGAGGCCATCTGCGGGGCCGTGGCGAACTCGCCGCCATCTTTACGGCCATCGAGGCCTGCGCGGCGCGCCTGGTCTCGATCGAGCCGCTGGCGGGGCTTGGCAGGTACTTTCACGCCTAACTCACCCTGAAGCTGGTCGATCAGCCAGCCGGCGTCGTCAAAACTGAGATCTTTGAAGCTCGCTACCGGCTTGCGCAGCCGCGCACTCACATAGGCCAGGCGCTCTTCGCGGCCGGTGCCGACGCCGATGGTGCGGCGAGCGAGCTGGCCGTAGAGTGTTTGCAGCCGTCCGATCTGTCGAGTTGTGACTCCCATAACTTACTCTTTCGCTTTTGCCTTCAAAGCCTTCCTGCACTCCGAACAGAGCACCGGAGGCTTGAGTTTGCGTCGCTCGCGGCCATCGGCCTGACGGCAGACATCCGAGCAAAACCGCGCCAGATGGCGCTTCGGATCGATAAGGTTCTTACAGCCGAGATGTTGGCACTGACGCTGATAAATGGCCCCTTCCACTTAGTTCTCCCTGAGTTACTTCCAGTGGATGATGTTGCCGTCGAACGGTAGATTGCCGCGCCAGAAGCGCATCATTGCGATGAAATTGGGGAAGCCGTCGGCCTGAGCTAGCATCTCACATTCGCTCCGGTCTAGCACCTCATCATCGACCGTAACTTTTGGTAGTACTGCGCCGTCAAAATCGTCGCTGATGTGAATACGCTGGACTCGTTTACATAGCGGCGGCGTTGGGAGAATGCGAAAGCAATTCTTAGTTCGCATGCCGCAGAAAAGATAGAGAGGTTCTCCCTTCCTTGGAATGCGCCCATCCTTACGATCTCCGCGAATGGTGTGCCTCTTGGTCCCAGCCTGTATTGGGGCCACGAATTGACGATTGAAGCTATAGGCTGCCATCTTCCGCCAACCTTTCTAACTCCGGACGCCGCAGAGCGGGGATGCATTTTATAAGCGAGCGATGTAACTCCATGACAGCGTCGTGACCTATCGGGTGGCCACCGTCATATTGACGCAAGGCCACGCGACAAGCCTTAGCAAGCCGAGCTGCGTCCGCGCGCGCGTCATCGTAGTTCCTGATCCCTGATCCCTGATCCCTGTTTCCTGCCGTCTTCATGCCACCTCGCTTTCATCGTCGGCCCAGGTGTGCCGGCGGTTGCGCTCGGCGCGCGCCAGCTCTGCCGCAGCGCGCAGCACGGCAATAGCCTGCGGGTTTCGCCGCAGCTTTGCGTAGGCGCGCTGCAATATCGCGTAAACGGATTGACGCGGGACGCCGAAATGGCGTCCGATCTCCTCAAGCGTCATGCCGTCGCCGTCGACTTTATCTGTGTAACTGCTGGCAATTCTCATGCGAGGCCTGCCAATCTCTCGCGGGCTGCGAGGAACTCCGCGGCGTGGGTCAGCGCGACCGGCGGGACGCGCTCGGGCAGTTTTTTCCGCTGCGGGCCGCGCTTGCGGGCGCATAGAATCTTGATGCGTTCGAGCAGCTCGGCCGCCGAAGGCTCGAAGGTGAAAAGCGCGTCGGCGAAGAGTCTGGCGTCGCTGGTGCTCGTGCCGATAACCAAGGTTTTGGCCCAGAAATTGATGAGATGCATCGAAGCGATCAGTTCCTCGACTCCGGGAAGCGGCAGATCGCAAAGTAGCGCATCGAAAGGCTGAGTCGCGAGCAGCTCGCGCGCCTCATCGATAACAGATTCAGATGTGACGCTGTATCCGTTGGTGCGCAGCATGAAGGCCAGCAGCGAGAGACGGCTTTCGCTGAGTGAGAGCAGCAGAATCTTCTTTTTAGGTCTCATCGTCTCACCCCATCGACCACGCGCACCAGGCTCGGATGCCCGACGCACCAGATCAGCGCATCGCAGAGGCTCAGGTACCGCAGTTCTTTTTTGAGATAGCTGCCCAGGGGCACGCCCTGCACCTCGACGTTGATGTCGCGCCATTCAACGCCGTCGACGTACTTGCACATCGAGTAGGAGCGAAGCGCCATCACCGACGCCTCGAAGGCGATCCAGTTGGCGAGCGTGTTCTTTCCGAGTTGATTCACTTTATCGTTCACGTTCTACCTCCGTGCAGTGTTGCGGGCCGTCCAAGTCTCAGACCGGCCCTCCGTTGCGTTTGAACTCCAGCTCGCGTTCCATGCGGGCCGTATCGATGCCGTGCAGCTTTGAAACGTGGATGATGGCTTCGAGGCGAGCGAGCATGTAGGGCCGGATGCCTTCCGTGCCGGCCAGGAACCGGCGATAGGTCGAAACCACGCGCTCCTGGAGAGGCTCGGGAACGCCGCGCCAATGATCGAGGCACATCAGGTGTCCCGGCTTGCGATCGCGCGCGCAGCCCTCGATCTGGCAGACGTAGGCTGAGTCGGCGTTCGCATTCTCTTTGCGGCTCGCGCCCTCTGGCTTGTGAATGGAGCGGGCGATCATTGGCGGCCTTCCTTTGGCCGGCAGAGATCAGGTATCAAAGAACAGGGGTCAGACGACAAGCGCTGAGCCTGTTTCTTCGCGAGGCGCACGGCTTTTTTGCGGCGATTGGCTGCAGCCTTCGCGCTCTTCTTGCGCCGCCAGTACTTCTCCATTTCGCCGTGTGGGTCGGCGTTCATACGATCCATCCGCGCGCATAACTCCGCGATTCGTCCAGACTTCTTCATGTCGCGGACGAGTTTTAGCCGCTGATCGTGATCGATACCGCCCGCGTAGAAAGCCTCGACGTGAAACAGCAAACTGACGAGTGAAAGCAGAGCGTGTCTTCCGAGCTTGCCCAACTCGTGCTCCCAGAGGCTCTTCGCTGTGTAGTTATCCCAGTCGCCGGGCATCATGCGGCCTCCTTGCAGTCCTGGCTGTCGATTTCGATGCGGAGCTGGCCGAGCAGCTCGCGGGCGGCGTGCGGGCCGCTGGTGGCTTTCAGCACCGCCAATTCGGCCCGCACCTGGTCGAGGATCTGGGACCGCAGAATTGCGTGATCCTCGGGCGAGATCATGATGTAGTAGCCACCGGGCGTTCCCTTGTTCGAGCCGATCGGCAGGCGGAAGGTTGTGCGCAGCTCGTGCATGACGGCCTTGATGGCGCGGTCGCCCATTGCCGCGCCGCGCGTGGTCTGCAGCTCGCGGATGCTGATCGCGTTGGCCGAGCCGCGGCGATAGCGCAGCGCGCGCAGGATGAGCTTCTGATCGTCGGACATCGAGAGCCCGAGCGGACCGCCGGTTTTGCCCATCAGAAGCGAGAGGATCTCGGCGTCGATGCGCTGGATCTGCTGCTCGATCGTCGGCCCGAGATCGGGAAAGAGGGAGTCAGTCATCGTGCATCTCCAAAGAGCGAGGGTTGTCCGGATTCGATCTTTCCATCCGCGACAATGGCTTGGCCGCGATGAATCGGGCAAACGTCGATGGTGTCATTCAGACGCTTCATGCCGTTGCCAATATCCGTATGCTGACTTCCGAGAGTGCGGGCGCAGCCGTCGCACATCGCGGCGTCGCACGTCCTGCCGTTTCCGACGGGGAAGTCGCAGAGCTTGCCTTCGGAATACCGCTGGCCGCAGAACTTGCAGGTCTGCTTTCTTCCGTCGCGTCCACGGTTGATGTGCGCCACTGTTCCATCCGGCATTTGAAGCCATTCACAGGGCATCAGTCGTCTCCTGTCGTTGTGAGCGAGTCTTCGAGCAGGTGGCCACAGGACTCGCAGTAGTGGCGCATCGTGTGGGTGCGCTTGCCCCAGCTTTCGAGCGCCACGTCGTCATAGATGGCCATGCGCTCGCCGTAGAGGATGGGCTCAGCGCACTCCTCGCACGAGCGAGGAGTGACGCTCAGGAGCCATCGGAGGCCGGCGAGCTTGGCGGCGGCCGTCACGCGACTGAGCCTTCCAGCCGGATGACGTAATTGCCGGCAAAGAGTTCAGCGCGCTTCTCATGCGTGAGGCCCTGCCACCAGGTCTCGACGATCTTGTCGGTAACGAGCATGGTGACCTGGCGCGAGGGGTGCATAACAATCTCCGCTCTGCGTTCCTCTTTGCCTTTGCCTCGCGGATTCATGGGGGGCGCGACGGGCTTCCTCGCCGGCTTCGCGCGTTTTGCCTCCTTGGCGAACTTCGCGCGGTAGTAAAGGACAACGCCGCCGTCGATGCCGAGGCGCTCGCCGACGACACGTCCGCTCTCGGATGGATCCGAATCGCGGATGGCTTGCTTCTGTTCTTCGGTGATTTTCATTGGTTTCCTTTCGTTGGTGATGGTGCGTTGCGGTTTCGGGGCGGGGCACACGGTGACTTCATTCGCGCCGATGGCCTGGGCGATGATCACGGCGGCCTGGTGATGAGGAGCAAGTGTGGCGGCCGGCAAAGCGCTCGGCCGCGGCTTGTCTCGTTTCGCGCCGGCCCGCGCAAAGGTTGTACGGTCCTGACGAATCGGATCGGGCGAGATGTTGCGCATGCGCAGCGGTTTCGCATCCGGCACGACGCGGGGAATGCCCAGCTCTTCGGGCGTGCGGTGGATGACCGGCTTCGGCAGCTCGCCGGGAAAGCTGATGTCGCCGAAGATGTTGAAGGCCGGCGAGACGCTCGATTCGCTGCGCAGCGGCGGCTGAATAACATCCAGTGCGAAGGCGTCGCCGAGAGGCGCGGAGTCATCGGCGAAGGTGGACAACCCCTGCAATGATGCGAGTTCGACGAAGGTGTTCATTTGCGGTCTGCCTTTCTATCCGCGTTGCAGCTCTCGCAGAGATCCATTCCGGCGCGGGTGCGGCCCCAACCGGCCTTCTTCGCTTCCTTGCGAAGCTCGGCCGCGGTCAGGATCGCGCCGTCCATCGGGCCGTCCTCGGGAAAGTAAATATCCATCCCGTGGTCGCCGTCGCAGAAGAGTTGAATTCGAGTGACGATCATCGTAGTGCCTTTCTGTTGACTGACCCCTGATCTCTGGCCGCTGCGCGACGTTAATCGCGCCGGTTGAGCGGTATCTTTTCGCCGCGCTCGGCCGAGAGTCTGATGCGGCGTTCCTCATCCTGCTGCGCCGCCAGCTTCATCGCGCGTTGGCCGGCCTCTTCGGAGTACCTGACCTTTCGCCAGAAGCGCCAAACCCACGCCACGAGCGCGTAGATCACGGCGCCCCAGAGCGCGATGGCCAGGTAAGTCAAGAGCAGATCCATCAGGCGGCTGCTTTCTTGGCCGCTTTGGCGGCTTTCTTCGCGGCCTTCTCGGCCGCCTCGGCTTCTTTTTTGCCCAACGCGGCAGCCAGGTCGACGGTGACCGAGGGAGCCTTGGCCGCTTTGGCGGCTTTCTTCGCGGCCTTCTCGGCCGCCTCGGCTTCTTTTTTGCGCAACGCGGCAGCCAGGTCGACGGTGACCGAGGGCGCCTTGGCCGCAACGTTGAAGCAGGAGCTGAACAGGGCGAGCAGGCGCGTCTGAACCTCGCTGGCGAAGCCGCCGATCTCCAGCTTGAGAATGCCGGCGGCGTCTTTGCGCAGCGAGTGCTTGACCTTGCGGTCGAAGAGCTGTGCGAAGACCCTGGGCCGCTTGAGGCGCGAGAGTTCGAGCTGCAGCTCCGCGATCGAGGGCTCAACCGTCTCGATGGTCGAGGACGTAGTCGCGTCGGCAATGTAGAGCACGCCTTCGAGCCGCACCGTCTTCTCGGCGTGTGCGGGCGTGTAGCCGTGATCCTGAATAGCGGCCAGCAGCGCGCCTTTGGCGGTGGAAAAATGCTGCTGCGCGATCTCGACCTCGGCGCGCGCGGTGTCGAAGGCGATGCAGAGATCGTCGATCTCCGCGGCAGTGGGCCTGGTTGCGTTGGTCATTGTGCATCCTCCTCGGGTGCGGGTGTGGCGGGGTTGTCGAGAGCCGCGAATTTTGCTCTCAGTTCATCGCGGTAGCGGCTGTGGCGTTTGAGGTTGCAGCCATCGCCGCAGAGCTTCTCCACGATGAAGCCGGGCGGCGGGGGTTCGGTGAGCGATTCGAGGGGAACGAACAAGATCCCCTCAAACTCCGGATGCGTGAGAGCGGCAGACCAGTGATTGGTCTCCATCTTCCAGGCTCCGCAGATCGCGCACTCTGCGCTTGGCAACGTCATCAGCAGCCACCGCCCTTTGAAATCTCTCGTTCCCACTCGGCGCGAGCGTCTCGAATTGCCGGCGAGACAACGTCGAGCATCTGAAGCATTCCGGTCTCGATGGCGATGGCTGTGCGGGCCGGAATCTGTTCGTCCTTGAGCAGGCAAAGAACCATCTCGTGAAGCTGGGCACCCAGCAGCTCCGCGGCCTCGCGAAACCATGGGTTGATCGGAATCTTCGTCTCTTCAAATTGAGCGATGGGCATCTGAAAGCCCTCCTTTCTTTGTTGTGGCGGCCGGCGAGCAGCGAATCGCCATATCGATCGCCGCACGCGCCGGCTCGATGTTGCGCAAGATTGCTTTGGCCACCGGCACGGGCACGACGCCGAAGAGGCGGTTGCATTCGATGGCCAGTTCGAGATCGGCGGCGAGATCGTCGAGAACGCAGCCGAAGAGAGTGGGGATCTCAACGTTGCCACCGGCCTGGTCGAAACACCGGGCGCGGCCGCGCGAGTCCATGGAGACGACGCGATCCTTCATCGGCTGATCCCCTTGAACTTCAGCTCCGCGTCGCGCAGATCGGCGATGAGCTGCGCGGCGACGCCGGCGGCGTTGCGCAGCGCGGGCATGAACTGGGAATCGTTCTCCGGATGCACAATGTCGATCTTCATGATCTCGGCGATCATGGTCCCCAGCTCCTGGCTGTGGACCTGGGCCCTCAGCAGAAAGCGATCGACCGAGCAGACGTCTCTGACAGGCTGTTTGCAGGGCGTCATCGGCCACCTCCGAGCACGCGGTCGACCGCGCCGCCGGGCAGGAAGGCGATGGCAACTTCGAGCAGTATCCAGGCCACGCCGACAAGAACCGCGACCCTGAGCCAGAGATCCGTGATGGAGGCGGCGCGCAGCAGCCGCTCGATCTGGCGCGGCGTGGGCGTCCACGAGGTTACCAGCGCCCAGCTCTTGCGGAGCTTCACCGTGATCGAGATGCGATTGCCATCGACGGTTGTCATCAGTGTTCCCTCCCGCTGGCGGATACGCTCGAAGGCCGCGGCCTCTGCCGCGCTCAAAGACTGGACATACTTCATTCGGTCGTTCATGCGATTGCCTCGTGCAGTTCTTCTTCGGGACCCTGTTGCGGCGCGGCCGCGCGGATCTCGCGGCAGGCAGCCATCAGGCGCCCGATGCTGATGTAACGTTGTTTCGTCTTATCCACGCGCACGTCGATCGTCGCGAGGCCGATCTGCTGGCGGATCAACGCGTTGTCGAGATTGAGGCCGACCAGCTCGGAGCGCAGGATACCGGCTGCCTCGTCGGCGGTGACGGCCGGCAGCGTCACGCGGTCGGTGATGCGCCTCTCCAGTTGTTCGAGGGTGCCGGTGAAGCGGGTGAAGATCTTGTCGAGTTCATGCGAGCCCGCGAGGCAGAGCGAAAAGCGCGGATCCTCGTCGAGCAGCTCGCGGATCGTCTCAAGACACTCGATCGACAGGTGCTGCGCCTCGTCGAGATAAAGCGCCACGCGCGAGCCTTTGAAATCCCAGCGCAGATTGTGGATGGCCCGGTCGATGGCCGTGTCCGAGGGCGTTCCGCAGGCCGTGGCGACGCGCTTCATCAGGTCGCGCGGCGAGATCTTGGCGCGGCAGTAGACGCGGAAGATGAATTGCTTCTCGTCGGCCTGGTGCTGCGCATTGTGCTGCGCGATCAGGTAGCGCGCGACGTCGGTCTTGCCCGATCCGGGAGGCGCGTAGACCATCACAATCTGCGGGCGGTCGAGAAGCCTTGCGAAGACGCCGCGCATGATCTTGACCGCGCCGGTCTCGTAGATCTGGCCCTGGAAGTTTTCATCCTGCGCGGGCGTGTGCTCGATAAAGTTCAGCAGCGCCCCGGCGATGCGCGACGAGCTGGTGATCTTGTCGTAGCGCCCGCACATGAACTGCTGGAAGGTGCTGACGTTGTAGCCGATCCTGCGCGCCAGATCGACATTCGACATTCCGGTGCGGTTCATGAAGTCGGTCGCGAGCCTTTGCACGCGGGCCGTCGTATCCATCGTTCTTTCGTTCGCTGTCATGCTTGCCGTGCCCTTTCAGAGAGTGATTGCAGTGCGATGCGCGCCGCCTCGGCCGGCGTGGTTGGCCGCGACGGCGCATCGAGCGTGATGGAGGGTTTGCCCAACTGAGGCCGGTGGACCACCATGCCGGCGATATCGAGAGGCAGGCGCCCGAGCGCCAGCATGGCGTCGTTTTGCGGGATGTAGCCGGTCGATCGAACGCGGCGCGAGAGCGCGTCCAATTGCTCGCGGGTCTCGTGGTAGCGGTGCTGACGCTCGGCCATGCTTTCGGCGATTGCGGCCCGCGTCTCCGGGGAGTCGTCGTGGCGCAGCAGGTTTTCAGGCTCAAGCTGAGCGATCACAGTGCCGTCCTGGTCGATGACGGCGATGGCGTCGAGATTGCATGGATCGAAGGCAATCATGACCTGCTCGCCGGTGAGATCATGCATCGCCTTGCGGCTGTACTCATCCGCCCCGATATAGCGCCGGTCGGCGAGCTTGATGCCGTTATCGTGCACGGTGCGCGTCTCGCGCTCAGCCAGCAGGCACGCAAGCACTTGAGGCTCGGGCGGCGGCGGCTGTTTCTGCCAGCGGAATTCGTCCCAGGCCTGGTTAGGCGTCATGCCCTTCATGCCTTTCGCGCCGAGCTTTTCCATGCAGTTGTATTCGCTCTCGATCCAGAGGGCGCAGGCGCGGATCACTTCGCTGGCGAGAGGAAGCGGAGATTCATCCACGCGACCGGCGGTCAGCAGCTTCTGGTGGCGCTCAAGAGCAGCCTCGCAGCGCTCGGGGCGCTCGTCGGGAGTGGGGCCGCAATAGGTGAGCCAGCGGCGGTCGAAGCGCTGATGCAGGATGTTGTTGAAGCGCTCGATGATCTTGCTCTGGCCGTGATAGGGCAGGCAGTGCTTGATCTCGACGCCGAGACGGGCAAGGACGCCGAGGGCCTCGGGCGGCATGTCTTTCACCTTCCAGATCGAGCCCACAGCGCCTTTGCCCACCAGGATCATGTCGTTGCCGCGGTCGGCGTAGATACCGCGCGGAATGCCGTGCTTCGATATGTGCTGATTGAGACAGCTATTGATCGAGCGCGAACTGCCCTCCTCGCTGAACGCGCAGGCTGTGATGCGGCGGCTGCGCATATCCTCAAGGCCCGTAAAGCGAAGCCGCATATGATGCTGATCCTTTTTGCCGAAGACATCGTTTCGGCATAGCTCATCAAGGTCGGCGTGATCGGTGACCAGCCACTCGCCGGCCTCCATGTCTTCGTAGCCGCGCGAAACGTAAGGGGCGAAGATCACGTCGTACTTTTCGCGGCCCTTGAGCGCCAGCGTGGTCACGGCGGCTGGAAGGCCTTCGAGCATGGTGCGGATCGTCTCGTAGCTCGGCGGCTCGATGCCGAGGTTTTCGGCGCGCTTGGAAACGATCTCCCACGCCAATCTTTTTGACAGATGCTCGTGCAAGAAAGCGTAGGCCGCCAGATCCGCCAGCTCGGTGTGGCGCTCGCTCTGCGCGGCCCACCGCCGGGCCGTGCGATCGGGGCGCTTGTCGGCCAGCGCCGCGAAGCCTCCCTCTTTGAAGCGCTGCAGCCAGAGATGCAGCGTGCGCCGGCTGACATTGTGCTTCTCCATCAGAAAGCGCACCAGCATCTCCCGCGAGGTGATGGCCACGCCGTCGATCGAACAGCCGGCCGTGTAATCGAGCAGCGGCCGGATGATCGCCAGGCGTTCGGTTGCCTGAGCCTGGCTGATTGGGCTAGTTAACACTACCTCAAGCGAGCGCCTGGGGACGCCTATGGGTAGTGTTGGGGGGCACGCGACTAGGCAGGATGCCATCAGCGGATCTCCCCCTTGCTGGCGATCTCGGCATCAACTCTCTGCATCTCTAACCTGAGCGCCGCGAGCGCTCTAGCCGACTCGCGACATTTTCCCGATAGATACACGGTGTGGCGCTTGAGGCCTAGTTGTTGGGCAACCCTCCCGTAGACGCCGTAGTAGCGTTGGCCTGGTCGGAATTGGCGCTTTTCTGCCTCAGTCAACAGCTCCGGTTTATTTGGGAGAGAGACAGCGTCGATGCGTCGCATTTCCAGCCTGACAGCCGCAATGGTTCGGCTACGCGCATGTCCAAGGCGGATATCATTGCCCACGCTTCCAGGGTTAATCCCAAGTTCCCGAGCGACCTTTGAATAAACTCCGTAATATCGCCCACCGGGTCCGAACTCAGCCCGTTCGCTTTCAGTGAGTGGCAGAGGCTTCGCTATTTTGGGCAACGCATCAATTCGCGCCATCTCACGCTTGAGAGCAGCGACTATAGGTGGAGTGGCAAACTTGCCTCTAACCACGTCACTGACAGTCGCCTTGCTCCTGCCTACCTCCTTAGCCACCGATGAGATAATGCCGTGATATTTGCCGCCGTTTTGAAAATGAGTTTTATCTGCTAAAGGTTGGCGGGGCGTGCTCGGTTTCTTGTTGTTTCGATATTGTGCCGTCAAGGTGCTTCCGCCTCCGACGATGACGGCGATCATAGCGGTCATCAGGCAGCCGAGTTGCTCCATGCGTGTCGGGCGTTTGCTCATAGGTCGAACCCCTGGAGGCGCTTTTCGAGCAGCGCCACCTTTTCGCTGGCTCTTTTCTGGCGCAGGTACTCGCGGCCCAGTTCGAGCAGCTCAAACTCGGTTGCGTCGATCACCTTGTAGCCGGCCAGCTCGACACGGCAGAAGAGAAGGCGCACATCGTTCACGGCCACGCAGAAGCTGCGATCCCACGCGCCGGGCCAGCGATGAAGTTGTTTCGATTCAGAGGTGAAGGCGGTGATCATGCGGGCGGTGACGGTCAGGCCGAGTGTTCTGGCCATCTCTTCCGCGATTTGCTCGCGACTCTTCCCGCTGCGTTTAACGGCGTCGGTGATGATTTCGCGCACCAGCGCGTCGTCATTCATGCTGCCGGGGGGCACATCATTGGAGGAAGCTAGTCCGAAAAGCGGCATTGAAAGCGGGGTTAGAGTGGCCTCAGACTCTGGGCATGGATGCGAATGTGAGCAATGCTGACCACCTTGCGGCTTTCCCCTGGTCATGCCGCACGCTCCGTCTGAGCAACCGAACGGCGGATGCGCGCAATCTCGCGGTTAATAGCCGTCAAGACTCTTTTGGACTGAGTGAGCCCCTTGGCGACGTGGCGGACGTGCTGAGGTGTGACGCCGAGCTTCCTAGCCACGCGGCTGTAGATTCCGTAAAACTGGGCGGCTTGTTCCAGCTCCGGTGCCGTACCATTAACTTGCAGCATTCAACTAAACCTCAGGAGTATGCGACTAACCATATTCCTGATCGAATATCTTGTCAAGAGGAAATTTGCGTGGGCCGAGAAGGAAGCGATTTGCCAGCCTACGCTCTCCGTCTGAGAGCGCTGAAAGCCGCGCTTGGCTTGAAGAATCAGGGCGAGTTAGCCGCTGCGCTGGGGACGGATCAGGGCACCGTCTCGAAATGGATGAACGGGAAAAGCCGCCCATTGCCCGAGGTTTTTACCCGGATGGCGGCATTAGCGCAGGGCGCCGACAAGATCTTCTTTTTGGACCAAGCTGGTATTCCGGCCGAGTTCTTCGACGGCGCGCCAATGCTCATGGAGTTGCGCGGGCCGTCGACAGTGATTGTGTCGAGAGCCCTCCAGGAGGAATCCACCGCATCAGAGTTATGCACAAGCAAGGAGCCGCGTACAATTCCGCTATTGAAGAGTCCAAAGAAATTGGGTAGCAAAAGCCTGATCTCTGACAACGTGGAGCTTTGCTTGTCTCTCCCAGCTACATGGTTCCCTGAAAATTCCGATCTCCAGGCCGTCCGGTTCGCCGGCAGCTTTTCGCCCTTCATCAGCGGCGATCTGATCGCCCTGGTCGATATTTCGCGCAAAGATGCCGATAGGCTGATTGGCTGCGTCGTCGCGGTGAAAACCCCCACCGGCGTCGAGCCGATGACGGTGCACAAGGACGGCCCGACATGCTTTCTCGTTCCCCTGCACGAAGACACCGAGCATCCGGTTCGCGTCTTGCGCCACAGCGGGCCTTGGAGTATTGTGGGTAGGGTTTTGAAATGGATGGGCGATGCCCCGCCAGCCAGAAAGTGAGCAAGTCATGAACGCGAGAGCGATTTGCCTTGTTTCCTCAATAGCCATCATGCTTTGCAGCGTTCCCTCTGAGGCGAAGAAACCGCCGAGAGAGACGGTGACGGTGATCCTCAAAGAGTCGCAGACCACGCCTTACGATTGGTACGTCAACGGTAGGGTCTCCATCTCCTGCTACGGTGATACCTGTCGCGGATACTACGCCCCGCCCACGTCCGGCACGCAGCAGATCCGGGGAGCCGTTCTCAGGTTACTGCGATCCGACTCAAGAGTTTTCATCGCCCGGTGCGTTGGCAAGGTGAACGTTTTTGCAAGCATCGTAACGGCGGTTGACGCAGCAGCCTATAACGACCCGGATTCCCCCACTGTTTACAGGGACTGCCGCATGCCAGAACCGAACACCATCGTCGATGCTGAGTTTCAGGGTGACTCGGTAAAGATCTTTTGGGTTGATGACACCAAGAGGACTAGCGAGACCTACGATATTATTGGCATCCTGAAGCCCTCTATCGCGGCGCCCCCCGCATCGCCGCAGGTTGGGGCCTCATCTCCTGGGCCCTCAACAGCCGTCGCCGCAGATCTCAGGCCCTATCGCTTTCCCGAGGATGGTTTCGCTATCCTATGTCCATCCGAGCCGAAGCCGATGCTTGGCAGTGAGCGATTTAAGCTACGCTCCTGCTCCGTTCCGGGTTCGCAGACGGTTTTGTACGCCGGGGTTGGCCATTATGACGACGCTGGATTAAAGGCTGGACCGGACGCAATCCTTGAATGGAATAAGAACGCTGCTCTGTCCCGTTCCGGCTCTCGCCTCGTTCAGGAACGACAATCGCCGCTCGGGGTCTATCCGGGCATCGCGTTCGACTCCGAGAATGACCGGGGCCATTTTTCGATTCGCATCTATCTCGTGGGCGACACGCTGTACCAGATCGTCGCATTCGTGCCATTGGGAAATGTCTACGACCACACTGAAGGCTATCTTGATTCATTCCAGTTGATCGCAAAGGATAGCAACTAGTTCCTGATCCCTGCACACTTCCCCTCTTCCCCGCCTGAATCTACCCAGTAAAACTGCATCTTTGGCACCTACGCACGCTGCGCACGCTGCGCCGCGCGCGAGCCTTTTTGCGCCTTACGCTCTACTTAATCGTTCCGCAGATCTCACTCAAAAGGGAGGGTCCGCGGAGTCGCCAGAGCACGAGACAGGGATTCGGGAATAGAGATCAGGGATCAGTAAAACCAAACTGACGACTGACCGCCAAAACCGATCCCTGCTCCGTAAGGAGCACGACGCATGCAATTTAGCGAGGCGGGGTATGAACTGCTGAAGCGGAGCGAAGGTTTTCGTTCCAGGGTTTACATGGACATCGCCGGTTTGCCCACGATCGGCTACGGCCATCGTCTGCTGCACCCGGCCAGCTTTCCCGACGGCATCAGCGAGCCTGACGCCGCCGACATTCTCATCTCCGATGTGAGCCACGCCATCCAGGCCGTCCAGCGCCTGGTCAAGGTCGAGCTGGCACAGGGCCAGTTCGACGCCCTGGTCGACTTCGTCTTCAACCTGGGAGAAGGGCGGCTCGCTACATCGACGCTCCTCAAAAAACTCAACAACCGGGACTATGACGGCGCAGCCGACGAGCTGCTCAAGTGGGACCACGCCGGCTGCACCGAGGTGCCCGCGCTGACCAAGCGCCGCGAGGCCGAGGCTGCGCTTTGGCGCGGCGAGATGGCGGCTTAGGGTAGCCGCGCAACGGAAACCAGGGGCGAAGGCCCGCAACCGGAAGGAGTAATTTATGGAACTGCTGCAGAACATCTGGAAGTCGCCGAAGACCTCGCTCGCGGGTCTGCTGATCGGCATCACCACTATCGCGGGCGTGCTGAGCCAGGACGGCATCACATTGGGCAAGGCGGGCACTGGAACCGTTATAGCTTTGATCGCCGGCATCGCCTCGGCGCTGCTCGGGCTGCTCTCACGCGACCCGGCCGCTTCGCCTGCGAGCGCCAGCTCTGCCAATTCAAACCTCAAAGCGACCCTCTGGCTCGTGGCCGGCGTGCTTGGCTTCGCTGCCATGACGGCCTTGTGCGCGTGGACATCGAGCTGCGGCAGCTCGCTGCATAAGTCGGCGGTCGCGGCAGACTCGATCGCGAACAGCCTCAAAACCGCCGCTGATCTCGACGCGCAGCTTTATGCGAGTGGCCAGATCAGCCTGCTGGAACGCCAGCAGATGGCAACCTATATCGACCAGGCCACGCAGGCAAACGATGTGCTGATAGCGCAACTGACGCAGGCCGAGGCGAGTGGCGCCCAACCCAACGCCGCGTCTCTGGTGGCTGCGTTCGGCGCATTTTCGGCGCAATTACAGACGCTGGAGACAAACGGAGTACTCCATCTCAAATCGGCACAGGCGCAGGCACAATTCGAAACGATCCTGAACTCCGTCAAGGCCAGTGTCGCCATCATCCAGATCGAGGTTGGATCGCAGAGCAGGAATCGAATGCCTTTGCGGCTGCCTTTTGGCGGCGGGATTGTGGCCTTCGCGGGGCTGGCGCTGACCCCTGACGAGATCGCGGCGCTCATCGGCCTGGCCACCGCGGCCTTTGGCGACGGCGCGGCCCTGGTGTCGAAGCTGATCGGCATGAAAGGCCAGGCCGACGCCGCGCTTCTCGCCGACGCAACCGCCGAGGATGACGCCGCGCGAACCGAGGCGAAGGCTGAAGAAGCGGCGCAGTAAGGATCTCGCGTGCTCGAATTGATCTTCTTTCTCGACTATTTCCGGCGCTGGCGACGGCGCCGCATCCCCCACCGCACGACTCAACTTCGGATCTCCACAGGAGGAGATATGAATTTCAGCCCAATTTCAATGACGGCCGGACAGAAGCTCGTCATCACCCCGATTCCGCTCGAATCGGACGGCGCAACCCAAACCGAGGGGGCTACTGTCACCTCCGCCAGCTACACGTCGAGCAATGGAAGCATCGCGACGGTGGCTCTGAACCCGGACAACACGGCCACCGTGACGGCTGTTTCGGATGGCTATATCACTGTCCAGGGAAGCTTCGGCGTGACCGATCCGGACGGAACCGTGCTGTCCTTCAGCTCGACCAGCGCGGCCATCACCGTCACTGGAACGGCGCCGCTGGCCGCGCGCACGACGAGCGTCGGCATGAGCTTCGGGACGCCGCAGTAAACGAGATACACCACAGAGAGCACGGCCGCCCGGAAGGCAACATCGACTCGCGAGCCATCGTACCGGGCGGAACTTAACCTCAAAACCCTAGCGCCGCCGAGGCCAACCGCCTCGGCGGGGCTGGACAAACGAAAGGATCGAGAACGTGAGCGAGCAACGGTTCAGCGGCAAGGTCAAGTGGTTCAACAACGCCAAAGGCTACGGATTCATCGGACGCGACGAGGGCCGGACATCTTCGTGCATTACTCGGCGATCGAGAGCGACGGCTATAAGACCCTGAACGAAGGTGAAGACGTGACTTTCGCCATTGTGCACGGCAAACAAGGGCTACAGGCGGACGGGGTGATTCGGCAGAGATAACTGGAGTTTTCATGCAGGTTACCTTTCACGATCTCGACTTGCTCAAATTCCACGCGATCCGGGCGAGGCTGCGGGCGCAGGTGGATGAGATGACGAGTTCGCAGACCATCGGGGAGCACACCTGGTTCGGATGCACCAGTAAGAAGGTCACCCTGGAGTGGATGTACGACCACGAGGAGAAGCTGCTCACCGTCCGGTGCATCGACCGGCCCTGGTGGATCTCCGAAGCCATGGTCGCCAGCCGGATCAGGGGAGCGGTCGAGGCGGCGGGGCGGTGAGGGATCAGGACTGGAATGGTCCGAAAAGCGTTATAAGGCCCGTAGCGCGTTTTTTGGCAAGAAATGGGCCGTAGGTACCTTTTTTCGATTTGAACGGCCCGACTGGTCAACGCGATGCGATTGCGGGTGGTTTTTGGGCAATTGGGGGAAGGAAATGGCAGTTAAACGACAAAAAGCCGTGAAAAACCAAAATCGGGCTGGGACTGCCGCCCGCTTGAGCCCGCTGGAATACGAGATCGCCGTCTGGACGGGGCGGGGCGCGGAGGGTTCAGAGATCGCCTCCCGGCTCGGTTTGCCCCTCGCGACAGTTAAGCGGCTGATCGGCAGTGCTATCCACCGGACCGGCTGCCGCGGCGTTAGCGAGCTGGAAGAGATGTTCGAGCCGGACTGGGCGCGCTTGGATGAGCCGACGAGCGAGCCGGCTTATGTGGAACGGCGATGGAGACGAAGCGGTGTAAGAGTCAGGCGAACTTAACTAGTGAGTTAGTGACTGCGTAGCTCGAAATTGGAGTGATTACTTTGGGTGAAGGGGTGGCGGCATTGACGAGTCTCAATTTGACCGGCGGCGGCAGGCCGAAGGTGGAGATCGACGCCAGTTTCAGGAACGGCTGGCTGAAGCAGTTGAAATTTGCCCTAGGCTCGGCTGCCGGCATGTCGGTCGCCCTCGGAGCTTATGAGGTTTTCCGCAGCCAGCCCGACAAGAGCTTCCAGCTTTTGCAGGTCTGGGGCCCGGCTTTTTTGATCGCCCTCGTGGGGATATACGTCTACGGCCAGATCACCGAAAGCCAGATCCGGGCAACGCGCGAGAGCTTTGGCGAGCTGGCGGCCAGCGTCCGCGCCTCCAGCGAGGCTTTGAACCGCATGGCTGAGATGAATGGAGAGACGGCGCGCGAGACGCAGCGCCTCGCGATGTTCGCCGCGCAGCAGGGCCAGGAGATCACCGAGCGGCTCGACCGGCAGGATGAAGTGTTGTCGGGGCTGGCGCAGGGTCAGGCCGAGCTGGCGCAGGCCGTCAAGGGCGTGCACTTGATGTTGAGCAGGGAAAAAGCTGCTTTGGACGCAAAGGAAAAAGAGACGGGGGGAAGAGGCGATGACCTTTCAGGCTGAGCGCGCCGAGCAACTGATTCGCAGGCAGCGCGGGATGATCCTCAAGCTGATCCGGGAGAACCACGAGTCGCAAAACTCAAGGTACACGGGCGGCGAGATCTGGGGCATGCTGCTGAAGATCCGGCAGACCGTGGGCAAGTTTCAGGTGAACACGATGCTACAGGACCTGCAGGCCCTCGACTACATCGACTTCAGATCTCAAGTCGATGAGGACACGGGCGCGCTGATCATCACCGAGATCGTGCTCACCGCCGCCGGGCTGCGTTTCTTCACTCGGCACAAGAGCAACGATGACATCTCCTTCAATTAGGAGTTTTCGATGCAGGCCTGCTCGCATAATTGGCGCCCAGCGCTCGTGTTTCATTCCGCTGGGCGCATCTGTGAGCAATGCGGACGGTTTGAACAGATCTCTCGGAGAAGTTTCAGGCGCCTTTTCAAGCGCACCTCGCAATGGTTCGTTAAGCGGGGCATTTGGGAGAAGGAAGCATGACGAAGCCTAGGCCGAAAACCGGAGAGCCGCGCAAGACGAAGCTGCCGCTCAAGATCGACCGCCTGCCGCAATCGGCGCGCGAGGCGATCGAGACCTTGTATGGCCGCGGGAAGACGTGGGTCGAGATCGAAGCGCAGTCCGCGTTGCCTTACAGCAAGGACTGGGAGAAGGACGGCCAGGGCTTCATCGACTGGCCCAACGTCGACGCGGAGGCGCTCGATCTCTTTCCTGGCCTGCGCCTGGCCAAGTCGAGCCTCCAGCGCTGGTTTGATCTGCGCGTCAGCCAGGTGCGCGCGCAGGTGATGGCCGAGAGCGCCAAAGCCCGCGAGTGGGCCAATGCCTTCGCCGGCAACGATCTGCCCGGAACGAATGCGGCTGTCATGAACGCCATGCGCGATCAGGTCTTCACGCTGATGCAGCAGGTCGGGCCCGGCGACCAGGCGAAGTTCCTCGACGGCCTCAATCAGCTCTCGCTCACACTCAGTCGCCTCCAGCGCGTCGAGCTGCAGGCCAAGCGCGTCGACGCAGACCTCAAGAAAATCGACGCCGAGCGGGCGAAGATCGCAGCCGAAGCCGGCGATCCGCGCGAGATCTATCTGCTGGCTTCGCAGGATCTGCTCAAGAAACTGCGCACCCGTGAACAGGTGCGCGCGGTGATCGACCCCATCAAAGAAGACTTGATCCAGGAGTTCACGCATGGCGCTGAGGCCTTCAGCAGACAAATCGAAGCGTCAACGGCGTGAAGATGCGGCTGCCCGTCTGCGCGCCGTCTTCGGCGTGGCGCCAGGAGAGCTGCGCGCCAAGAAGGTAGACTCCGGCGATCTGCTCATCCAGGCCTGGGACCTTGCCACCGACATCACCGCCTTCGCCGTGAAGTACATGCGCCACTTCATGGTCGATCAGCAGACCGGCGCGGTGATTGAGCCGGCCGAGTTTCACAAGGAGCTGTACCAGATCCTGCTCACCGAGCAGTACGCCGCGATCGCCGCTCCGCGCGAGCACGCTAAGTCAACCTGCGTCTCTGTCATTTTTGTCCTCTACTGCATTGCCTATAAGCTGCGCCGCTTCATCGTGTTGATCAGCGACACGCAGCCGCAGGCCGCGCTGCAGCTCGCCGCGGTGAAAGAGGAGCTGGAGTCGAACGTCGAGCTGCGCGCCGATTTCGGCAACCTGGTGGGCGACAAGAAGTGGGACATCAACGATTGCCGTACCACGACGGGCATCACACTGGCCGCGCGCGGCGCCGGGCAGAGTCTTCGCGGATTGCGCTTCCGGCTTTACCGCCCGGATCTGGTGATCTGCGACGACATGGAGAACGAAGAAGGCGTCGACAACCCCGAGACGCGCGAGAAGCTTGAGCGCTGGTTTGTGGGCACCGTTCTCAACCTGGGCAAGAAGTGCCAGGTCTTCGTGATCGGCACCATCCTGCACTACGACGGCTTGTTGGCGAAGCTGCTCGATCCGGAAAAGTTCAAGAAGTTTATCAAGCGCCGCTATGAGGCGGTCGACCAGGAGTGGCGGCCGGAGAGCGTGCTGTGGACGGCGAAGTGGGACATCCAGAGCCTGCGCGACAAGGAAGAAGTCATCGGCTCGGTGATGTTCAATCAGGAGTTCCGCAACCTGCCGATCAGCGCCGACACTCAGGTCTTCCAGGAGGAATGGATCATCCGGCACGCTTATCGCCGCGAGGAGCTGCAGCTCAAGAGTTTTGTCCGCGTGACCTACTACGACCCCGCGATCAGCCAGAAGAGACGCGCGGACTTTTTCGCCAGCGTGACGCTGGCTGTCGACGAGAAGGGCTTTCTGCTGGTCGAACGCTCCGAGGGCGTCAAGATCCCCTACATCAAGCAAAAGGAGTTCATTCTCAATCGTTATGACGAAGAGCATCCGCAGATCGTGGGTATCGAAAATCAGGCCTACCAGGATGCGCTGAAACAGGAGATGGAAGAGCAGAGCCGCCTGACGGGCCGTTATATCAACGTCGTCGGCGTGCCGAATCTGACCGATAAATTCCTCCGCATCTCCAGCATTTCGTCGCTGGTCGAGAACGGAACAATCCGCTTCTGTCTCGATGGGACGCAAAAGACCCTGATCTCGCAGCTCCTCTTCCTCGGAAAGATCAAGGACGATCAGGCCGATGCGCTGCAGGGCGCTGTGCAGCTCGCGCGGATGCTCAACTTCACGGCTGCGATCGCGTCGAGCAATACGCAGGTGGGCGGACGCGAGCAGTCATTCGGACGCAACGAAATCATGGTTCCCGGAACTCGCGACGGGGGCGACTTCGTGCGCCGCGACAGGAGATCGAGATGGGGTTGATACCAGGCAGGATCAAATCGCTGTTCACGCGCCGCGGCATCCAGGAGCGCAGCAACCTGACACTCCTCAACCTCGACGACGCGAAGCGCTGGGACGCGGCCGCCGCGGACGCGGAGGCAAGGATTGTCGCCGAGGCTGAGATCGTCGAGACGCGCAAGCTGATCGCGGCTATGCCGAACTTCGCGGAGCTGAGCGACAAGGATGTCGTATTGCTCACCGCGGCGCGGAAGATGTTCACCGACGGTAAGCTCACCGCCGAGATGAAGCTGGCGGCCGAGGCTGTTGCGCCGCAGCTCTTCACGCTGACCACCGGCGACGGCGAAGACCCGGGCTTCCGCCGCATCACATCGCTGGCCACGCTGCGCGATCTCAATCCGCTGATGCACGACAGGATGCTGCAGGTCTGCTACTTCCTGGCCGTGACGACGCCCTTTGGGAAGCGGATCGTCGAGATTCTCACCGACTATACGCTTGGCAAGGGCGTGCGCGTCACAGCCAAAGACCCGCGCGTGCAGCAGGTGATCGAGGATTTCTGGAACGACGAAGTCAACGACATGGACGCCAACATCGAGAGCTGGTGCGATGAGCAGACCATCTTCGGCGAGTTATGCGTCCCGGTCGCAGTGAATCAGGTGAATGGCAAGGTGCGCATCGGCTACATCGACCCGATGAACATCGACACGATCCAATTTGCCGAGATGGCCACAGCAGACGGCACGGCCTCGGTCAACGTTCCGCTCGCAGTGAGGCTGCGCCGCGAGGTTGGCGAGGTGCTTCAGAAGCCGATGATGCTTGTTCGCCGCGTCGAAGATCCCAACGATCAAAACTACGGCCGGCTGAACGGCGAGTGTTTCTATTTCGCGCTGAATAAAGCCAAGTCGGCCAGCCGCGGCTTCAGCGAGTTATTTGCCCTGGCCGACTGGGTCGATCTCTTCGACCAGATGATATTCGACTTCGGCGACAAGGTTCGCTTTCTTAATTCGTTTGTCTGGCACTACACGCTGACCGGCGCGGATGCGAAGAAGGTGGATGAATACAAGAACAAGCTCACCAAAGATCCGCCGCGCCAGGGCGGCGTGATGGTGACCAACGAGCAGGTGAAGATCGAGGCGCAGACGCCGGACTTCAAGGGCCAGGATATGGC
>CAZGHZ010000010.1:0-70391 GCA_964525655.1 uncultured Occallatibacter sp.
TTAAAAGGGCGTTGCTCTACCAACTGAGCTACGAGCTCTCACCAGCTACAAGTTATTCTTATTCATTAACTTGTAGAATCTCCACCTTACCAGCCTTACGCGTGCTTGCTTCCTGCAGCCAAATTGCAGTCGCGCGGTAGCGAAAATGGTCCCGGACGGGCCGCGATCTCCAATAGCTGCAACTTGTGAGTCGAACTGAAGTGAGCACACCGGGCGGTCATGGCGGTCATCTTGTGCCTCATCAGTTCCTGCACTGTCTTCAAGTCTACCCCAGCCATCGCCAAACGGCTAGCTGGGTTCTCAAGTCCGGATTCTCCGGCCTTTGAAACCATGAGATCCACGGCGCGCACGTGAATTGGATCATCCGCGGTGCCAAATGCCTGTATATTGGTCGATAGTCGGCGAGTAAGACGAAAGTTCCGCCTCAGCCCGATCGGCCGATGAACTAAGCTACAACCCGCAATCGATGGCCGTCTTCAAAGCTGCCGACAAAGCACCAGAGAATCCAATTCTGGCTGCCGTTTTTGAGTTGAGTGGGACATCCCAGCCAGTCATTCGCAGATCAGGGAGGAGACCATGAAAATACACGAGATACCAGGCGTTGTTCTCGTTGAATGGAACGAAGAGGGCAAGACGGTCGTCGACACTTGGACGACGTACATGATCAAGGTCCCGGAGTTTCGCGAGGCGATCTTGAATAAGGGACTCGCATATGCCAAGGCCCATGGAGCGCGAGCGTGGGTGGTGGACTCCTCAAAAACAAAAGGAGCCTATCCGCAGGATGTGCAGGACCTTATTGCGGCCGAGGTCTTCGAAGCCTTCGCCGCAAACGGAATCAAGTACTTCATCACCATCAAGTCGGCTTCGGCGATCGCCAATATGGCATTTAGTCGTGTCACCGCCCAACTTGGACCCCACGGGATCCAGATGGTCGAACTTCCTGACCTGAAAAGCGCCATAACCTGGCTGAGAGAACATCCGTAACCTTCAGAGAACCGCAATTCGACATCTTCCCCTCAGCGCTTTGAAGATCGTTTTCCTGAGCAGATGCGCGGTGGAAAGGATCACGAGAGGGGGTCTCTATCAGCCCATCGTTTCCAAAGCCAACCCCTCTTAGAACTCGTCTTTTGGGCTGGACCTAGGCCAGCAGCGCGGTGACTTTGGCCATCTGATCGCTGACGGCGATCTTCTGCGGACACAGGTCTTCGCAGATCCCACAGGCGATGCAGTTGCTGGAACGCTGCGCCTCTTTCAAAAAAACCTGGTACTTGAAGCGAGCGCCTGAGACATCGTCGTATAGATGCGCATAGTTATAGAAGTCGAAGTTGGCCGGTATGTAAACGCCGTTAGGACAAGGCATGCAGTAGTTGCATTTGCTGCATGGAATTGCAATGCGCGCGCCGTACTTCTCTTTGAATTCCGCGATCTGCGCCTGATCTTCCGGGCTGAATGCTCCAACGCAAGATTGGCCGGCAATGTGCAGGTTTTCTTCTACTTGTTGCATCGTGCTCATGCCGCTCAGCACCACCGAGACCTCCGGTTGGTCCCAAAGCCATTGGAGAGCCCACTCAACCGGAGTGCGCTGCACCGGGAAGCTCTTCATTGACTCCAGAACCTCGCGCGGCGGGTCGGCCAGCCTGCCGCCCATCAGCGGCTCCATCACCACCACCGCCAGGCCATTGTCTGCCGCGAGCTTCAGGCCGCGCGTCCCAGCCTGGTTCTCGGTGTCCATGTAGTTGTATTGAATCTGGCAAAAGCTCCACAAATCAGTGCCGTTGACGATCTCTTCAAAGCCCGCGTACTCGTCGTGAAATGAGAAGCCAAGATGCCGAATGCGCCCGTCGGCCAGCGCCATCTCGGCCCGATCCAGGAGCTTGTGCCTCAGCACAACATCCTTCCAGCGGCTGTGACTGAGCGCATGTAGCAGATAGAAGTCGATATAGCCGGTCTGGAGCTTCGCAAGCTGCTCGTCCAGCAGACGATCGAAGTCCGCCGGACTCTCGACCATCCATACTGGCAGCTTGGTGGCCAATCGCACCTTCTCCCGATAGCCGTCCTGTAGCGCCTTGCCAACCACAATCTCGCTCTGGCCGCCGTGATACGGGTAAGCGGTGTCGAGATAGTTCACGCCGTTGTCGATGGCATAGCGCACCATGCGCAGTGCTTCCGCTTCAACGATATTGGGACTAAGACGCTCACCGTCTACAGTAGGAAAACGCATGCAACCAAAACCCAGCGCCGAGCCCTTCCAATCGAGCGATCCAAATTTGCGGTATTGCATCGTCTTCCTCATTTCCCAGGCTTCCAAGGTGAATTCTACCGCGTCGTCGGCTCATCTAGTCCTTGCGGTCTTGGACGATCACCCGGTTACTTCCCGAACAGACCTTCAACCAGCGCCTCCCACTCTGCCTCAAATGTTTCTCTTTGAAACGCCCGCCCGGCTCTTTCGTACCAATAATCGGCGTTCAAGAGCGCACCGCTTTTGCGATGCAGATATGCGTGTACCGCCATACCCTCCTGGCTTTCAAGCTCATCCACCAGGTTGTGCGCTAGCTCCCACTCGCCTTTTGCATCCCACCACAGCGCCGCCATCGGCGCCGGCAGCCCCTCAGGCGGCATCTCACTTGCGAGCGAATTGCGAAACTCTTGTGCATCCATGAGATTCTTGTACCACTCCGTGAATCCTCTCTGCAATCGATTGAGCAATTTAGCACATGTGATATAAGTCACATCGCGGATTCCTTTTCCGCTGATAAAAAGAGGCCATCGATCCGATAAAAGAGCCAGAGGGGGCCAGCAGAGGGGATGGGCGCGGGTGGCATGGAAGGTGCCACCCGCTCCACTCCGGAGGCCGGGTGGCCGGAGTCCGCTGAGACAAAGAACCCAGAGAGTTTGGATTTGCAGCCCAGGTTGAAAGCGTCGTATACTGAAATCCGACTATTATGGTCGTAGTTTAAGGGACTCGCTTTTTTCTGTGCGGTCCACCGGAGTCTGACAGTTGAGCGTGCTGAGCGAACTGAAGATTGGGGGAAGCGGGGTGCTGATTGCCCTGGATCTGCCTGAATCCGTGCAGAACCATCTGATGCATATGGGACTTGTGCCCGATGCGATGGTGACGGCCCTGCGCCGCGCCCCGGCTGGCGACCCCACGGTCTATAGCGTGGACGGCATGGAGATCGCCCTGCGGCGCGAGACTGCCAGCGCGATCCGCGTGCGGGAGGCTGAGGCTGCGGACTGGGGCGCCCTTGAGCAGCTTGAGGCCGCACAATGAGCGCCTGCTGCACGACTCCAGAGTTCAAGCCGCCCGCCGAACCGGCGCTTCCCGGGACGCTGAAGACCGTGGTGCTGATTGGCCCGCCGAACTCAGGCAAGTCTACCCTTTTCAACCGGTTGACCGGGCTGCGTCAGAAAGTGGCCAATTTTCCTGGGGTTACTGTCGAGCAGCGCATGGGTCTGATGGCTGGCGTGGGCCGGCCCGATCTGACGCTGATTGATCTGCCGGGGATCTATTCTCTGGATCCATTCAGCGAGGATGCCCGGGTCTCTATCGATGTCCTGCGCGGCAAGATGGCTGGCACCCCCAAGCCGGATGCCGTGCTGCTGGTAATGGACTCGTTGCACTTGACCCGGCAGTTGATGCTGGCCGCGCCGGTGCTGGCGTTGGGCCTGCCGACCCTGGTGCTGCTCAACATGACCGACCTGATGGAAGCCAGGGGCGGCGAGATTGACGCGCTAAGCCTGGCCCGCGAACTGGGCGCCCCGGTGGCCCAGATCAGCGCTGTCAAAGGGACCGGCCTGGATGCCGTGCCACTGTTCCTGCATCAGCAGACGGACCGGGCGGCCGCCAAGCCGCTCACGCTGCCTGTATTTGGCAATGCCGCGAGCGCTCATAGTTGGGCGGCGCAGGTGAGCCGGCGTACAGGCTACCGCGCGCCGCTGTCGATCGAGGGAACGAGGAAGATCGATAATGTGCTGCTGCACCGCTTTTGGGGACCGCTACTGTTTGTTTTTGTGGTCGTCGGCGTCTTTGAGGTAGTGTTCTCGATTGGCCAGCCGCTCTCGGACGGCTTTGGCACAGTTCTGGCGGACTTGGGCAACTTGATCAGGCCGGTGCTGCCTGAGGGCTGGATCAGGTCGCTGCTGCTCGACGGCGCTTGGAAGGGCATCTCCTCGGTGCTGGTCTTCCTGCCGCAGATTCTGCTGCTGTTTCTTTTTATTGGGATTCTGGAAGACTCCGGCTATCTCTCACGGGCGGCGCTGATCGCCGATCGGGTGATGCGGACGATTGGCCTGAATGGCAAGGCTTTCATTCCGCTGCTCTCTGCTTATGCCTGCGCTGTTCCGGCGATCATGGCTTCGCGCACCATTGAGAACAAGCGCGACCGCCTTGCTACGATCTTCGTCACGCCGTTCATGACCTGCTCTGCGCGACTGCCGGTTTATATGCTTCTGATTGCCGCCTTCATCCCGAATACCGTCTATCTGCACGGCTTTCTCGGCTTGCGGACGCTGGTGATGCTGGGACTCTATCTAGCGGGCTTTGTGGCGGCGATGACGACGGCGCGGATACTGAACAGCTCGATCTTGAGGGCCAACGACGCGCCCTTCATCCTGGAACTGCCGCAGTATCGCATGCCGACGCTGCGGTCGCTGGCGCTGCGATTGGTGGATCGGGCGAAGATCTTTTTGCGCCAGGCCGGAACCATAATTCTCTGCGTGACCCTGGCGCTTTGGGTGCTGGCGCATCTTCCGGTGATTCATGTCACAGGCGGCGCGGCCTCTGCGCCGCAACTGGCCGACAGCCTCATTGGACGGCTGGGCCACTTCATCGAGCCGATGATTGCGCCGCTGGGCTTTAATTGGAAGATCGGTATCGGATTGCTCTCGAGTGTGCTGGCGCGCGAGGTAATGGTCTCGACGATGGGTACGCTTTACGGGGCCGATCCCGGAACGCAGGCGTTGAGCTTGCAGTCGGCTCTTCACCATGACATGACGCTGGGCGGTGCGTTGGCGCTGATGATCTTCTTTGCTTTCGCAATGCAGTGCACCTCGACGATGGCCGTTGTGAAGCGCGAAACCAACAGTTGGAAGTGGCCCGCGGTGCAGTTTCTCTATATGCTCGCGCTGGCCTGGATCGCGGCCTTTGCGGTGAACCACCTGACGATGTACTTCCTCGGATAAGTCGTCCTGATGCAGGAGTGAACGTGGGCGTCCTCAGCAGAATCGGCGTTGCTCTCGATTCCGATCTTCTCAAGCGATTCGACGATCATATTGCCGCGCTCGGTTACACGAACCGGTCGGAGGCCTTTCGCGACCTGATCCGAGATCGCCTTGTTGCAGAGCGGACAGCCAGTCCCAATGCCACGGTCGTCGGCACGGTAACCCTCATCTACGATCATCACGCTTATGGCGTTACCGAAAAGCTGACTGAACTCCAGCACGCGCATCACGCCTTGGTGGTCTCGACGAGTCACGCTCATCTGGATCACGACGCATGCCTTGAGGTGCTGATCGTCCACGGAAAGTCGGCGCAGATTGAGCAGTTCGCCGGCCAACTCATCGGGCTCAAAGGCGTGCAGCATGGACGCCTCGTGATGACCCTTGCTCAGCCTGTTTCTGGCAATGATAGCCATGCGAGTGGCAAGCTGCACAGCCACAAGAATTGAGGCATGGTGATCCAGGCATCTGTGCGGGGTCACAGCTTCACAGAATCGATCTATATCCTTCTGCGAAGAAGCGGAGATTTAACCTCATTCTCCCTGTTGTCAGGTGTCCTCTGACGAAACGAGTGGAGACTGCCAGTGTCGAACATGAGTCGATTCAATACGCCGATGTTGATGCCTTGCCAGCTGACCTGTGACCTGATCTCAGAGGTCCTGTCAAGCTCGCTGGTGACGACCCGACTCGAGTGATCGCAGTCGCATACTCCTCCCGCTTGCTCGACCTTCACTTTAAGGCGGAAATTCTTCGCGCAGGGGATCGGATACTTGAACAAGGACCAGAACCGAGCCCTTTGGGGCGTTGGAGTTTGTTCTCTCTGCCTGACCATTTAGCACCCGTCAAGAGCTGAACTCGCGTCCATAATAGCGGCTTCAGGATTCTCAGCCCCAACATAACCTATGCGGTTGCCGATCGATCTCATATTAGAGTGGTGATTTGGACGGAGGAAGAGCGGCGTTCCTCGTTTATAGTTCAGAATTGAGTGTCTGTTCAGTCTGACGCCTCGGATGGGTATTAGGAACCAACTCACGAAGCTCTTCCAGGGCGGCAGCGTCAATCGCCGCATCTTCCGCGCGGCTGCGTCGGTTACTGCAGCGGGGATTCTAGTCAAGCTCGTCGCTACCTTGAAGGAGTTCACCGTCGCCGGTGTCTACGGCCGCTCAGATGCGATGGATGCTTTCCTCGCAGCCTTTCTCATTCCCAACCTGCTCGTCAATCTCATCTCGGAGTCGATGAACCAGGCGCTCGTGCCCACGCTGATCCGCGTGCGGGAGCACAAAGGCCACGAGAGCGCCCAGGAGCTTTTCTCCAGTTCCATGCTCTGGGTCTGTCTGCTGCTGACTGCGGCCTCGGGAGTCATGGCCCTCGCCGCGTATGGTTTCTTTCCGCTCATCGCCTCGCACTTTCCGCCCTGGAAGCTCGCCCTTTCGATCCGGCTCTTCTACGCTCTGCTGCCCGTTGTGCTCATCATGGGCATCGCAACCAACTGCACTGCCGTCCTAAACACCTTCGACCGATTTGCATTGCCTGCTCTCGCGCCCGTCGCCACTCCGGCGATGGTCATTGCGGGAGCGCTGCTGCTGAGCGGCCGCTATGGCATCTGGGCCATGGTCTACTCTACGCTCGCCGGCGCTCTTGTTCACGCCGGGAGCGTGGCCTGGATGATGGACTCGCATGGCTATCGCTTTCGCCTCAAGTGGCACGGAGCCACCGAAGCCACGCGCGAGGTTGCGCACCAGTATGGCCCGGTGCTGCTCAGCGGCGTGGTCGCTTCGGGCGGGCTGCTTGTCGATCAGTCGATGGCCGCCATGCTGCCAGCCGGAAGCGTCTCCGCGCTGGCCTACGCCAATCGCTTTGTGAGCGTGGTCGTTACGCTGCTTGCCGGAGCAGTCTCCGCGGCTGTGGTGCCGCACTTTTCGCGCATGATCGCTCACAGCGACTGGGCTGGCTGTCGTCACACGGTGCATACATGGGTGCGGCTCACGGCCCTGGTTTCGACGCCCATCGCTTTGGCGCTATCCGGCGGCGCGCACCTGCTGATCCGTCTCACGTTCCAGCATGGCGTCTTTGGGCCGCGCGACACGGCCCTGGTGACGCCGGTGCTCGCGATGTACGCCCTTCAGATTCCGTTCTATGTGTCCAGCCGCGTCTTCTACCGTTTCTTGGTCGCTATGCGCCGTAGCGATTTGATCTTCTACTGCGGAGCGCTGAATCTGTCGCTGGATATTGTGTTAAACCTGATTCTCATGCGCTGGTTCGGCGTCGCGGGTATCGCGCTGGCCACCTCGCTCTGGACCGTCAGCACCTTTTTCTTCCTCTGGTATTGGACCTGGAAACTGCTTCCGCGAGCATCTCTGATACCGACATAATGCCACCGCAGGCGCGGCTGCGGGCGCCGGCAGATTGAGACGCGAATTGCACATAAAAAAACCTCCGCTGATTTGCGTTCTGAGGGAGCAATTGTTGTTAGATTTAGTTTGATGTCTTCTGCTCTCCAGTCCGGTCCGCCGTACGCGCCTCGATGGGCGATCTTCCGCAGCGGATTGCGGGGGAAGATGCTGCTTCTTCCTCTGGTTGCCGCGACCTACTTCATGGTCTCTGGCGGCCCCTACGGCATTGAGGACATTCTCGGCGGCGCGGGCTACGGTTTCGCTATTCTCATCCTCCTTGTGTTGCCGTTTATTTGGAGCTTGCCGACGGCGCTGATGGTGGGCGAACTGGCCAGCGCGATTCCAGCTGATGGCGGCTTCTACGTCTGGGTGCGGCGCGCGATGGGGCCTTTCTGGGGCTTTCAGGAGGGCTGGCTCTCGTTGTCGGCCAGCATCTTCGATATGGCCATCTATCCGGCGCTCTTTGTAAGCTACCTCGGCAAACTTGATCCCACGCTCACCGCCGGCTGGGGACGCCTCGGATGGGCGATGCTGGTGATTGTGGTCTGCGCAGTCTGGAATCTGCTCGGTGCTCCTTCGGTGGGCAACGGCTCCATGGTGCTTTTTGTGTTGCTGCTCTCGCCCTTTGCCGTGCTGGCGGCGCTTGGTTTCTGGCACTGGCATGCATTCCATCCGGTTGTGCAGTGGACCCAGGCGCACACGCAAGGCGGGATCGCTATCGCCATTCAAGTGGCCATGTGGAACTATATGGGTTGGGACAACGCCGCCACTGTAGCCGACGAAGTGGAGAATCCGCAGCGCAATTATCCGCGCGCCATGGTCTTGGCGACGATTCTGGTGGCCGTCGGCTACCTGATTCCGCTCGGCGCGATGGCTGCGGCGGGCATCTCGGCCGTAAGCTTCTCCACCGGAGATTGGGTCGATGTAGCGGTGGTGCTGGGCGGGCCGCTACTCGGGCTGGCGGTGATTGCAGGCGGCGCATTGAACGGCCTGGGCATGTTTAATGCGCTCGTATTGAGCTACACGCGCGTGCCGATGGCAATGGCCGAGGATGGAATGCTGCCCAAGATTCTTGCCCGATGCAATCGTCATCGGGTGCCTTGGGTGAGCGTGCTGCTCTGCGGAACGGCGTGGGCTGCGGCGCTGAGCCTGCCCTTCGAGCGGCTGATCTCGATCGATCTCGTGCTATATGGCTCAAGTCTGATGTTGGAGTTTGTTGCGCTTGTGGTGTTGCGCATCCGCGAGCCGGGACTCAATCGGCCATTCAGAGCCGGAAATCTTGCTGTCGCTTGTGCGTTGGGTGTAGGACCTTTGGTGCTGATTGTCTATGCACTCTATGCCGCGCGGGGAGAGCAGATCGGCTCCATCTCCGCGCTGCTGCTGGCTGCGACTGTGGCGCTGCTCGGGCCGGTCTTTTACTGGGCGATGGCGGCTCCACTCTCCCGGCAGCGCCTCAGCCGCACGCCGGTGGCAGAACCGGTAGCGGACTATAACGCGGAGATCTGAAACGAACGCTCCTCCAAACTCACCCGGATTCAGCACCAGCCTGGATCGGCAACTGGGGTCACCCCCGCTCTTCTTTTAGAGTCCGATCAATCAGTGCTTCATAGGTTCCGATCACGTGTCCCATCCGGAACTCATCGACAAAGGTGTGAGTAAAGCGTTCGCCCGGCCGCAGGCTTTGAAGAGCCGAGAGCAGGGAAGCAGCCAGCGCTTCGGCGGAGATCTCGTTTGCGAGCCACACTCCAGGTTGGCCTCGCAGCAGATCCACGATGCCTCCCGATGAGGGCAATGCCACAATCGGCAATCCTCCGGCGGCCGATTCCAACAGTGCGTTGGGCAGTCCCTCATGCCTCGACGAAAGCACAAAGAGCGTTGCATCTGAAAAACATCTCCATGGCTGTGCGATCTGTCCTGCAAAGTTCACAGCCGAGTCCAGACCGAGGGCGTGACACTCGGCTTTGAGCGCGGCCTCTTCCGGTCCGGTCCCGGCAATTGTGAGGCTTGCATCGGGAAACTGTCGTCGAGCCAAAGCCAACGACTGCAACAGCAGATCGAAGCCCTTTTCGCGCGAAAGACGCCCTACTGCCAGCAGATGCTGTCCGCCACCGGCTCTTAGAGAGTCGCTCGCGTCTCTGAAGCTGCGAATCTCGTCCATATCCACTGGATTGGCCAGCACCGCGATCCTCGTCTCACTCAACCCAAGTTCGGTAGAGAGATCTTCGGCCATCGATCGCGTTTGGCAGATCACCAAGTCCGCATTGCGGTACAGGAAACGATAAAGCAGACGGGTGTACCAGGGCTGCCAACCATCGGCCAATGCCGTGGAAACAGTTCCATTCTGGCGTACCAGGACCCGCGTCTTTCGCGGAAACAGAGGCCGCAGTAGAAGCACCAGAAAGTTCAAATGAAACATCCCCGAGAGAACGAGATCCGGCTTGAGCCGGCGAATCATAGTGAGCAGGCGAAAAGCTCCGCTGCGCACTCTGGCTGCGCCCAGGCAGTGCACGCAAACGCAAGAAAAATGCCTCTGTGCCTCGATTTCTGCTTGCGTCACCAATCCCAGGTGCAACTCGTATTTCTCCGCACTCAGCCCACGCGCCAGCAGTTCCATCACTCGTTCTGCTCCGCCGCCGCCAAGATGCGGGATTAGCAGAAGCACTCTTGGCCGTCGGTTCGCGGGCATGTGTGAATCCTTAGAGAATCTCGCTGAGCGTATTCAGACCTGTTAACTCAAAGATGGTTATAGACGATTGTTGTCTAGTTATCCTGTGCAAAAGTTCCTCTTGACACATTGAGTGCGCGTAATGTTTCCTGACGGAACTGCATTTCACTTATCTCCAACACCAATTCAAGCATCGCGATTTCATCTGCGTTGTCACGGGGAGCGGCTAAGTCGGGGAACGAGAGTCGATGTTCCAGGGCGTGGGGCCCAGTCGAACGTCTGGTAAGCATGAACTCTCGGAGCCATTGAGCACCTTTCCACAGGCGTTACCGATTCCGGTGTCATATCGGGACGCGCCGGTCCTTTGGGGAGGGGCTCGTGTTCAACAACTGCGGAAAGACTGCAGATGCGGGATTCCTGTCTGCACGTTTGGGGATACTCAACTTCGTTTCATCTTGGGCCAGGCGACTCACTCTTAAGCGCCGCCCTTCACAGAGCCCGCACATTGTCGTGGGCATCACTAGCGCGCAAACCTGCGTGGTTCTTCGTGGCCGTCTCCGCACGCTGCGCGAGAGCGGCTTCCGAGTAACGTTAGTATCAAGCCCCGGCGAACTGCTATCCGCCACGGCAGTTCAGGAGGGCGTCGAATCTGTCGCGATTCCGATGCGGCGCGAGATCGCGCCTTTTGCCGACCTTCTCGCATTGCTGCGTCTGTGCCGGCTGCTTTGGCGGCTTAAGCCGGAGATGACGGAGTTCAGCACGCCCAAGGCCGGGTTGCTTGGCTCGATCGCCGCCGTGCTTTGCGGTGTGCCGGCCAGGGTTTACTTTCTCCGCGGCCTCAAATTGGAGACGTGCGCCGGAATCAAGCGCCGCATCCTGCTCGCCGCCGAATGGATCGCCTCCGCCTGCTCACACACAGTGCTTTGCAATAGTGACAGCCTGCGGGCTCAAGCGCTCGTAATGGGGGTTGCGTCAGACAGCAAGCTTCGCCTCCTTGGCGGCGGCAGCAGCAACGGGGTCGATGTTGACCGATTCCACCCTGGACCCGACAGGCTTCGCCAACGGCTCGGGATTCCGCGCGATGCCGATGTGGTGGGATTTGTGGGCCGGCTGACCCGCGACAAGGGAGTGCCGGAGCTGGTGGAGGCCTTCGACGCAATCCTGGCCGCAAGGCCTCGTTCGCATTTATTGATGGTGGGCTGGTTCGATGCCGCCGAGGACGCGCTCGATGCCGCGACTCGCTCCCGCATCAAGAGCCATCCGCGCATTCACATGACCGGCTACGTCGCGGATACCGCGCCCTATTATCGCGTCATGGATGTCATGGTTCTGCCGACCTGGCGGGAGGGCTTTCCCAACGTCGTGCTGGAGGCCGCAGCCACGGGGATACCTGTCGTGACGACGCTCTCCACAGGCTCTCGAGACGCTGTTGTGCCTGAGGTGACCGGGCTGTTAATTCCACCGGGTTATCCGATCGCCATCTTTGTATCCGTGCTTCGACTGCTGAACGACCATAGACGAAACCGGCGCATGGGCTGGGCCGCGCGAGCCTGGGTTCTCGAGCACTATGTAGACGAGCATGTTCTTGGCCGCACCGCGGAATACTATCGGAGCCTAATTGACGAGAAACTGTCGCGAACTCCAAGGCGCAAAACAGTTCCCGCCGGTTCAGCGCTGGAACCGACCTATTGAGGAGTTTTCTGCTGGCTTCGATCTGACAAGGCGCGTGAACAACTACGGCTGCGTTGTTGGGAGAGCGGCTTCTCCCGTTGAATTGCTTTCGGCAGCGGGAGCCTGCAATGTGTGCGCGCCAGCCTGGGCCCACCGCAGCGTATCGCCGGGAACGATGCCGAGAACCAGCGTTGCCGCAACCGCCAGCAGCAGGGCTGCGCCCACAGCAAAGCCCACGCGCGGTGCTCGTACATCGGCATGCTCGTCGGCGGGGCGTTGCGCGGCAACGAGCGCTAGGCGCAGATAATATGCCGCGGCCAATCCCGAGTTCAGCAGGCCGATGATCGCCAGCCAAAGTGCTCCGCCGCCAATCGCCGCTGAAAATGAAACCAGCTTGCCAAAGAATCCGCCGGTGAAGGGAATGCCGACCAACGATGCGAGAAAGAAAATCAGCAGGCCGCCAAGCAAAGGCGAGCGGTAGACGAGTCCGCGAAAATCGTCGATCAGCGGAAGCTTCTCGTCATATCCGCTAGCCAGCGTGATCACGGCAAAGATGCCCACGTTCATGGCGGCATAGGCCGCGATGTAGAAGCTGGCCGCGGCGATTCCGTCATTGCCCAGTCCCGCAAAGGCTGCCAGCAGGTAGCCGGCGTGAGCGATCGAGGAGTAGGCCAGCATGCGCTTCACGTTCTGCTGGCGCAGCGCGGCCAGATTCCCAACCGTCATGGAAAGCACGGCGACCACCCAGAGCAGCGGCTCCCAAACAGGCCGAAGCGCCGGAAGCATCTCGTAAACCACGCGCAGCAGCAGCGCAAAGGCCGCCGCCTTGGGCGCGGTGGACATCAACGCAACGACCGGCGAAGGCGCGCCCTCGTAGACATCTGGCGTCCAGACATGGAACGGCGCGGCGGAAACCTTGAAGAGGATTCCCACCAGCATCAACCCCAGCCCCGCCAGGATGAAGGAATGATTCTCCGCCAGAGGCGCCAACCGGGCAATCTCGTAGACCTGCGTCGTGCCTGTCGCGCCGAAGATCAATGCAATACCGTATAAAAGGAAGGCGGTGGCAAAAGAGCCAAGCAGAAAATACTTGATTGCCGCTTCAGGCCCGCGCCCCGTCTCCTTGCGATAGCCGGCAAGAATGTAGGTGGCGATCGATGATATTTCCAGCGCGATGAAGACCACCAGCAACTCGACCGCTCCGGTCAGCAGGCACATGCCCACCGCGCCAAAGACGATCAGCGCATAGAATTCTCCCTGGTGATGGCTATCCACTGGCAGCGTGTCGAGCGAGAGCAGCAGAGCCACCAGCACGATGCCGCAGATCAGCACATGGAAGAAGACGGTGAAGGCGCTGGTCTCAACGGTGCCCGAGAAGCCTGTCCCCTCGGGTATCGAAAGCTGCAAGAGGCTAGCCCACAATGCGAGCGTGGCTCCAATAGCGCCCACTCCGCCCAGCCACCGGCGCGACCAATGAGGGGGAATTGTCGCGTCGATCAGCATCACCAGCACGCCGGTCAGCGTGAGGACGACTTCGGGAAGGATGCGGAAGATCTCGGGAACAGGATTCACCGCTGGCCTCCCTCAGCTACGAAATGAGAGTCGACGATCCGCATCGGGTGCGACAGGGCGCTGACGCCCTGTTCAATCGTTGGCAGCCACCCCATTGGTGCAAGGCCCATCGCCAGCATCAGCACGGCCAGCGGCCACAGCACAGCCATCTGACCGAAGCGCAGATCCTCCGGCGGCGTCGATGCGGCGAGCTTGCTCTCCGGCCCATAGAAGAGCCGCTGCACCAGCCAAAGCATGTAGGCCGCGCTCAGAATCACGCCGAATAAAGCCGTGATCGCCCAGCCCTTGCTGACGCCGGTAAAAGTGCCGAGCAGAATCACGAACTCGCCCACAAAGCCGCCGAGCATCGGCAGCCCGATCATTGCCAGCGTGGCGAAGACAAAGAACGTCGCCGTGCGCGGCAGCTTTGCAGCCATCCCTCCATAGGCGTCGATCTCGCTCGTGCGGTAGCGGTCATAAAGCACACCCAGCAGCAGAAAGAGCGCACCATCCACCACGCCGTGGTTGAGAATCTGGTAAACCGCGCCTTCCCAACCAGTCAGTGTCAGACCGTAGATCCCCAGGGTAATCAGGCTTAGATGGCTCAGCGCCGCAAAGGCCATCAGCCGCCAGAAGTCGCGCTGCACCAAAGCGAGACATGCCCCATAAAGAACGCCCACTACTGCCAGGCCGACCAGCACGGGCGCCACAATCCGCGACTCGTTGGGGAAGAGCCCGATATGAAAGCGCAGCATCGAGTAGAGGCCCAGCTTGCCCGCCACGACCATGGCGAGGGCTACGGGCGCCTCGCTGAAAGTATCCCCGAGCCAGCCGTGCAGCGGGAAGATCGGGACCTTGACAGCAAAGGCGAAGAGGAACGCCATTGCCACCCACCACATCGGATAGCCAGGCAGATTTCCGTGTGCAATCAAGAGCTGCAAAGTCGCGAAGTCGAAGGTGCCCGTCCGCGCATAGAGCCACAGAATAGCCACCAGCAGCGGCGCGGATGGAATGAAGGTGAAGAGGAAGAACTTGAGCGCGGCCTTCGGTCCGTCCTTGCGCCCGTACATCGCGATGAGGATCGCCATCGGCACCAGCGACAGCTCCCAGAACCCGTAATAGAGAATCAGGTCCAGCGAAACAAAGACGCCAAGGATCGCCGTCTGCTGCACGAGGAAGAGCGCGTAGAAGAGCTTGCGTCGCGACTGAATTACGTTCCAACTGGCGACGACGCCTACTGGCGCGAGCAACCCAGTTAGCACGACCAGCCAGAGGCTCAGACCATCGATGCCCACGTGGTAGAAGATCTTTGGAGTCTCAAGCCACTGTAGTCTTGCCTCAAACTGAAAGCCGCTCAGTCCTCCATTAAAATGCGCCGGCAGATGCAGCGTCAGGCCGAATGTGGCCAGCGAGACAAGCAGCGCAATCCAGTTGGGCAGCTTCCAACGGTCGGGCACGAGCATCACCAGCGCCGCCCCAGCCAGCGGAACCAGCAGGATCAACGTGAGAATCGAGTTGTTGATTTCGTTCATTCTCTCAATGACCCCATCGCAGGATGTACATATGGTGGATGATCGGAAAACTTGCCAGCATGAAGATCAACACAACCGCCGCGCCCGCGGCCAGCCATGCCGCATACGAGCGCAGATTGCCCGATTGCCAGCGCTGCAAGATCGCGCCCGTTAACATCGCAATGCCGCCAAGCAGCCATGCGACTCCGCCCAGAATGCCAACATCCACAACCCAGCCCAAAATGTATTTGGAAAAGCCGAGCAACGGCTTGACTACAGTCGCGCCATAGAACTCGTCTACAAAATACTTGTTAACCAGCAGCTTGTAGCCGCCTGAGAAAGCATTCGCCATGCGTGCCGGGAAGGTGGACTCTTCGCCATAGAGCAAATGGGCGCCCAGCCAACCCAGCAGCGCAAGACCAACGGCCAGACTGCTCAGAGCCAATTCGATTTCCTCGCTGCTCCCCGCCACGGCTTGCGCTCCGACCACCGGAGCAAGAAATCCACTGAAGCGCTCCATGTTGATCCAGCCGACTGCGCGATCGATCCCGACCCAGCCGCCACAGATTGAGAGCAACGCCAGAATCACGAGCGGCACGCGCATCGACCACGGACTCTCATGCGGGTGAAGATCTTCGCTGCGCGAGCTGCCCCAGAAGGCAAGATACCAGAGCCGGAACATATAAAACGAAGTCAGCAGCGCCGTAAACAGCCCGACGTAATAGAGCACCCTGCCGTTCGGCCCCTGCAAAAAGGCTGCATAGAGAATCGCGTCCTTTGAGAAGAATCCCGCGAAGGGCGGAATACCCGTGATCGCCAGAACGCCAACTGTTGTTACTGCAAACGTAAACGGCAGCTTCTTCCACAAGCCGCCCATCTTGCGCAGATCCTGTTCGCCGCCGAGCGAGTGAATCACCGAGCCCGCCGCAAGGAAGAGCAGCGCCTTGAAGAAGGCGTGCGTCATCAGGTGAAAGATCGCCGCCGAGTAAGCCGCCACGCCGCAACCCAGGAACATATAGCCGAGCTGCGAGATCGTCGAATAGGCCAGCACGCGCTTGATGTCGTTTTGAACGAGTGCAATCGTCGCCGCAAAGATCGCCGTTGCCGCGCCGACGATCGCAACCACGCTCAGCGCGAAGGGCGAGTGGTCAAAGATCACATGCGTTCGCGCGACCATATAGACGCCCGCTGTGACCATCGTTGCCGCGTGAATCAGCGCGGAGACCGGCGTTGGGCCCTCCATCGCGTCCGGCAGCCAGATATAGAGCGGAAGCTGCGCGCTCTTGCCCGCCGCGCCCAGCATCAGGCAGAGCGCAATCACCGTCACAACACCGCCCTGCCATCCAGGGTCCATGCCGAGCTTCGTCGCGATCTCCGCGAAAGTCAGTGTCCCGAAGTTGGCCACCAGTAGGAACATCGCGATCAAAAAGCCGAAGTCGCCGATGCGGTTGACGATGAAGGCCTTCTTGCCTGCATCCGCCGCCGAATTCTTGTTGAAGTAGAAGCCGATCAACAGGTACGACGCGAGGCCGACGCCCTCCCAGCCCACGAACATCAGCAGCGCATTGCCGGCCAGTACCAGCACCGTCATGAAAAACAGGAAGAGATTCAGATAGCTGAAGTACCGCGCATAGCCCTCGTCGTCGCCCATGTAGCCGACCGAGTAGACGTGAATCAGGAATCCGACGCCGGTGACGATGAGCAGCATCACGAGCGAAAGTTGGTCGAGGACGAAGCTGAAGTCCACGTGCAATGCGGGTATGTTGATCCAGGCAAGCGGACAGATTTCTGTGAAAGTAAGCGGATTTGCCGCTGGAATGACTCCAAAGAAGCCCAGAGCCGCATTCGCGACTAGGCCGAATGCCGCCAGCGGCGATAGCAGCGCAACCGTAGTGACAAGCCACTTGGGCAGCCCGCGACCGAGGATTCCATTGATCAGGAATCCTGCGAATGGCAGCAGCGGAATCAGCCAGAGATGATTGAAGCTTGCACTCATAGTTTCATCAAGTCGATACGGTCGACGGCCAGGGTTGCGCGCGCGCGGAAAACGGCAATAATGATGGCCAGCCCCACCGCGGCCTCCGCCGCGGCCACCATCATCACAAAGAAGACGAAGATCTGTCCCTTCACCGCGTGCCACTGATGCGCGAAGGTCACAAACGAGAGATTCACCCCGTTGAGCATCAGCTCAATCGACATGAAAACGGTAATCAGGTTGCGCTTGATGAGAAAGCCCACCACGCCCAGCGAAAACAGCGCAGCGCTCAATAAGAGATACCAGCTGAGTGGGACTTCTTGTGTGAGGAATGCGCTCATTTGTCGCCCGTCCTTTCCTGATCGCCGCTGCCTCGACTGGCCAGCGCAACCGCGCCAAGAATCGCGATGAGAATCAGCACCGAGGTTACTTCGAAGGGCAGCAGCAGCCGGGTAAAGAGCACTGCGCTCAGCTCCTCAGTGGTAGTAATGCCCTCGCTCAGCCTCGCAACCCCCAACCCCCGTGCATGAAGGATCGCCGTTGCCATCACAGCCAGGATAGCGGCCACCGCGGGAAAGCCCAGTCTGCACGCCGCTCTGCTGCCCAGTGTGCGATCTTCGCGCCCGGCGTTCAACAGCATCACTACAAAAGTGAACAAGACCATGATCGCCCCGGCGTAGACGATCACCTGCGCCGCCGCCAAAAACTCCGCACCCAGCATCAGGTAAAGCACAGCCAGCGAAGTCATCACAACAATCAGCGACAAAGCGCTGTTGATGGGATGGCTCTGGAGAAGCAGATTGATCGCTCCCGCCAGGCAGAATCCGGCAAACACGATAAACAAAATCAGGTGCATCGCAAGCTCCGGGCAAGCCCGATTAGTTTTTGACGGTTGCCAGCCAAAGGCTCGTCGCCACTATGTTCAGGATGGCCACCGGCATCAGCCAGCGCCAGCCAAAGTTCATTAACTGGTCATAACGGAAGCGCGGCAGCGTTCCCCGCACCCAGACATACAAAAAGAGAAATGCAAACACCTTGAGCACAAACCAGAAAATAGGAAACAGCGCATGAACAAGGATGTTTTGCGGCGGCGGAATCAGGTCGCCGAGCGGGCTGGTCCAGCCGCCCAGAAACAGCAGAGTGGCCACGCAACCCACCGTTATCATGTTGGCATATTCAGCCATGAAGAACATGGCGAATTTCATCGAACTATACTCGGTGTGATAGCCGCCGGTCAGTTCGCTCTCAGCCTCGGGCAAGTCAAAGGGCGAGCGGTTGGTCTCAGCATAAGCCGCCATCAGGTAGATAAAGAAGGCCACGAACTGCATTCCGCCGAAGAGGTTCCATGAGCCGATGCCGTTGGCAGCTTGCTGCTCGACGATCACGCGCAGATTGAGCGAACCGGCACGCAACACCACGCCAACCAGCGAAAGACCCAACGCCAGTTCGTAGCTGACCATCTGTGCCGAAGAGCGCAACGCCCCTAGTAGGGAATACTTGCTGTTCGATGACCAGCCCGCCAGCGCGATGCCGTAGACACTAATCGAAGTGACGCCAAGGATCACCAGCAGGCCGATATTCACATCGGAGATCTGAAAGAAGTTCAACTCGCCGGACTTTACCAGCCCGCCCGGCCCGACATTGGTCTCGCCGAAGGGTACAACGGCAATGGAGATCAGCGCGCAGCCCAGTGCGATGATCGGCGCGAGCAGATAGAGGGGCCGGTAGACGCCGGTCGGGATGATGTCCTCTTTGAGAAACGACTTTGCACCGTCGACGAGCGGTTGCAAAAGGCCGAAGGGGCCCACGCGGCTTGGTCCCCAGCGGTTTTGAATACGGCCGACGAGCTTGCGTTCGAGCAGCACGGTGTAGGCGACGGCGAGCAACATCACCACCGTTACCACGGCCACCTTGAGCAAGCTCCACAGCAAAAACTGCAAAATCGTCACGTGCCTTTAGCCTCTTATCTTCACAACACCTTTAACCCACCATAGCGCGTCTGGTGCGATTTCAGTTCCTTGAGCGCCGGGCTATGCTCACCCAGCGTTCCCGAAGCGAACAGCCCATTGTGATTGGCTACGACCGGTCCATGCCCGTTCGAAACAGCAGCAGTCAGCGCCGTCACTGGCACAAAGCCCGGCTCCGTCGGCACATCGTTGCCCCCGAAGAGATTCACACGATCCAGCGTATAACCCGGAACCAACCGGGCGATCTCGTCGAGCGCCGCCAGCGGGTCCAAGGGGCTCAGCTTCGGCTCCAACCCATTTGCCGCCAGCCACACAGCATGGCGATCTGCCTCGCCGGCCTGCACGCCGCGCGACTGCCCGAGATCGGCTGTTACGCCACCAGTTCCATAGGGAACCAGTGTCTTCACATCGACGCCCATCGCCCCGGCCAGCCGCACAAGAATTTCGAAATCCGGCTTCACTCCGGCGCGGTCGGCGGCCTTCTTCACCAGTTGCACATCCCCGTAGGCGTTGGTCACCGTACCAGTCTTCTCATAGAGGCTCGCAGATGGAAACACAACGTCGGCGAGCGCCGCACTCTTAGTGAGGAAGATGTCCTGCACGATGACGAAGGTATTCTTCAACGTTGCTGCATCAACATCCAGCTTCGCAACCGGGTCCGCGCCCACCACCAGCAGCGCGCCTAACTCCTTCTTCGCCGCTGCATCGAAGATCTCGCGGAGTGATTTGCCCGCCGAGGCTGGCATGCCGGGATATTCGGTTTCAAACGCGCCTGGAGCCGAAACCGGCAGATAGCCCGGCAGCAGATCCGGCAGCAGCCCCATATCTGTCGCGCCCCGCGAGTTAGCGTAGTCACTCAAATAAGCGAAGCGCACATTTGGGTGCTTCAGCCCCCATGCTATCAATTCTGTCACTTTCGCGCCGGTGAACTCCGCGCCGAAGATGACAACCAGCGATTCCTCGGCAAGCACAGCCTCCCGGAAGGCCGTATCGCCAATTGCCGCGTCATTCCCGTTGAGATAAGCAGCTAGCGCAGAGTAACCGTCCGCAGGCAACCGCAGCGTTGCCTTGGCCTGCCGCTCAAGCTTGATGGTCTTTGCATTGGCGACGTAGAGCCGGCCGCGATTCAGCCGCACATTGGTGCGCAGATTCCACGCCAGCAGCGGATGCTCCTCGGTAGGATTGCCACCGATCAGCAGAATTGCCGGCGCAGTCGCCATCTCGCGCAGACTGGCAGCCTTGTCTTTGTTCCCGGCCAAGGCCTGCGCAAAGGCCGCGTAATCGGCCGTACGCTCGTGGTCGATGTTGTTGGTCTTGAGCACCGTTCGGGCAAACTTCTGCAATAGGTAATTCTCTTCGTTGGTGCCCTGGCTGGAGCCGATGACGCCGATTGCCGCACCGCCGCGCGTCTCGCGCATCTCTTTGAAGATTCCTGCCGCCAGTCGCAGCGCACGATCCCATGTGGCCGGCTCCAGCTTGCCCTCGGCGTTGCGCACCAGGGGCTTGGTCAGCCGCTCCGCACTATCGACAAAATCAAATCCAAACCGCCCTTTGGCGCAGAGAAAGTCGCCGTTGATGCCGCTCTTGTCTCGATTGTCGGCGCGCACGATCTCCGAACCGTCGTTCGTCTGCCGCACGCCCAGCGTCACCTTGCAGCCGTCGGCACAATGCGTACAGACCGTCGCCACATGGTTCATCTCCCACGGCCTGGTCTTGTAGCGGTAGCTGCCCGAGGTCAGCGCACCGACCGGGCACACGTCGATGCACATGCCGCACTGTTCGCAGTCCAGATGATCGCCCCCGTTCGGCGCAATCGTCGAATGCACGCCGCGATTCTGCACGCCCAGAGCCCACACATCCATGCCCTCGCCGCACATACGAATGCAGCGGTAACAGAGAATACAGCGCGGCCGGTCAAAGAAAACAGCCGGCGACCACTGCTGTTCTTCTCTATGTTGCTTGGCCTCGGCGTAGAGGCTCTCGCCCGCGCCGTACTTGAAGGTCATGTCTTGCAGTTCGCACTCGCCGCCCGCATCACAGACCGGGCAGTCCAGCGGATGGTTGCCTAGCAGCAACTCGATCGTAGCTTTGCGTGCCTGTGCAATTTCGTCCGACTCGGTGATGAAGACCTGTCCCTCGGCGACTTGCGTCGTGCAGGCCGTTTGCAGTTTGGGCACCTTCTCCTGGCGCACAACGCACATGCGGCAGGCGGCTTGCAAGCTCAGGCCGGGGTAGTAGCAGAACGCAGGAATCTCGATGCCCGCCTTGCGGCAAGCGTCGATCAGCAGCGTCCCCGCGGGGGCCGTCAGCTTCTTCCCATCGACCATGAAGGTTACGTCTGCCATTTTCTTCTAAGCTGCCTGTGACGACTCTCTGTAGGAAGGGGACTCAGGAAGCGAAACTGAAAGCCACTCCACAAAATACTGTTTTGCCGAGTGATCCGGATCAAATTCATCAAAATTGACGCTCGTCGCGACTGCATCAGGCATGGGTTCCCCGGCCTTGGCGGTATCTCGAAGATATTGCTCCACCGCCTCGCGCATATTTTCACGCGTGTCTTCGAGAGCATCGCCGAGCGAGCCGCATCCGGGCAGGTCTGGGGAGAATGCGCTCCAATTGTTTGCGCCTTTTTCGTAAACGACCAGATATTCGCGTTTCATTTGAGTCCTGCTCTCTTGAGGATGCTGTGAAGCAACCCCTTTCCAATTTCCTTTCCAGTGTGCATCGGGACTATTAGCAAGCCAGGCTTAACCGGATGCCGAAAATGCCGGTGACTTCCTGTCTGTCCCGTGCTAAACCAACCATCGGCTTCAAGAATGTGTACAAGGTCCTGCGGCTTCACTTTCTCACCTAAACCACCGCCAGATCCACATGCTTCGCAAACGGGCAAGGCTTGCCGTTCAAATGCTCCTCAAACTCCTTGCGAAACTTCTTCACAAATCCAAGCGTGGGCATCGCCGCCGCATCGCCCAGCGGACAAAACGTTCGCCCCATCATGTTCTCGGCCAGGTACTGCATGTTATCGATGTCTTTGGCCTCGCCGAAACCGGCATGAAAGCGCGTCAGCGACTTCTTCAGCCAGTCCGTGCCTTCGCGGCAGGGAATGCACCAGCCGCAGCTTTCATGTTGATAAAAGCTGATCGTCCGCAGCGCAAACTCGACGATACAGGTCTGGTCGTCGATGACCACCACGCCGCCCGAGCCCAGCATCGAACCAGCCTTGCCAACCTGGTCGAAGTCCATGCCGATGTCGATCTCTTCGGGCAGCAAAACCGGCGTAGAAGAGCCGCCAGGAACGACGGCCTTCAGTCCGCGCCCGCCTCGCACCCCGCCCGCAACCTCATAGATCATCTTTTTGAGGTTATAGCCCATCGGCAGTTCGTACACTCCGGGCCGCTCGACGTGGCCGCTGATCCCAAACAATCGCGTCCCGCCGTTGCGCACCGAGCCCACCGCCGCATAAGCCGCCGCGCCCATTTCAAAGACGTGCGGAACGGTCGCGACGGTCTCAGCATTATTGATCACCGTCGGCCCGCCATAAAGACCGACGACAGCCGGGAAGGGCGGCTTGATCCTCGGCACGCCACGCTTGCCTTCGAGCGATTCCATCAACGCCGACTCTTCGCCAACTTCGTAAGCGCCCGCGCCGGTCTGAGTAATGATTTGGAATTCGGTATCGCTGCCGAAGATCTTCTTACCGAGAAATCCCTTGGCGTAGGCATCAGCCACGGCCTTCTCCATGATTTCGAGCAGGTATCGGTACTCGCCGCGCAGATAGATGAAGCCCAACTTTGCGCCGATGGCCAGCCCCGCGATGATCGTGCCTTCGATTACCGCGTGAGGATCATGGAGAAATATAAGATGATCCTTGCACGTTCCAGGCTCACTCTCGTCGCCATTCACCAGAACATACTTCGGTTTCGCGCTCTGCTTGGGAACGAACGACCACTTCAGTCCTGTCGGAAAGCCCGCGCCGCCGCGCCCGCGCAGTCCGCTGGCCTTCATCTCATTGACGATCCAGTCCGCACCCTGCTCCAGACACTGCTTTGCAGCGGCATAGCCGCCCAGTTCGAGATAGCGCTCGATCTTGGCCGCGCCCATGCCAAAGCGCCGGGTGACGATCTTTACCTCATCGGGATGCGAGACGAGCCTAGGCATGGGGTTTCGTCCCCTCTGACTGAGCCCGCCCTCGATAACCTGCCAATATGCCGGGAACGTGATTGGGACTCAACTCTTCATGGAACTCGTAGTTCACCTGGATCGCCGGCGCCCAGCAGCAGGCTCCGATGCACTCGACCTCTTCGAGCGAAAACAGCCCATCGGCGGTAACTCCCCTTTCTCCGACACCTAACTCTTGCTGAAATCGCTCGTATAGCTCGTAGCCCCCGCGCAACATGCAACTGATGTTAGTGCAGACCTGCACGTTGTAGGTGCCAATTGGCTTGAATCGCAGCATCGAATAGTAACTCGCCACATTGCGAACATCTAACTCGGTGATGCCGATCCGTGCTGCAACCTCGGCAATCACGGCGTCAGACAAGTAGCCAATTTCGTCCTGCGCATAGAGAAGCATCGGGACCAGCGCCGAGCGTCGAAGCGGGTACTTGAGGACCAGCGCATCAAAGCGCGCCGCCAGCTTGGGAGAAAACACAGTCATCGTCTCATCGCCCATTGCATCGACTCCCAGGTCCGCATCTCCGCCCAAATGAAGTTACTTGAACTTGCCAACCAGAACGCTAGCGATAATGTCTGCTGCAACTTCCTCCGGGCTGAGGGAGATCGTCTTCGATTGTGTTTCGTCGATGGCAAGCACTTCCTTGCAGGCCGCCTCTTGCTTGCAGAGATACTCCCTCCGCGAAATCTCGTATCCGTTGGGAGGACCGCTGATGACAGCCGTGATCCGGCATCCTCCTCCCATGATCCCACGTCCGACTCGACACAACGAATCTGTCCCGTAGGTTAGAAGAATCTCCTCATCGAAATCCGGCAGATGAACCCGGTCAAAGGTCGGAGCCTTCCTTTTGCGCAACTCCGAGTTCGCCTTGTTCATCTCCTGCACCACTTGGGTCATCACTCTTTGAAAGAAGGTACAGGGATCGGCTCGCAGTTTCTTATGCTCTTCGACTACCGATTTGTCCACGACGTCTTTGAGTTTTGCGATATCTGCAAGCCTTGCGTAATCGATCACCAGCGCCTCCTCATCTGTCGATCTCGCCCAGTACAATATCGATCGAACCAACCACAGCCACCACATCCGCCAGCATTCGGCCCTTGCACATCGTTTCCAGCGCCTGCAAGGTGGCAAAGGACGGATTGCGCATGTGAACGCGATAAGGCTTGGCCGTACCATCCGAAACCACATAGTAGCCCATCTGCCCGCGCGGCGATTCGATCCCTTGATAGACCTCGCCGGCCGGCACCGCAAAACCCTCCGTCACGATCTTGAAGTGATGGATCAGCGCCTCCATCTGGGTCTTCATCTTCTCCCGGTCCGGCAGCACGACCTTTGGCGCGTCGGCCTTGATCGGGCCTTCGGGCACTCCATCGAGCGCCTGCTGGATGATCTTGACGCTCTCTCGCATCTCAATCAGTCTGATTTCGTACCGCGCCCAGCAATCGCCTTCGGTCGCAACCGGCACATTGAACTGAAACTTTTCATAACCGGAATAAGGCATATCGCGGCGCAGATCAAAGTCCACGCCCGATCCGCGCATATTCGGTCCCGTGACGCCCAGCCCAATCGCCTCCGCCGCAGACAGAATGCCCACTCCCTGCAGGCGGTGTTTAAAGATCGGATTGCCGGTCAGCAGATTCGCGTATTCGTCGATCTTTTCCGGAAATGTTCTGATAAACTTCTGCACCCGGTCGTGAAAATCCAGCGGCGGCTCCATCGCGAGGCCGCCAATGCGAATGTAGCTGGTCATCATCCGCTGGCCCGACAGGCCCTCGAGGATTCGCAGAATCTCCTCGCGCTCGCGGAAGGTGTAGAGAAAGACGGTCAGCGCGCCGATGTCCATGGCGTGGGTGCCGAGCCACACCAGATGCGAGTTCAGCCGGGTCAACTCGGCCAGCAGCACCCGCAGCCACTGCGCCTTCCCGGGAATCTCCAGCCCGAGTAGCTTCTCGACGGCCAGACAATAGCAGAGATTATTGGCCATGGGGCTGAGGTAGTCGATCCGGTCAGTCAGCGGGACGACCTGCTGATAGAACTTTGCCTCGCAGGTCTTCTCGATCCCGGTGTGCAGGTAGCCGATCTCCGGATAAAGCCGCACCACGATCTCGCCGTCGATCTCGACCACAAGGCGCAGGACGCCGTGCATCGACGGGTGCTGCGGCCCCATATTCAGCACCATGTGCTGGTCGCGTGCGCCTTCGGCAACGGGGGCTTCGAGGATGGGCCGGCCAATCGTCTCGGTCATCAGCGATAACCCTCCACCGGATAGTCCTTGCGCAAAGGATGCCCCTCCCAATCGTCCGGCATCATGATGCGGCGCAAGTTGGGGTGCCCCTCGAATCGAATTCCGAAGAGGTCGAAGACCTCGCGTTCGTAGAAATTGGCCGATGGCCAAATCGAGGTAATCGATTCGACCGCAGGCGCTTCGCCGTCCAGCATCACCCGCAGCCGGATACGCTCCTTATAGGTGTGCGAGACAATGTGATAGCTCACCTGGAAGCGCGGCGAGGAAGGAAACCAGTCGACGGCGGTCACGTCCTCAAGGAAGTTGTAGCCCGCCATCTGGACTGCGGCCGCCGCGGCGCGAATCTGCTCGGCAGCGATCGTCAAGGACAGCTCGCCCCGGTCGACTTTGGCATCAACGCGGGCCTCGGGGTCCGACGCCAAGATGGCCTTGACCGCCGGATGCTCCGGCAAGCCCTCGAAAACCGCAGCCCGTCCAATGAGAGTGCCCGTCAACGCTCCGACCATCTAGAGGTCCGCCTTGTCCTTGCTCCAGTTCAGGATGCCCTTGCGCACGATGTAGTAGAGCCCCACTCCCACAAACCCCAGGTAAACCACCATCTCCCAGAAGCCGAAGAGCCTGCTGCAGCCGGTCAGCGCCGGCAGCTTCCGGTAGACCACCGCCCAGGGCATCATAAAGACCGCCTCGACATCGAAGAGGATAAACAGCACTGCCACAAGATAGAAGCGCACGCTGAAGCGCTGCCGGGCATCACCCACCGCCTCAATCCCGCATTCATAAGCGGCCAGCTTGGTCGGCGTATTCCTGTGCCGCCCCACGAGCCATGAGGCCGCGACCATCACAGCGCCAAGTCCAAACGCTGCAATAATTTGCAGCAATAGCGGGAGGTATTGCCAGTGGTAGGGAATCATCACTGTCCTATCCGGAGACTGCCCTGGGGAATTCCACCCGGCTCAGCGAAGCCGCCAGCGGCCCCGTTGCGGCAGGATGCTTGTTTGAGCTTAGGTTTCCAGCCGCGTTCCGTCAAGGCTGGGGCCAGGATCAAGGGAATTACAGTTCACTCCATCCCCTGGTGAATTGACCGCTTTGAGTTCTCCGCAGCATCGAATTCTCTCCCTTCAATTAAGTCCATACTGTCATTGCGGGGAGGAGAACCACGCGGCTTCATCTCCGATTCCTAAGCTGGTGGGTTCAGTGGTGGCGATTGAAGAAGTTTCTGAATCCTGATAGACACATGTTCCCGAAGCGGCATGGGGCAAATCGTCAGCTCAGTTTTGGGAAAGGTTACTTCAGACATCTGAACAAACTGCGGGCAGGGCCGAAGGAGAGAGAGTGAGGATAAGACGATGGCAACGTCGGCAACTACCGGATTCTCCATCGCAGATTGCTCTCAGGCGGCTCCGGTCGGCCGTGTGCGCACCAACTGCCGCCGCAAAATCACCCCCCAAGCCGGGCGCGCTCTCGAGATCCTTGCCCACGCCATCGAATATCTCACCGACGAGTTCGTTCATCAGGGGTTGGCCTTTTCGGCAAAGAACGAGCAACTGCAAGCCGTGCAGACGCTCATGGAGCTGAACCGCCAGGTCTACTTCGAGTGTCCTGAGGTGCCAACCTTTGCCGAGCGTTGCCGCGCCTTACTCCATCGTCGTTCGGCATAGTCTTCGCCCCGATTCGTCTGACATACTCCTAATGGTCGATCTCCTGAGTTTCATAAACGGCCCTGGTTGACGAAGCCTCTTGAGGCCTGTGAGAGAATCCTTGCGCCAAACCGAAGAATCCTTTATTCCAATCCCGGATTTCGATTGAAACTCCTTTGCCCAATGCAATAGACTGTGCAGGCCTTGCTATTGCAAGCCCCTCTTGGCAAGGGTGCATCGTAACGTCCCGGAGGTCGTCCGGACCGTCGATAGCTGGAAAGAAAGGCGTGTCCTGAATGTTCATCGATCGCAGATGGAATCGATTGGCGATCGCCGTGTTTACGGCGGTTGCATGTTTGAATTGCCCTGCAATTCATGCCACCGATGCCGATTTTGTTGCCGCGGTAGTTTCCACCCATCCGCTTGCCTATTACAGGCTCGACTCGACCGGCGGAAAAAGCCTGGCCGGCGCCACAACGTATAAGTTCGTGGGCGGGGTAACCAGCAATTCACCCGGTGCCCGTCTCGGCGGCGCTCTTACCTACTTCGCCAGCCTGGATGGCCGCACCGGTTACGTTCTAACCACCCAGGCTGGTGGAGTCGGCACGGCCGCCAGCATGATGGCCTGGGTCAATCTGGCCGAACTGCCCAGTAAAACAGGCCGCATCGTCTATGTCGCCGGCGAGTCGGAAAACGGCAATGATTTTGACCTGCAATTCGAATCCGGAAATGAACTCAAGTTCTACACGGCATCGGGCGGCAACCTTAGCTACGCCCCTCCTTCTTCGTCACTGGTGAATCAGTGGCACATGATCGTGGCCACCCTCGACACGCAAACCCAGACCAGGGTCATCTACTGGGATGGCAAGCCAGTGGCGCACGACAAAGGCAGCGGCGAAGCAGGCAAGAAGAACGTCTTTTCCATTGGCGAAAGTACCGTCTTTACCGGAAGGTTCTTTAAGGGAGGAATCCAGGAAGCCGCCCTCTGGAATCGCGCGCTCAAGGCCTCTGAGGTTGCCGCCATCTACGCCGCTTCCAACGTTACGTCTTCTCCAGTCGCCGCAACCTCGTCGACTCCATCGACTAGCTCCGGCGCAGCCTTGCCCACCACCGGTCCCTTTGCCACCAAGGGAAAGGTCGAAGTCGAAGACGCCAACGGTCCTGTCAAGCTCAGGCGCGAAGAGGACATCGCCTACATGTTTCTCTCCGCCATGGAGACCATCGAGCACGACTGCCAGCTCACTCTCCAGCACGTCTGCCCGATGGCGCAGATTCTATCGGGTGCGTACCCCGGCGGAACCCACATCGAACATCTGAAGTTTGACCCCAATAAGACCGATCCCAACTACACCTACACCCTCGCCGCCAACGGCATGGCTTGGGAAGCGCACGCCAATCCGAAAAAGCCGGGGCTGAAAGGCTTCTGCTTCATGGCCAGAACGATTGGCACAACAACGGCTACCTATAACCCCGCTGGAAGTGCTGGGTGGACCGACATAGAACTCGGAAACCGCGGCATGGAAGGCGATTCCTTCTCAACTCAGTAGGCCTGCGAGTTTCTTCAGACTGCCGGAAGTCTCAGGTGATCTTCTTCGGGAGATCTGAGACTTCCGGACTTACTGCACGATCGTCTTATCCAAAAGGAGTTACCCGTACTGGAATCCCACTTATCCCAGCGCCTGCACGGAACCACGGCCTGCTAACTCCTCTACCCTCTCCACCCATCCGCGATCCGCGGCTACACTCATTCCTTCAGGTTCCAGGATCACCTCATATTGACTCTTCAACTGCAAATGCATCATGACCTTGCCCGGCCCTGGCGCAGCCTCTGCGGCGCTTTTGAGGGCGGCGAACATCTCCTCCGAAGCCCGCTCCAGATTGATGCGAATGCGAATGCCTGTCGGCAGCTTCACCTGCACATCTTCCAGCGATTGAATCGAACTCACGGCAATCTTGGGTGCCGCATCCTCGTCGCCTTGCAGCACACCGCGTACTAGCACCGGCGCCTCGATCTTCAATTGGCCTGAGAGCCTTTCATAGTCCCGCGGAAAACAAACTAACTCGATCTTTCCCGTTGCATCTTCGAGAGCCGCCTGCGCGTAGAGTTTCTGATCCCGCTTTGTCTTTTGCACGCGCAGTCCCTGAATCAATCCCGCTACGAGTATTTCGTCCGCCGGGTCCGATTGTCCGCCCCACCGCCTTTCCGGAGGCTTGCGCTCGAGCGCATCGGCCGTCGAGATCACTCCCGCTAAGTTACGGAGTTTCTCCGCATACTTATCCAGCGGATGCCCCGAGACAAAGAAGCCCAGCACCTCTTTCTCATTGGCCAGCCGCTCGCTCTCTTCCCACTCTGCTGTCTTGGGCAAGTCATCAACATTACGCCCCGGCGCCGGCGCCTCGTTAAACAGCCCAAACAGCCCGCTCTGCCCCTGCGCAGCGTCTTTCTGAGCCCTCTGCGCGCGCTCCATTGCCTTGTCCACGGCCTTCATGAGTGATGCCCGCGGACCCAGCGAGTCCACCGCCCCGGCCTTGATCAGCGACTCGATTACCCGCTTGTTCATCACTCGCAGGTCGACCTTCTCGCAAAACTCCCAGAAGCTCTTGAAGCGGCCGCCCGCCTCCGCGCGCGCCCTCATGATCGACTCGATCGCGTTGCCGCCCACGTTCTTCACCGCGGCCAATCCAAAGCGTATCGCTTCGCCATGCGGAGTAAATTGCGCCCCGGAAACCTGCACGTCAGGCGGCTCCACGCCGATACTCATCTCCTTGCACTCGGCAATATACTTCACCACATTTTCGGGTTTCGAAGTCTCCGAAGTCAGCAGCGCCGCCATAAACTCCGTTGGGTAGTGCGTCTTCAAATAGGCAGTCTGGTAAGCCACCAGCGCATAGGCCGCCGAATGCGACTTATTGAATCCGTACCCTGAGAACTTCTCCATCTGGTCGAAGATTTCGCCCACCAGGTTCTTCGGATGGCCCAGCGCCGACGCCCCGCTCATGAAGCGGTCTCGCTGCTCGGCCATCGCCTCGGCATTCTTCTTTCCCATGGCTCGGCGCAGCAGGTCGGCCTCTCCCAGCGAGTAACTCGCCAGCACGTTCGCGATCCGCATCACCTGTTCCTGATAAACGATGACTCCGAATGAGCCCTTGAGAATCTCCTCAAGCTCCGGCAGCATGTACTCCACCTTGCGCCGCCCCCACTTGCGCTCGATGAAGTCGTCGATCATGTCCATTGGGCCCGGCCTATACAGCGCATTCAGCGCCGTCAGCTCTTCCACGCTGTCGGGCTTATAACGCCGCAGAATGTCCCTCATTCCGCTCGATTCAAACTGGAAGATGCCCGAGGTAAGCGCAGAGTGGAAAACCTTCTTGAAAGTCTCCTCGTCGTCCTGCGGAATCGCCTCAATGTCCAGCCTCTCTCCGCGGTTCTGCTCGATCAGCTTCAGGCAATCGTCGATCACTGTTAGCGTGGCCAAGCCCAGAAAGTCCATCTTCAGCAGGCCCATCTTCTCGACTGACTTCATGTCGTACGCGGTGACGATTTCGTCGTTTTTGGTCTTCGCCAGCGGCACCAGCTCTGTCAACGGACGCGGCGCAATCACCACCGCCGAGGCATGAACCCCCGACCCGCGCACTAGGCCTTCCAGCTTCTTTGCCGTGTCGATCAGCTCGCGAATCTGGCCGTCGGTCGTGTAAGCCTTCTTCAGTTCGTCGACGCTCTCCAGCGCCGTATCGATCGTCATGCCCACTGTCGGCGGAATCAGCTTCGCAATCCGGTCCACGTCCCCGTAGGGCATATCCATCGCACGGCCGCAATCCTTGATCGATGCCTTGGCCGCCATGGTGTTGAAGGTGATGATCTGCGCAACCTGCTCCCGCCCATATTTCCGAGTTACATAATCGATCACCTCGCCGCGCCGGTTCTGGCAGAAGTCCACGTCGATATCGGGCATTGTGACACGTTCAGGGTTAAGGAACCGCTCGAAGAGAAGCACGCATTGCATGGGATCGATATTAGTAATCTCCATAGCGTATGCCACCAGCGAACCGGTTGCCGAGCCGCGCCCTGGGCCCACGGGTATGCCATGGTCCCGCGCATATTTGATGAAGTCCCACACAATCAGGAAGTATCCCGAATACTTCATCTGCTTGATGATGCCGATCTCATATTCCAGCCGCGACTCATACTCGCTCGGCATGGCTCGCCGCGTGCCCCGCGCCTCCAGTTGACGCACCGCCGTCTCCAGCCGCTTCTTCAAACCCTCCCGGCAGACTAACTCAAAGTAACTATCGATCGTGTGTCCCTCGGGAACCGCAAACTCCGGAAAGGGATTCTCGACCGGTTTCAGTTTTAACTCGCACCGCTCGGCAATCTCCATCGTCCGCGTCAACGTCGCCGGCGCATCCTTGAAGAGAACGCCCATCTCGTCTGCGCTTTTGACAAAGAACTGATCCGAATCGAAGCGGAAGCGCTCCTTGTCGTGAATCTTCGCGCCAGTCTGCACGCAGAGCATTACATCGTGCGCCTGCGAGTCGTCCCCGCAGAGGTAATGCGAGTCGTTGGTTGCAACCAAAGGAATGTCAAGTTCCTTCTCCAGCCGGAAGAGCGCCTCATGAATTTTCTTCTCCTCTTCGAGGCCCTGGTCTTGAATTTCGAGATAGAAGTTACCCTTGCCGAAGATGTCTTGATACTGTTGTGCCACGCCGCGCGCCTTCTCGTAGTTGCCCGCCGTCAGCTCCTCGCACAGCTCCCCGCTCAGGCATCCGGAAAACCCGATCAGCCCTTTGGAGTTCTCGGCCAGGTAGCGCTTGCTCACGCGAGGCTTGCGATAGAAGCCATGCAGCGAAGCCTCGGAGGTAATCCGGATCAGATTCCGGTACCCATCCTCGTTCGTGGCCAGCACCAGCAGGTGATTGTTCTCGTCCCCGTCGCCCGGAGCGCGGTGGTCTTCGTTTTTGCAGATATAGAGCTCGCAGCCCAGGATCGGCTTGATTCCCTTGGCTTTGGCCGCCGCGAAGAAGTGCACTGCCCCATAGATATTCCCGTGGTCGGTCATCGCGACAGAGGTCTGTCCCAGCGCCGCTACCCGGTCAACCAGCTTGGTAACGTCGCAAGCCCCATCCAGCAGCGAATACTCAGTATGCAGATGCAAATGCGTAAATTCAGCCATGGCTACTTGAATTCTAGTTGCAAACGCGCGCGGCAGAAGATAGGGGAATTCCGGGCCAGGTGAGGAAAACAGGTACGCAACTGAGCCAGCAAACGTTGGGGCGATGTGCGAGAGTAGTCCCAACTGGCTCTTGCGGCAGTCCTTGATCTGCTCGAACGGCAGTGATACCCTGATCTCGTTCAAATATAAGGTAGAGTCCCTTGTTGCCGTGGTCCGTGCCGGCGCTTATCGTCGGGTTTTTTCGTGCGGATTAACAGCGCAGTCGGGATGACGCTCGCACCGGGAGAAAGATATGCGGCGGACTGTTCTGGGTATTGGCTTCCTACTGATTGCTTCGTCGGTTTCGCCCTTCATTCTCGCTCAGAATCAGCAGGCTCCAGGGGTCGATTCAGGACTGACTGCGGATTATCCGATGGATCGGGCCGGTGTCCTTATTCAAGGCACGCAGTGGACTGTAGTTGCCAATCAGAACCCAGCCAAAATGAGGGCCGCTCGTGGAATCGCGGCGTCTCTTTCGTACGGCTTGGTGCCCGCCAAGGTTGTGGCAGAGTACACGGGCGAACACGCCCCAACCCAGATAGAGACGGTGCGGCCCATCCTATGCATCTGTCACATGATATCGCTGCCCGGAGACCCTGTGCTCGTGAGGTTGCATCTGAAGAAAGGGGCAAGGGAACTCGACGGTGGCAAGATGATCGTCTATCCGGTTGTCGGTGGCTCCAAGATGGCAGATGCCAACAAGAGCGATCTCATCCCCATCGACGTCTCCCACCCCGATTCGCAGGTCTGGCTGATTCGCCCTCAATCGCCTCTCGAACCCGGCGAATACGCGCTGATGTTGGGAACCCAGAATGTGAGCCTCTTTCCGTTTACAACGGTGTCGGCGAGTGGTTCAAGTTCTCAACACTGAACTCAGCGGGATGGCCTGTGGTCCATCTCCGAAATGTCAATTCTGCATGGAGTCGTCGCGCCCCAGGTGCGGATCTTCTGACCAGGGGCGCCACGAATATCTCCGTCACTTGCCGGCAACCTCAGCCTCAATCCGGAGTGTACGTGCACCCATGCACCGCGTTCGAATACCAGGGCTGGATCGTGTACAGGTGGCCATTGAGGTCCACATTGCCGTAGTCCCAATAGGTCGCGCCGCTCGCGAGCACCTCAAAGCGTATGCACAAGTCGGCAATCTCGTTTCCGTTCACGACCGTGTAGTTCTGAACCCACCAGGCATTCCCGTCCGGATCGGAGATCGCTTCAGAGGTCTCATGCCCAAGCACGTTGTCGGTCGAGTCGATCAGTTGATTGTTGGCGGTGCCGTGTGGAGGAACAGCGCAGCCGTCCACATCTTGATATGGCTCGACACTGAAGACCACGTGACCCACCGCGTCAGTGAACGTCGCGGAGGCGTGAAATGCACAGAAATACCAGTTGGCAGGGACATCGGGTGAATAACACTGGATTGGGGTCGTCGCGGTTGCCGGGATGCACATGTCCACTCCCTTGGGAAGGAAGACGTGGTAGAGATGGCCGTACCCATTTCCTTCGATTGCGGCCGCGGCGTGAACCAGATTCAGGATGTCGTCGGTGACCAGAGTGTGGCTATCCTCGGGAATGGGATACTGTGTGGAAAAAGAGGCGCCAAGCGTATAGCGGTTAATTGCGGTGGTCCCAACGTATTGATCCAGCACATGGATGAAATCGCTCGCTCCGAGATCGGTCAGGAACCCACCCACATTGCCCCAGTGCGAGGGATGGCGGTTGACATAGATCGGATGGAATTCAGTGTCGACGATGGTGGGTCCGTCTCCGGGGTTGGTAACGTCTCCAGGGTAGAAGCCGGGACTCGGTATCACCGAGATACTCGGAGCGGAGACCGCAGCGCTTAAAGCCGCTTTGCTTGTCGCGACCGGCCGCGTATCTGGAGCCTGAATCTTGGATCCGGCCAGCCCCACTGCGTGGATCGACAGGCTTCCCGGTGTGACTTGCACAGAGCCGCGATCTGGGCTCACCTGCAGAGGCAAGATCGATTGATTCTGACCGCGTGCCGAGTCCACGATCAACACGGCCCCGATGAACAGCACAACTCGCAGCAACGTTGAAAAGATCTTCATACGTCCCTCCAATTTTCGGTGTTTTCAATTTTCGAACGAACGGGGAAGAATCGACATCTGCCAGCAGCCCGCAATCGGGGGCTGTAAACCGGGCGGATTGCCTGTAGGGTACAACAGAAAATCGATCCACCTCAAGTGAATTCGGGCACTGACACCTGGGTTGCCCAAGCCTTGAGATCTTGCAGTCCACCCGGAGTTTTCTTTGCGGGACGGCTGAGTATTTTAATGTCAAAGACAATGACACCCGGAGGCAATCGCTCCGGCCGTCATTGTCTGATTTGACAACCCTCCCAGCACATCGAACTACTTCACGTCGCGCACCACCAGGATGCGGCTCGCGGTGTCTACGAACTCCTTGGCCTCTGGACGCGCGGCATCCTTGCCGGAGTGGAAATCGAAGACCGTCGCAGAACCTGGCTTGTCGCTGCGCTCTTGAGAGGTCCAAACACGGGTGCAACTCAGTCGAATTGAATTTGTCAGATGGACCTCATCCGCGGTTGCGCCCAGATCGTCGACCGCAGGCGCACAGAAAGTCCTGCGAGTCTTGTCCTTTTCATAAAGAGCCGATACCTCGGCCAGAGTCGGCAACCGCCAGTCAGAATACCCAGCGCCGCGAAAATCCGACGCAGACTTCTTCGCGTCGGGCCAGCTCAATGCCGAGCCGTTGTCTCGTCCCATCCACATCAGCCTTGTTTTCGTGTCCAATACAGTTCCGTCGTCGTAAGAGGTGTACTGGCCGTCCTTGCCTGTTTCCTTGGGCGCAGTCTTCCCGGCAGCGGCGGGCGTCGGAGGCTTTGGCGGAGCGGGCAATTCCTTCCCTCCCTTGGCGATCAGTAGATCCGCAATCGCCTTCTGGTTAAAGAAGACCGCGGAGTGCACTGGCGACCAGCCCTCATTGTCGACGGCGTTGACATCGGCGTTGTTGGCCAGCAGCAGTTCGACGATCTCCTTGTTGCCTTTGCCCGCCGCCAGGTGTAAGGGAGTAGAGCCGTTCTTTGCCTTGGCATTCACATCCGCTTTGTTCGCCAGCAAAAACTCCACCACATCTTTGCGGTCATTGAAGGCTGCAATGTGCAAGGGCATTTGCCCGTTCCTCTCCTCGGCGCTTGAGACCAGCTCAGGATGCTCTTTCACCAGCGACTTGACTTTCTCTAAATCGCCAGTGCGAGCCGCGTCGTGAATCGGAGCGCAGAAACCCAAGGTACCGGCGCTCAGCGCGGCCATCCCAAACACGAATGCGCCAAGACGGATTGACAAGTTAAAACAAAGTCGACCGCTTCGAAAGGTGTTCATTTCAGAGAGTTCTCCTTGAAAGTGGTTGATCCCGCCACATTCTATCAATCCCTGGGCTCTGATGACGCTTTTGTCCCATGTTACAGGGCCTCGTCCTCGAAGTCCGGGGTCTCCCCGCCTTCGTCCCCCGAGGGCTGACAACGGGTTGGTATACTGGTGCTGTGACTACAACTTCGCTCGATTCCATCTCGAACGAGTTCCGCTCCGAGACTTCCCCCAGTCAGAAGAGGGTGTTGTTGCTCAAGCCGCGCGGTTTTTGCGCCGGAGTGGTGCGCGCGATCGATGTCGTCAAGATCGCATTGGAAACCTTCGGCGCTCCCATCTACGTCCGCCGGGAGATCGTTCATAATCGCTATGTTGTCAACGAGTTAGCAGAGAAAGGCGCGATCTTCGTTCATGAGATCGACGATGTGCCAAACGGCCAGCGTGTCATCTATTCGGCCCATGGCGTTTCGCCCGCGGTTCGGGAGATCAGCAAGGAACGCAACCTTAAAGTGATTGACGCCACCTGCCCGCTGGTCACCAAGGTGCACATCGAGGCCGTCAAATTTGCCAAGCAGGGCTATTCGCTGGTCTTGATCGGCCATCGCGACCACGACGAGATCGAGGGTACGCTCGGCGAAGCGCCCGAGGCGACACAAGTTGTTTCGAATGTCGCCGAAGTTGCGGCGCTCAAAGTGCCTGACCCCAACCGCGTCGCCTACCTGACCCAGACCACGCTTTCGCTCGACGAGGCGCGAGACATCATTCACGCCCTCAAGTTGAAATTTCCCAACATCGTCGGCCCCCACTCCCAGGATATCTGTTACGCCACCGAGAACCGCCAGGTTGCGGTCCGCAATGTGGCTCACAAAGCAGGTCTTGTGCTGGTGGTGGGCTCAACCAACAGCTCCAACTCCAACCGGCTGGTCGAGGTCTCGCGCAATCTGGGAACGATTGGTTATCTGATTGATAACTCTCAGGCCATCGACCCCAAGTGGCTCGACGGAGTCACGAACGTTGCTGTCACAGCGGGAGCGTCGGCCCCCGAGATACTGGTCGAGGACGTGGTCAATTATCTGCGACTAAACGGCTTTAGCAGCGTCGAAGAGGTTGAGGTGATGCCGGAGAACGTGCGTTTTGGCCTGCCTCCTGAGATCGTGCAAGCGATCAGTTCAGCCGGTGGCTCAGTGCTGTAGACGCAGCGATTCACCATTGCCTCTGGGATTCAGAGATCTTACGGCATTCCACCCGTTCACTAACGTGCATTGAAAGCTACCGGCCAGCAAGCAGTTTAAGAAGGAACTAAGGCGGTGCAAATCGCATGAGCATTCAGCAAGGGAAGACGCAATCCGTGGCGCCCCGCTTCGGGCGGATCGACGCAGACCTGGCCGATGTGCAATCGGTCATCGTCCGTGCCCGGGACTTCCTGCTCTCGCTGCAACATCCCGATGGATATTGGTGCGGGGAACTTGAAGCCGACTCCATGCTTGAGGCCGACTATATTTTTCTGCATACGCTGCTGGAGAGTGGCGACCCAGGACGGCTTCGGGGCGCGCTTACCGAGATGATGCGCTACCAGAAAGACGACGGCAGTTGGAGCATCTATCCCGGCGGACCGGGCAATATCTCGCTCTCCGTCAAGTGCTACTCCTCGGCCAAGCTGATGGGCGTCAACGCCGACGATCCGAGGCTGGCCAAGTGCCGCAGGTGGGTGCTGGAGCATGGTGGCGTCGTCGCGTGCAACACCTTCACCAAGATGTATCTCAGCGCCCTCGGCGAATACGACTACGACGCGGTGCCCGCCATTCCGCCGGAGATTGTTCTCTTTCCCAAATGGTTCTACTTCAATATCTACGAGATCTCCTCCTGGTCGCGCTCGATCCTCGTTCCGCTGGCAATCATGTTTGCCCGAAAGCCTTTCAAGAAGATCCCTCCGGAGCAGGGAATTGACGAGTTGTTCGTGGGAGGCCGCGCCAACTCGATCCTCCGCCTGCGCAGAGACCGCAGCGCGATTGTCTCCTGGCGGAACTTCTTCATCGTTCTGGACCGGCTGATGCACTGGGCAGAGGCGGTTCATATTCGCCCCTTGCGCAAGCTGGCTCTTAAACGCGCGGAAAAGTGGTTGATCGAGCGCCTGGAGATGACCGACGGTCTCGGCGCAATTTATCCGGCCATGCTCAACGCGATCGTCGCCCTGCGCTGCCTGGGTTACTCCGAAGACGACCCACAGGTGATCCGCGCGCGCGATGAGTTCGAAAAGCTCGGTATCGAGGAGCCGGCCAGCGATGTAATGCCGGAGCCGACCTTCCGCATGACTCCCTGTGTCTCGCCGGTATGGGACACTGCGCAGGCCGTCTATGCGCTCGGCGAGGCCGGCGTGGCTCCGAACGATCCGCGCATGATCAAGGCGGCCGACTGGATTCTATCGAAAGAGGTCCGCCACAAAGGCGATTGGGCCGTCAAAGTGCCGAAGATCGAGCCCGGCGGCTGGTACTTCGAGTTCAACAACGAGTTCTATCCCGACACCGACGATACCGCGCAGGTGCTGCTGGCCCTGAACAAAGTCAACAACCCCCGCGAACGCTATCAGCATCAAGTGGTTGAGCGCGCCATCGCGTGGGAGTTCGCCATGCAATGCAGGAACGGCGGCTGGGGCAGCTTCGACAAAGACAACACCAAGATGATCTTCCAGTACATTCCCTTTGCCGATCACAACGCGATGCTCGATCCCCCTACGGTCGACATCACGGGAAGAATGCTGGAGATGCTGGCGACCTATGGTTATACACGCGACGACAAGCGCGTGCAAAAGGCCATCAAGTTCATCTTCACAGAGCAGGAGCCAGACGGAAGCTGGTTTGGCCGTTGGGGCGTGAACTACATCTACGGCACGTTTCTTGTATTGCGCGGGCTCGATGCTATCGGTGTTGATCATCTTGAACCGCAGGTGCAGCAGGCGGCCGAGTGGATTCGCATGGTGCAGAATCCCGACGGCGGCTGGGGTGAAACCTGCGGCAGTTACGACGACCCAAACACCCGCGGCGTAGGCCTGAGCACACCATCGCAGACAGCCTGGGCGATCCTTGCCCTGCTGGCTGCGGGCGACGACCGCTCCGACTCTCTGGCGAAGGGCATTCGTTGGCTGCTCTCACGCCAGCGCTCCGACGGCAGTTGGGACGAATCATTAGGCGAGGGCGCCGTCAAGCAGAGCATCATCACTGGCACAGGCTTTCCCAGAGTTTTTTATCTGGCCTACACCATGTATCGCCAATACTTCCCGCTGATGGCTCTCACCGGCTACCGGCGGGCGATGGAACGCGCCGCTTAGCGGTCGCTGGAGGATAACCCAAAGATGGCTGTTCCAATCTCCCAAATGGCTACGGTTGCCACCTATGTGCTCCGGAAGAAAATCGCGGGCAACAAGCGTTATCCGCTGGTTCTGATGCTTGAGCCGCTCTTCCGCTGCAACCTGGCCTGCGCCGGCTGCGGTAAGGTGCAATATCCACCGCACATCCTCAAAAAGCAACTCACACCCGAAGAGTGCTTCGCCGCGGTCGAAGAGTGTGGCGCGCCTATGGTCTCGCTGCCCGGCGGCGAGCCGCTGCTGCATCCCCAGATCGTCGAAATCGTCAATGGCCTCGTCGCCCGCAAGAAATACGTCTACCTCTGTACCAATGCGCTCGAACTCAAGCGCCGGCTGCCCGAGTTCAAGCCCTCGAAGTACCTGACTTTTTCAGTTCATCTTGACGGCCAGCGCGAGCATCACGACTTCTCTGTCTGCCGAGAGGGCGGCTACGACATCGCGGTCGAAGGCATCAAAGAGGCCGTCAGCCGCGGCTTCCGCGTCACCACCAACGCAACCTTCTTCGACGGCACCGACCCCAACGGCGTCCGCGCCTTCTTCGACGAAGTGATGGGCATGGGAGTCGAGGGAGTTGTCCTCTCGCCCGGCTACAGCTACGACAAGGCGCCTGACCAGAACCGTTTCATGGGCCGCGCACGCGTCCGCCGCCTCTTTCGCGCTATCCTCTCCAATCGCAAGCCCTCTTGGAAGTTCAACATGTCGCCGCTATTTCTAGAGTTCCTGATGGGCAAGCGCAACTACGATTGCACGGCTTGGGGATCGCCCGCTTACAACATCTTTGGCTGGCAGCGGCCCTGCTACCTGCTTCAGGATGGCTACGCTGACACCTTCAAGGAGTTGATGGAAACAACGAAGTGGGAAGAGTACGGTGTGGCCTCGGGCAACTCAAAGTGCGCTAATTGCATGGTCAGTTGCGGCTACGAACCGACGGCGGTGATGGATGGATTCGGGTCTCTGAAGGGATTCTGGGCGATGGTGCGCGGCAATTTCAACATGTACAAAGATGAGGCTGCACTGAAGCTTCTCAACGAACCTGCGCCACATGGTCCCGCAACCCTCGTGCAGATCGCCGAGCCAGTCGAGAGCCTGGAAACAACCAACGCGTAGCAGGTTCCACACAAGAAGCACCGTGCCCCATCCATTCGCCTCACCGGGGTCCCCACGGACAGGTCTTCGTCCGCGGGGTGGTCTGGCGAATGGGTGAGAGACCAAGAACCGGACGGTTAATGGATGACCAACGTTGGGTGCACCATATCTGCCGCGTCTTTTGCGGTAGATGTGGGAAACAACGAACCCCACGAGACCTTCAATAAGGAAGCAATGCATGACCGCTGAAGTATTGAAATACACGCGCGCGCAAGTCGAGGCTCTCGAATTAGCTCCCGGTACGGAGCACCAAAAGCTGGAAGGCTGGGTTCCCGAACTGGCCAGTGACGTGGAACTGCGCGAAGCTCTCGAAAAAGCCTTCGACTATCGCGGCGATGTCACTCTCACGCTCAAGTCAGGCGAACGCATCGAGGCCTATATCTTCAACCGCACCACCGGTCCAACGCTGGCCGAATCCTGGGTCCAGTACTTCACTCCCACCGCGACCGACAAGCGCAAGGTGAGTTACGCCGAAATCGCCCGCCTCGAATTCAGCGGCAAAGACCGCGCCGCCGGCAAGCACTGGGAAGACTGGGTCAAGGCCTACAACGAAAAGAAGGCCGCCGGCGAAAAGAACATCGCTCTCGTCCCCGATTTGCTGGAATAGCTACACAGTGTAGATTGGTTAGAGCGAATCTCAACAGCCAGTTTGTGTCAGCCCCACCGGCTCTCGCAAACCTGCGTCGGATGAAACCGGTTGGACCTCGTCAGATGAAACAAGCTGGACCCCGGCAGATGAAACCGCCGCCCTGTAACCAGCAGTGCATCTTCTCCCGGAGGGAGAGCCGATAATAGCCCAGGACAAGCGCAGCGCAGTCCTGGGTCAGAGTTCAACCAGAAGCCCCCGTCCCGTAGGGACGGTGCGACGTGCCGATAAGGCTTGCAAGAAACTGGGGATTTAGCCCCTGAGAGAACGTTGGCGGCGCAGGGCGAGCAATAGACAGCTTACGGAGATGCGGAATGGAAGACGGCATCGAGGATGAGGATTCACCCGAACAACCCACACAAACAACTGAAGCCATTGCGGAGGGCAACGTGTCAGGATTGATGCCTGCGCCGGAGCACGGCCACGGCCATGAGCATAAAACCGGAATTCCCTGGCTCGACGGGATCATTGCTGTCAGCGTCATCTTCATCTCTCTTTTGTCGCTTGCCGTCTCCATCGAGCACGGCAGAACGATGGCGAAGATGGTCGAGCAGAATCAAAAGCTGCTTGCTGCCAGCACGATGCCTTTGCTGACCATGGGCAACAATATGGGCTCTCCATCGGGTCAGCCTCAAATGCGAGTTGTGATCACCAATGGCGGGGTTGGCCCGGCGGTGATTGACAGGTTTGAACTGGGCTACAAGGGCAAGATCTACCCTACGAAGGATGCTTTCCTTCGCGCTTGCTGCGCTGAGGCCTATCTCAAGTCGATAAAGGACGGGCACACACAGACTTTCTATTCCAATGTTTCCTCGCGCATTCTACCCGCCCGCGAGCAGATCGATGTCCTCACCATCGAGCCGGATAAGGCCGGGATGGACCTCTATGATTCTGTCTTTCGTGTGATGCACTCAGACGATACCACCGCACACGCCTGTTACTGCTCGGTGCTCGACGAATGCTGGGAAACCAACTTCAACCAGAAGCGCCCGCAGCCAGTGAAGGAATGCAAGGTCTCGTCCGGTGATAAGCTGTGGTAACGACTAACTGAAGTCTTTTCATGAAAATCTTCCTCACTGGCGCCACCGGATTTGTAGGCCATCATGTGGCTAAAGCACTGGACGCAGACGGCGCTCAACTTCGCCTCCTCGTCCGCAAGACCAGCAATCTCCGCAACCTCGATGGCATCCCCGGCGACACCGTGGTGGGAGACCTCGCCCGTCCGGAGACCTATGCACCAGCGCTCGCAGGCTGCGATGCGGTGGTTCACGTAGCCGCCGATTACCGCCTCTGGATTCGCGATCCCGAGAAGATGTACAGCGCCAACGTTGGCGGCACTCGTGACTTGTTGAAGCTAGCCCGCGAGGCGGGAGTCAAGCGCGTCGTCTACACCTCCAGCGTCGCCACCATGCACTTCCGCCGCGACGGCGTTGTCATCAACGAAGACACGCCAGTTTCCCTCAAAGACATGGTCGGCCACTACAAGCGGTCAAAATTTCAAGCAGAGCAGCAGGCCATCGCCGCAGCCATGGACGGACAGCAGGTCATCATTCTCAACCCCACCACCCCCATCGGCCCCAACGACGCCAAGCCCACGCCCACTGGCCGCATTTTTGTAGATTTTCTGAACGGCAAATTCCCCGCCTACATGGACACCGGCCTCAACCTCGTCGACGTCGCCGAAGTTGCGCGCGCCCACGTGGCAGCGCTCACCAAGGGCAAGAGCGGCCATCGCTACATCCTTGGCGGCGAAAACCTCACCCTCAAGCAGATCCTGGATAAAATGGCCGCGATTACCGGCCTGCCCTCGCCAACGATGAAGATCCCCTTCGCCGTCGCCGCGACCTATGCATTTTTTGAGGAGTGGATCACCGGCCGCATCCGTGGCCGCGAGCCCCGCGCGACGCTAGAAGAGGTCCGCATGGGCCGCAAAAAGATGTTTGCCAGTAGCGCTCACGCTCAGCAGGAGCTAGGCTTTCGCCTCCTCCCCGTCAACCCGGCAATGAAATCCGCCATTGACTGGTTCCGCGCTAACGGCTATGCGCCGTAGCATTAACCAGGTCAAGGCGCGAGAGAGTATTGTCTTGAATCACGAGAATGTGCTTTATAGGCTGCGGATGAACTGCTTCAAAGTTTCATGAAGCGTCAGGGCACGACCTCAGTCGTGCCGAAAGACAGCAAAATGAGAATGGGCTTTAGCCCCTGAGGGAACGTTGATGTTAAGTTAAACCGCTGTGGAAAGCCATTGCGCGTGAAAGGAATAGAAAATGGATTGGATTCGAAGGCGTCTCGATATTAAAGGCTTCAACAAGGACCTGGATTACATCCTTGCCATAGTCGGGTTGCCGGTTTGCGTCACTCTTCTTGGGCAACACTTGAAGACGGGGAATTTTATACAGATCATTTTGTGGTTGATATTCACTTTACTTTTGAGTGTTGCGTGGCCAATTGAGGTATCCAGAGCTCTGATAGAAGTTGGTTTTGATCGATTATGGATATTCCTGCTTATTCTTCCTTTGCTAGTTCTGGTCTTGGCGCTGGTTGAACAATGGTCTCTAGTGGGGGTAGCAGCGATGATTATCGCGTCGCTAGGTCCGTTCTCTCTCCTGCTTATATCTCCGAAGAAGATGTCGACGGAGATCCGAACGGACGGGGCCGACGGTCCACCCGTATGACCCGCACCGCCATCATCGCTGCCATGCCCGGAGAACTAAAGCCGTTCACCTGCGGTTGGCGGCACCAGCACTCAAACGGCGTCGATCTCTGGCGCTGGAGCTACCGTGACGAGAAAGGCGGGAATGGCGAATGGATCGCCGCCTGCGCCGGAGCTGGCATCCAGGCAGCCATGCGCGCCTTCGCCGAGGTTGAAAAGACCGGCCCCATCGACCAGGTCATCTCCACCGGCTGGGCCGGAGCCCTTCGCGCAGAGCTTACCCCCGGCCAGGCCCTCGACATCTCCGCCGTCATCGATGCCCACACCGGCGAGCGCCACGTCACCGCCGTTCCCCTCCACGACTGCGTCCTCGTGACCAACTCGCGCGTCGCCGACGCGCACGAAAAGCTACGCCTCGCCGAGACCTACTCAGCCGCCCTGGTCGACATGGAGGCCTCGGCCATCGCCCGCTTGGCACAGATGCGCGGTGTCTCTTTTTATTGCATCAAGGGAATCAGCGACGGCTACACTGATCAACTTCCTGATTTCAATCGTTTTATCTCGCCCGACGGCAAGTTTCAGGCCCTCTGCTTCGTCCTATTCGCGATCTTGAGACCCAATCACTGGCCCGCCCTCATCCGAATGGGCGAAAATAGTAGAAAGGCCGCACGAGCAATCGCGGACTCTCTGCTCGAATTACTGGATAAAGATGGCGACATCAGAAAACGCAATGGCTACCCAAACCACCAAAGCTAAGCCCCAGATCGAAAACCCAATCCCCGCCACCATGCGCGCCGCTGTCTATCGCGGCGTCAATGACATACGCCTGGACACCGTCCCCGTCCCGGCAATCGGCCCCGGCGAGTTACTGGTAAAGATTGCCACCTGCGGCGTATGCGGTACGGATCTGAAAAAAATCCACACCGGCTCGCACTCCGCCCCGCGCATCTTCGGACACGAGATGGCCGGAACCATCGTCGCAGCCGGCGCGGGCGTGACGAACTTCTCCGTCGGCGAGCGCGTGATGGTCTTCCATCACATCCCCTGCGGCCACTGCTACTACTGCCGCAAACAGACCTTCGCGCAGTGCTCCACTTATAAGAAGGTCGGCGCGACGGCCGGCATGGAGCCCTCCGGCGGCGGCTTTTCAGAGTACATTCGCGTGATGGACTGGATCGTTGCTAATGGCGGCGTCGTGCGCATCCCGGACGGGATTCCGTTTGAGCAGGCGGCCTTTATTGAGCCTGTCAACACCATTCTCAAGGCCGTCAAGCTGCTCAACCTGGCCCCCGACGAGACGGTGCTGGTGATCGGCCAGGGCCCAATCGGCATCATGCTGGCTGCCTTGTCGCGCCGCGTCGGTGCTCGCGTATTGACCTCAGATCTCTATCCCGAGCGCCACGCCGTTGCCGCGAAGTTTGGCCTGCATGAGCCGGTCGATTCTGCCGATGTCGTCGAACGCGCCTTTGCAGCCACCGAAGGCCGCGGCGCCGATGCGGTGATCCTGGCTGTCGGCGGCACAAAGCTGATTCCCACGGCGATGGCAGCGGTGCGTCCAGGCGGCAAGGTGATGCTCTTTGCCCAAACGCAGCACGAAACGGCCAGCTTCGATCCCGGCGCAGTCTGCATGGACGAGAAGACGCTGCTAGGCTCCTATTCGGCCTCGACGGCGATCCAGCCCGAGGTGGCCGAGCTGGTCCTCGGAGGCTATCATAAAGGCTTCGATCTGACGCAACTGATTTCGCATCGGTTTTCGCTGGAAGATGCGGTTCAAGCAATTGAGGTTGCCTCGAACCCCCAAGCCGACTCCATGAAGATTATGATTGAGCCTACACTTGGCGCAGGTGGTTACCGATGAGTTCCAGTGAGGCGCATGGTGGCCAATTGTTGTCGGGACCTTGCCGCGGATTGGATCGGATAGCGCAGTAGCCTGGAGACTGAGCAGCTCCATAGCCGCTCGATGAGGGATCGATGCCAAAGAGCGTAAAGGACGCCATTCAACGAGGCCGCACGACGGTCGAGGACGTTCTGCAAGTTGGCCGCAATACGGTTGAGGATGTTCTTCAGGTCGGCCGCAACACGGTTGGAGAAGTCATTCATGTTGGCCGGAACACGGTCGATGAGGTCATCCAGGTCGGCCGCAAAACTGTGGAAGATGTTCTTGAGGTTGGTCGCGGAACCATGAATGCGGCCGTTCTGCATGGACGCGAGGATGTGCGTATCGAGCAGGTTCCGGTTCCCGAGGCAGGGCCGGGCGAATTGGTTCTAACCGTCGGCGCCGCGCTCACCTGCGGCACGGACCTGAAGGTCTTCCGCCGGGGCTACCATGCGCGCATGATTGTGCCCCCCGCCCTCTTTGGCCACGAGCTGGCCGGGACCGTAGTCCAGACCGGCGAAGGCGTCGAGGAGTTTGTATCCGGCGACCGCGTTGTGGCGCTCAACTCCGCGCCCTGCGGCCAATGCTACTATTGCGAGCGCGGCCAAGAAAACCTCTGCGACGATCTCCTTTTCAACAACGGCGCCTATGCCGAGTTCATACGCATTCCGGCCCGCATCGTCGCCAAAAACACCCTCCACGTTCCCGACCATGTCGCTCTGGAGCACGCGGCCCTCACCGAGCCTTTGGCCTGCGCGGTCCATGGCTTTGAAGATTCGCGCCCTCATCCCGGCGACACGGTGGCCGTCATCGGCGGAGGCCCGCTGGGGCTGATGATTCTTCATGTGGCCGCCCTCGCCGGCTACGAGGTTATCGCCATCGTCAAGCACGACGGCCAGGTCGAGGCCGCCCGTCAGTTGGGTGCGACTCATGTGGTGCAGACCACCAATATTCGCAGAGCCATCCGCGAAACCCGGGCACTGACCGACAGAAATCGCGGCGTTGACATTGCAATCGAGGCCGTCGGCGTTCCCGAGGCCTGGGAAGAGGCCGTCGAGATGGTGCGCAAGGGCGGCACTGTCAACTTCTTCGGCGGATGCGCCGTGGGCACACAGGTAACCCTCGACACGAATCGCATCCACTATTCCGATATCACTCTGCGCGCCACCTTCCACCATACGCCGGCGATCTGCCGCAAGGCCCTCGACCTGATCGCCAGCGGCCGTTTCCAGGCCGGAGCCTTTATCACCGGCCACGCCCATCTCTACGAACTCAACCGCGTCTTTGAGAAGCTGATGAAGCGCTCGAGCGAGATCAAGACCGCCATCGTCCCCTGAGAACAGGATCTCTATCGTTCCCCAAGAACTTGCTGTCAACCTCAGACATTGTGTCAGAGCACGACTTCAGTCGTGCCGAAAATGCCGCACAATCACCAGGCTTCAGCCCTGCGGGACTGCATTCACTACCGGCCAAATCACTTTTGAAGCGTGCTTTAAGCACCGCGGACCGATCGAGCACACCTCCTGCCTATCTCGGCGCAGGTTCGGGTGAATCTGCAAGTGCGTAGGCCAGCACGGCCATGATCGCGGCGTTTTCGTTCAGGTGGCGCGGGTCGATCTTGTCGAAGGTGTCGGCGGCCGTGTGGTGGTAGTTGAAATATGTCCGGCTGTCCTGAATGGGAGAGAAGCTGGGAACACCCTTTTGGGTGAGCCCTTCGATATCCGCTCCGGTGTCATCGGAGGGGACTAGGGTTTCAGCTTTGATCGCGTCGAGCACGCTGGCCACAGGATGCAGCCATTGGCGAAGCTCCGGCTTGCCGGCGTAGTAGATGCCCGTCGGATGGTCCGCGCCGAGGTCGCTCTCGATGGCTCCAATATGGTTGGGGATTAGATCTTTGTGCTCGGCCATGTAGGCTGCGGCCCCTTGAGAGCCTTCTTCCTCGCTCATCCAGGCGACAAACCGGATGGTGCGGCGAGGCCGAATCCCCAGTTCACTGAGAAGGTGAATCACCTGCATGGAGACAGCGACACCCGCTCCGTCGTCGATCGCCCCAGTCCCCAAATCCCATGAGTCGAGGTGGCCAGAGACGATCACAACCTGCTCAGGGTGCTCGGAGCCCTGCCAGTCGGCGATGACATTGAAGCTGGCAGCGTCAGGCAGGGTCTGCGGAGTGAGGGTAAGATGCATCTTGACCGGTCCCTCGGTGGTGAGGTTTTTGAGCAGGTCGGCGTCCTCAGCGGTAATGGCGGCTGCGGGGATTCTTGGGAGGTCGTCCGCATAGACCGTCATGCCGGTGTGAGGCAAGCGGAAGTCGGCCCCGCCGACGGAGCGAACGAGGACGGCTACCGCGCCGGCTGTCACAGCGGCAACTGGCGCGGCTCCGCGATAGGCAACTGCGTCACCATATGCCGCGTCGCCCCTTCCCTGGGCGGCCAGATCCTTGTCGAATTCATGATTGAAGAGCAGAATTCTGCCCTTGACTGCTCCCGGCGGAAGAGCGCGAAGCTGCTTCCAATCATCCACGACCACGACCTCGGCGATAAGGCCCTCTGCGGGCGTGGCTACGCTGCCGCCAAGCGCGGTAAGTAGGATCTTCTGGGTGGTTCCAGGCGTTTGGCCGAACCACGAAACCAGTTCGCCGGTCTCGATGCCGCGTACCCAGTGAGGGACGGTGGCCTTCTCGAGGGTCACATCTGCTTCCAGCGCACTCATTCGATCCGCGACGTAGTGGACGGCCTGATCGGCCTGTGCCGAGCCGCTGAGCCGTGGACCAATGTTGTCGGTCAGGTGGCGCAGCTCGGTGAGGGCGTAGGGGTCGTTGAGGGCAGCATCGCGCAGACGCTCCATGGTGGCCAGCTGCTGAGGGGTCCAGACACTCTTGTCTTCAGCGAGAAGAGCGTTGACCCGGTCGCTCATGCGGCTGGAGGACGGTGCAGCCTGGACCGTGCTCTGTGAGGTACAGGCAACCGAGGCTAGCGCAGGCACTATGGAGGCCAGAAGAAGAATCCGTTGAAGATGGATAGATCGGCCGGGGTTTCCTTCAAAAAAATCCATGAGGGATGTTAGCACACGAGCTTTTGCGACACTTTTATCCAGATCGCGTCTATTACGACAGGGAGGGTTCACTTCCCGCCTTGCTCCGAAGGACCGAAGACCGTGAAAACCGAGTAGAATCGGCAATTTCGGCGAGGCGATCAGGGATGCAGTCTGACAGGGAATATGTGCCACTGGCTATACTGGGATGGTTGATGTACGCAGGAAGCTGAACAATAATTCAACAAGCCAGCCGCGAGGCTGATCAACTATGAAGAGGTCAACGAAACAATGAAATCGCTCTTTGAACGGCTGCACAGCCGCCGTCTCTCATCGGTCTTTGTCTTGCTTGCCACGCTCTCGGCCGCCATTGTGGCCGGTTCCTTTGCCGCTCATGGCGTTCGCGGAGAGGAGAAGCAGAATTCCAGCGCCGATGCCACTCCACTCAAAGTGGCAAACTCCACGATCCCCGATAACAAGTTTGTCACGATTGCCAAGGAGGTTGGACCGGCGGTTGTGAATATCAACACCCGGACGCTGCCGAAACAGGGCAGCAACAAGGGCAATCGCAACTTTCGCTTTCACATGCAACAGCAGCCCCGGCAGCCTGGCGGCGGAGATGACCAGGATCAGGATCAGCCACAGCAGGGGCAGGGACAAGATAACTTCCAGGACTTCTTTAATCGCTTCTTCGGCGGGCAGATGCCCGACCAGGAAGGTGGCGACGACGGTCAGGTCCGCGAATCTCTCGGCTCGGGCTTCATCGTCGATCCGAAGGGTTACATCATCACCAACAATCATGTGATCGAGAAGGCAGACAAGATCTACGTCAAGCTCTCCACCGATCCCGACGGCACATCGGATATGGGCCGGCCAGCGCGGGTGATCGGCTTTGACAAGGCGACGGATCTGGCGGTCATCAAGATCGACACCAGCACCCCGCTGCCAACCGTCAAGCTGGGCAACTCGGAGACTACGCAGGTGGGAGATTGGGTTGAGGCAATCGGCAGCCCGTTTGCGCTGGCCCAGACCGTTACCGCGGGAATCATCTCAGCCAAGAACAGGACCATCGAGCCGGGCGCCAGCGGCCAGTTCCAGCACTTCATTCAGACCGACGCGGCGATCAATCCCGGCAACTCCGGCGGTCCCTTGTTGAACATGAACGGCGAGGTGATCGGGGTCAACACAGCGATCTTCACCCAGTCCGGCGGCTACCAGGGCCTCGGTTTCGCCATGCCGTCAAACACCGTGGCCGAGATCTACAACGACCTGATTAGCCCCACCCACAAGGTGACGCGCGGCTCCATCGGCATTTCGTTCAAGGTGGGACTCTCAGGAGCAGTGAATCGCGTCTACGGCTTTAAGAATGGCGTCATCATTCAGGAGATTACACCGGGCGGTCCGGCTGAGAAGGCCGGCCTCAAGTCGGGCGACATCATCTCCGCCATCGACGGACGGCAGATCAAGGACGGCGACGACCTGGTCAACGAGATCGCCAGTCGCAGGCCGGGCTCGAGCGTTCGCCTGGGCTACATCAGGGACGGCAAGCAAGCCGATGCAACGGTGACGATCGGCGACCGCGAAAAGGTCTTTGCCGACCTGGGAAGCCAGCAAGCTGAAGTGAACCCCGACGACAAGGGCGACGTGGGTGAGACCAAGCTGGGCATCGTGGTTCGCGAGGAGTCGAAGGCGACCGCGGACAAACTGCACATCCCTGGCGTGGTGATCCAGTCGGTTCGCTCCGGCTCTTTCGCCGACTTGCAAGGACTCGAGCCAGGCCTTGTGATTACCCGAGTCAACAAGCATGCCACTGGCACCAAGGAGGAGTTCGACGCTGTAGTGTCTAAGCTCAAAACCGGCGATGACGTGGTCTTCGAAGTGATTGACCCGCGCCATCCCAATGACGGCATCAATTACGTCGGCGGATCGCTCGAATAGTGTTTGAAGAGGGTGCCGGAAGAGGAGGTCCGCTTCCGGTGCCCTTTTTGTCATTACCTCCGGGGGGCCTTTCGGTTTTTCCCCTTGCCGCAGTTAGGGACAATTCGCTAAGCTTTAACACAAGGTCCGGTAAGTAACTGCTGTCTTTGAGGTGAACCAGAGTGCTTCTTAAGCGAGCGAGCCTGGCGATTTTGATGTGCTCCGCGCTGGTTACGCCACCGGTCCTCGCCTTGGCAACCGTTCGACACTCCGGCACCGCAACTCACTCGAAACACGGCACCCATAAGTCCGTCGCCAAGTCGCGCCGCCCGCATGGACAGCAGGCCATCGAGCCGGCCAGAGTCACCGAGATCCAACAGGCCCTGATCCGCGAGCATTATTTGACTGGCGAGGCCGACGGCCAGTGGAACGAGACAACCAAAGCCGCAATGCAGAAGTATCAGGCCGACCAGGGCTGGCAAACCAAGCTCATGCCAGACTCGCGAGCGCTGAAGAAGCTCGGGCTCGGACCAGACTACTCGAACGCCATCAACGCCAAGGACTCCTCCTTCGGCGCGCCGCCCCCGGCCAGCACGATTCCTCCAACGGTCTCGGCAGGTTTTGCCGAGGCCGCCGGAGTCAACCACTGAGCTCTTCCGATTGCCAACCGGCTTCTGCACTAAAGCGGCGGTATCCCCTTCAGCAGGAACTCGTAGCGGGGGCTCACAGTGTCCGGGCCCGAGGTGATGTTGCTGTCGAGGTGGATAAGCTGGTCGTCCGCTCCATACATGGGCCACAACGGTAGATCTTTGCCGTTGGGGTCGCCGGTCTTGGCGAAGTTGGTCCAGTAGCTCATCATCTTTTCGCTCAGCTTGCGGTCCTCGTCGCGAACTGTCTCTCCGGGCCGCGTGTCGAGCGTACCGAAGACGTATTCGATGTCGTCGGAGTGGAAGGCGAAGGTGCCGGGATGGTACTTGCTGGGCAGCGCCGCCAATTCGAAGTGATAGCGGTAAACGGGAGATTCACCGGTCTTCTGGTGCGCCTCGATCCACTTCCAGGTGCTGAAGGCGATGAAGGAGTCGCTGCCGTAGTCAATGGCGGAACGAACTGCTTCTTCGTCGCTGTCGCCAGGATAGAGCCTAAGGAACTCCTCTGCGCGTTCTCCGAAGTGCTCGGCGGCGTAAGCCTTCCACTTCTTCTCCGTCATGTTGTTGCCGAATGAAGCATTCTCGTCGCGATTCCACCCAGCCAGTAGCGGCACGTGCGCCTGCCGTCCTGCGGCAAAGGTGGCTTCCACAGGCTCGATGATGGCTTTGCCGTCGGCATAGGGGGGGATGCCGGAGATCTCCATCTCTTTGGCGGCTTCGAGGATCTTGTCGGTGGACCAGGCGCGGAGCTGCTGAGCTGAGATCGCTCCAATTGAGGAGACCCAGGCGTTGCCTTTATCCAACCCCTGGGAGCGGGTTGGCGGCGCGCCTCTGAAGACTGCGCCGCTCTCGCCGATGGCCTTGTGGAAGAGACCGCGGGCGGCGGGCGAGGCCATCAGAGTACTCACCGCAAAGGAACCCGCGCTCTCGCCAAAGATGGTCACATTGCCCGGATCGCCGCCAAACTTCGCAATATTGGCCTTCACCCATTCCAGAGCGGCGATCATATCCAGCAAGCCGTAGTTACCCGCGGCCCCGTCGGCCTCCCTTGCCAGATCGTTTGTTGCCAGAAAGCCGAAGACGCCCAGCCGGTAGTTGATGGTGACCAACACCACTCCTTTGAGAGGAAGGAAATCGCCGCCATGGCGCGGCTCGGAGCTTGAGCCAGCCCGGTATCCTCCGCCGTGAATCCAAAACATGACCGGGAGCTTGCTCTTGGGCTTGGCGCTGGCGGGCGCGTAGACGTTCAGGAAGAGGCAGTCTTCGCTCTCTCCGCCATCGAGAAAGGTCATGTCATCATAGACGTGGCCCTGGGCGCAATGGGCGCCAAACTGGCTGGCATCGCGCTCGCCCCTCCACTTCTTCGGAGGCTGAGGTTGCCTCCAGCGCAGATCGCCCACCGGCGGAGCCGCATAAGGCAGGCCGAGAAACGCAATCACCCTGCCGTCATTGATGGTCTTGCCATGCGTCTTGCCTTGTTCAGTCGTTACGGTCAGCGAGTCTGCAACGAGCCGGCCGCTCATCCCCGCTGCCAACGTCGCGATCACCAACCCGCACATCGCTCCTAATCCGATCCGCATTGAAAGTTCCTCCGCTGATCACCATATCAAGAAGGGATGAAAAGCACGCACTTTTCCATGTCACGCCGTACCGGCGCGAATGACGTCAGTTACCGATTACGTCGATCGCAGCCGTGATTGTTTTGGGAGGCATGCAGACGTTATCGTCGCAGGCCTGGTAGCGGAGCCGGGCTTCGACCAGATGATTGCCGGCCGTTGCCATGATGCGCGCCTGGATGGCGAATTCGCCTGTGTAGACGTTAAGCTTCGTATTAGGATCGATAGGCAGGGCGAACTCTGTGCCGGACGGATAGACGACCGATTTAAGGCGTACGCCGGAGCCGTCGGGGATCGACAGGGTAGTGGCGATCAGTTCCTCTCCGCTTGGGATGTGGGAGTTGATGTGCAGGCCGGGCGCGATGCGGAAGTGGAGTGCGACGGTGGCTGCTTTGCCTGCCTTGAGAGTGATCTGTTCGGGGTAGAGATAGGTCACGGCAGGAGGCCTGGAGCTTGGACGAACCGCGAAGTCGTTTGTGGCCGTCTGGGCCTGGGCAAAGATCAGGCCCCCCCCCAGGCAACATGCGACCTTCGCCGCAAACCGCACCGCCCGCTCGCCGGCTCGCTGACTCGCTGATCCGCTCAATTCCGCTCCCCCAGCGACTTTTTGATCTTGGCCTCGATCTCGTCCTTCGATGTCAGACCGAGTTGGGCGGCTACGACGGTTCCGTTGCGGTCCACGAAAAAACTCGTCGGCAGATCGTCGAGACCTCCGTAGGGCTTGCTGATCGAGTCGCCTCCGATCAGCACCGGGTAAGGCATCTTCATCTGCTGGACGAAGTGTGCGATCTCCTTCTTCTCACCGCTCAGTTTTGCGGGGTCGTCGCGGTCGAGGTCGTCCATTGAGACACCGAGAATCTCAAAACCCTGCGCGGCATACTGGTTGCGCAGTTCGATCAGCCAGGGCGTCTCGATCTTGCAGGGAGCGCACCAGGTCGCCCAGAAGTTGATCAATAGAGCCTTGCCCTTGTAGTCCGCCAGCGAGAGTCTCTTGCCGTTCAGATCTTCGAGCGTGAAATCCGGCGCGGCCTTGCCCTGAAGAGGCGAGAGGTACTGGGACGCATCGCCGGAAGCCGAGACCAGCTCGGCCTGCGCGCCAGAGGCGATCAGCCGCTCAGAGGCCTGCTTCCGGTACTCGAAGTTAGCCCATCCAGCCCAGGCAAAGATGGACAGGATGAAGAGAACGGCAGTGATGACCAGCGTGTTTCGTCTCACGGGGAACAAGACCTCTCGTTTCCATTGTACGAGCTTGCCGGCTCAGATCGACTGAAGCGTTGCGCACTGCTCCTGTAGGGAGCAATCGAAAATAGCCCCGGATGGAGCGTAGCGCAATCCGGGGAATTCGGATCGGATGAGAGTCACCGCCCCGTAGGGGCGCAACGGTTCAAATGGAAACCCGCTCGCCGTTCACGCAAAAGACCTTCCAGCGGCTCCATCGCGGGTGGAAACTGATAGGATCAATAACCGATGAACGAAGAAGGAAAACAATCCCGCCCTGAAGCTCGCGGCCCTGCACCGGCAGCTTTGGTGCGTACCGAGGCAGCGGCTCTTGAGGCCCTGGCCACGCGGCTTGAGGGTCCTATGGCGGCAGCCTTCGACCGGGCCGTTGAACTGATCCTGCGCTGCGGCGCCGAGCGCGGACGCGTAGTCGTCACCGGCATGGGCAAGAGCGGCATCATTGCGCAGAAGATCGCCGCGACGCTCAGCTCCACCGGATCGCCGGCTTTGTTTCTGCATCCGGCCGAGGCGGTGCACGGCGATCTGGGCGTACTGATGGCGGGCGACGTGGTCGTGGCGCTCTCGGCAAGCGGTGAGACTGAAGAGATTTTGCGGCTACTGGCGACGGTGAAGCGCAAAGGCGGCGCGCTGATCAGCTTCACCTGCAAACTGGACTCGACTTTGGCCGCAGCCAGCGACGTGGCTCTCGACTGCTGCGTGGAGCGTGAGGCCTGCGGGCTCAATCTTGCGCCGACAGCCTCGACGACCACGATGCTGGCGCTGGGCGATGCGCTGGCGGTTGCGGTCAGTCTCCGCAAGGGCTTCAAGGCTGAAGATTTTGCGGAGCTGCACCCCGGTGGCAAGCTGGGCAAACGGCTGGCCAAGGTGCGCGACCTGATGCACGCGGGCGATGCAGTGCCGGTAGTGGTGACTTCGACGCCGATGAGCGACGTAATCTACGAGATGTCCTCGAAGAAACTAGGCATCACGACGGTCCAGGAGCAGCACAAACTGCGCGGAGTCATCAGCGACGGCGATCTGCGCAGGCTGCTCGAGCGCGAAGGCGGCGCGGCCCTCTGCCGCACGGCCGGCGAAGCGATGAATCCCCATCCACGCACAATTGCCGCAAACGAATTGGCCGCGACGGCGCTTGCGATTCTCGAAGAGCGCAAGATCACCTCGCTCGTAGTAGTCGACGCCGAAGGGACAGTAGAAGGCGTGCTGCATCTGCACGATCTCTGGGGTGTGGAACTGATCTAGCTTTCGCTTCGATTGAGAGCCTTGAACGACCTTTAAGGAAGTTGACAAATGGATCAAGCGCGGAGACGCGATTCGTCTACGAGAAGCATTGGATAGCGGCTTGGACCCAAATCTCGCTAACAGATTCTCGTGGACGATTCTCATGTGCGCTGCTATGACAGGCAATGTTCCGATCGGGCGAATCCTAATCGGGCGCGGCGCGGAATTGAACACGCGCAATATGCACAAAGATTCCGCTCTTTCTCTCGCCATCATGTCTGGACATGCTCCCTTTGTGGACCTTCTTTTGAAAAGCGGTGCATCCAAGGATTGTGATCCAGACGGCAAACCCCTTGAGATCTTTCTTGAATGGGCAAAAAAATACTGTGCGTGCTCACCGGCGAACATGAAGAAGATTCGAGCCTTGCTTGATCCGCAAGATGAGCTGAAAGTGAAATTCTCTTCCGATGAAAATCGTTGAACGAACAGCTCTCATCACCGGCACATCAAGCGGTTTCGGCCTGCTGACCGCCATCACGCTGGCGCAACGTGGCTGGCACGTACTTGCGACAATGCGCGACCTCTCACGCCGCGAGCGGCTGGAAGATGCCGCCCGCGCGGCCGGCGTCCTCGACCGCATCGAGTTCATTGAGCTCGACGTGGCCGACAACCAGCAGATTGCCAAGCTGGCCGCTTCAATCGCCGCCCGTCCCTCCCGGCTCGATGCGATCGTCAACAATGCCGGCTTTGCGATGGCGGGGTTTGCCGAGGATGTGAGCGACGCGGAACTGCGCCAGCAATTCGACACCAACTTTTTTGGCACGGCGGCGGTGACGCGGGCCTTTTTGCCGCAGCTTCGCCAGCAGGGCTCGGGACACGTTGTGATGCTTTCATCGATCTCCGGACGTATGGGATTTCCGGGCGTTGGCAGTTACTCGGCCTCGAAATTTGCGCTCGAAGGGTGGGCCGAGACCTTGCGCCTGGAGATGAAGCCGCTGGGCGTTCAGGTCGCCCTTGTTGAACCGGGTTCATTTGAGACCGACATATGGACGCGCAACGCCATCCTCTCTTCCGGCGCGCAGCAAGCGGCTTCGCCGAATGCCGCACGCACAACGCGGCTGCTGAGCAGCCGAGAGGCGCGCAAGCTCAAGGCCAATCCGCAGAGGGTTGCCGACGGCATTGCGGCGATTCTCGTCGATCCACGGCCGCGTTTGAGGTACGTCTTTGGCCGAGATGCGAAGTTGGGGCTGCTGCTCAAGCTTCTGCTGCCGTCGAAGGTGTTGGAGTGGTTGCTCATCAGGTTGAGCGGGATTGCAGAGAATTAGGCTCCGGCGGAGCATGATGTCTGTGAGCTGATTTTCTCTTTCAAGTCGATCGGAAGTTCAAACCACCCTGTATACCCCCTCCCCCCTTGGCAGCCACTCTTTTTGGTCCTTCACCTTATGTAAATACCAATAAATGAATAGCTTAGAACTTAGATATAGTTACTTATCGGTAAACATTGGACACGGATTTTGACCGTATTTTGGGCGTTTTTGGCTATTTCATGGCCCAAAATTGCGGAATCTAACCCTTTTTCCCCCTCCGATCAGGCAGCTCGGACATGCCGTCGTTGGGAATCTTTGCAGGTAAACTAGAGCTATGGCGGAGATACAGCGCAGAAAAACGGGAACGGTCAAAATCGGGCAGGTTCGCGTGGGCTGGGAGGTTCCGGTCGTCGTGCAGTCGATGACCAACACCGATACGGCGGACGTGCAAGGCACGATTGAACAGGTTGCAGCACTGGCGCTGGCCGGCTCTGAGATCGTACGCGTCACGGTCAACAACGAAGAGGCGGCAGCCGCCGTTCCTTATATCGTCGAAGGCCTCGACAAGCGCGGCCTCCGTGTGCCGATTGTGGGCGACTTTCACTACAACGGTCACCTGCTGCTCAAGAAGTTTCCCGCCACGGCGCGAGCGCTGGCGAAGTATCGCATCAACCCCGGCAACGCGTCCATTGGCAAGAAAGACAACGACAATTTCCAAGTAATGATCGAGTGCGCAATCGAGAACCAGAAGCCAGTCCGCATCGGCGTCAACTGGGGTTCTCTCGATCAGCAGTTGCTGACTCGCCTGATGGACGAGAACAACCGCCTGCCGCAGCCCGCGCCCGCGCGCGAGGTAATGATGGAGGCGATGGTGCGCAGCGCGCTCGACTCGGCCACGGCCGCCGAGCGCTACGGGCTAGGCCAAGACCAGATTATTTTGTCAGCCAAGGTCAGCGGCGTGCGCGACCTCATCGATGTCTACACTAACCTTGCCGCGCGCTGCGACTATCCGCTGCACCTCGGACTGACCGAGGCCGGCATGGGATCGAAGGGCCTCATCGCCTCGACCGCGGGACTGGCTCCGCTGCTGCTGGCCGGCATCGGCGACACGATCCGCGTAAGCCTCACTCCCAAACCCGGCGGCGACCGGACCGAAGAAGTCTTAGCCGCCCAGCAGGTCTTGCAATCGCTCTCGATTCGCAGCTTCTCGCCGCAGGTCACGAGTTGCCCAGGATGCGGGCGCACGACGAGCACCTATTTTCAGGAACTAGCCGAGCAGATTCAGAGTTATCTGCGCGTCTCGATGCCCGAATGGCGCAAGAAGTATCCCGGTGTCGAGGAGTTGAAACTGGCCGTGATGGGCTGCATTGTCAATGGCCCCGGTGAGTCAAAGCACGCCAATCTTGGCATCAGCCTGCCGGGCACATTCGAGGAGCCCAAAGCGCCGGTCTACGTCGACGGCAAGCTCTACAAAACCCTCCACGGCGACACCATCGTAGCCGAGTTCAAGCAGATTCTCGACAACTACGTAGAGAGCCACTACCGCCAGGGAGCGAAGAGCTCGGAGTTGGTGGCGGCGCGGTAATTCTTCGCTACTTGGACAGTAGGGCGTAGAATCGGTTGCCATGAAAGCAACGTCTTGTTTTCTTCTTTGTTCGGCGATTCTTGTCAACGGCGTGTTTGCGCAGACGCGAGTGTCCCCAACTGGAAGCTCAGGGGGTTCGTTCTGCAAGAAGCTTGAAGACATGAGGCCATACATCAGTATTTCCGCCGGTGTCGCAGAAAAACTTCTGATCCAAGAAGCTGAACCGGTCTATAAGCACCTCCCAATTGAGGCCCGCGTCACCGGTACGGTTGTCATCTATTTCAAGCTAGGAAAGAACGGAGAGGTCCTTTGTCCGAGGGTAGTCTCGGGTCCAAGAATCCTTCAGCAGCCTGTCCTAGACGCGGTTCGCAGGTACAAGTACAAACCCTATCTCTTGAATGGAGAGGCGATCGTCGTTTCAACGCTGGTCTCTGTCCCTGCCTCTAACTACTGATTCACACGTCGCCGACTTCCAATCCCGGTGGATTCGCGGTAGGATTGCGTCAATCTCTCTTACGGAGACTTCTCGTGATGCTTAGACGCTTAGTGTGGGCTGTGCTGCTTGTCGCGATTGCGCCTGGACTGGTTCTCGCCGCCAAGCCGAAGCCCTGCGTCACGGCCGATGAAGCCACCAAACTCGTCAACAAGGATGTCTGCATCTCAGCCCATGTCTACGAAGTGGTCGAATTGCCAGACGGGACGCGCTTTCTTGACATCTGCTCGCCGGAGACGCCGGACGACAAGTGCCGCTTCACCATCGTGAGCCTGCGTGAGGATCGCGAGGATGTGGGCGAGCTGCGCAAGTACCGCGACATGAATGTTCAGGTCAGAGGGATTGTGCAGCCGATGCACGGGCGCGCGGGACTAGTGGTGAGCCATGCGCGGCAGTTCTATGGCGGGCCGCCAAGGTTCAAGCCCAACCCAAAGCTGGCGCGCGGCTTCAGCGCCGAGCAGAGCCGTCCGCCGGTCAACGATCCCAATCTGCGCTCGCAAGGCGGCGGACGGGCGTTTATGAATTCGCGGGATAAGGAAACGCTGCCGGGGAAGTAAGAAGTTCGCGGACTCCCAGGTCCGAGAATCCGGACCTGGGGCACCCATTTTCATTCGGCTAACTGGCCTCTTCCAGCGGAGGCGCGAAACGCGCGCCTGCGCTCAGAATGATGCACGAGACCACCAACGCGATGAGGGTTGCTCCGAGGCCGATTCGCAGGCTGCCGGCGCGGTCGGAGATGAATCCGATGATCTGCGGCGAGAAGGTGTCTCCGAAGCAGTGAATGATGAAGAGATTGCAGGCGATGGCTGTGGCCCGAATCGGTCCGTTGACCGAGTTGACGATTGCGGCATTGAGCGGCCCGGTGTTGAGAAAGAGAAAGAACTCGGCGGCAAAGAGCGCGGGAACGGCCCAGGCCGCTGGGCCGAAGAAGACCAGGATTCCGCAAGGCAGAGTCAGGGCAACGCTCCAGAATGAAAGCAGGTAAAGCGCGCGGTGATTGGTGCGCAGCCAGCGCTGGGCGATCCAGCCTCCGATCAGGGTTCCGGCGATGCCGTCGATGACGGTGATGACGCTGACGGTCCAACTGGCGCCGCCAAGCGACAGACCGGCCGAACGCCGCAGGAACTCGGGCACCCATGCCGAAATGCCGCCCATGGCAAAGGTGAGCATAGCCAGGCCGAAGGTAGCAGTCAGATAGGCCGGGTTGGTGACGAGTCCCCGGAAAGTGTTGCGGTTGATCGTGGGACGCGTGTGGTCTGAGGCTCCTCGCTCGGGTTCGTGGGCAAAGAGTCCATAAAGCGCAGCGATGATCAGGCCGGGAATGGCGCAGATAAAAAACGGCGCACGCCAGCCCCAAAGAGGGCCGATCTGCCCGCCCGCCAGATAGCCGAGAGCCGCTCCGACGGGAATCGCCAGATAAAAGATGGAGAGGATTCGGTTGCGGTCTCGTTCGGGATAGAAGTCGGCCAGCACGGCAGGTGCGAAGATGCCGAAGGTAGCCTCACCAACTCCGACAATGGCATGGCGAATGTAGAGTGTCGTATAGTCATGGACCCACGCGGTGGCCAGCGTGGCCAAACTCCAAAGCACGGCTCCAGCAACGATCAGCGGCTTGCGCGGGAAGCGGTCTCCGAGCCATCCGGTTAAGGGCGCGGTGAACATGTAGAAGATGAAGAGCGCAGTGGTCAGCGCTCCGATCTGCTGGTCGGTGGAGTGGAACTCGTGCTGGATCAGGGAGATTTCGCCGGGCAGGATGTAGCGATCGATGTAGTTGAGCAGGTTGAGAGCGATGAGCAGCGCCAGCGTCCCCTGGGCAGGAGTGATGCGACGGCGGACGTTGCTGGAGGTGGTTGCCAAGGGAGTCGGTTTCGCGCCTTTGCGGCACTCTTGACGAATACCACACGGGGCCTGACGAAGCCCATGGCTCGTTTCAATTGGATTCGTGGTCTTCCACATCTGGCGCCCTAGAACTGCGCCGGATATGGGGCACCCCAACACTCATGGGGCGATCGGCTCTTTGGGTGCCGGCCAACGAGCTTCGATTGAGGTCCCGATGCCGCCGCGTGGACGGAACTCGCCCTTGACGACTGCCCAGACCGGGTTGCAGGCCTTGACTACGTCTTTGAGCACTTGGTTGACGATGTTTTCCTGGAAGATTCCCAGATTGCGGTAGCTGAAGAGGTACTCTTTGAGCGATTTCAGCTCCAGACAGCGTTCGCGCGGCATGTAGCGAATGGTGAGGGTTCCGAAGTCGGGCAGGCCGGTCTTGGGGCAGACGGAGGTCATCTCCGGATCGTCGATCATAATCTCGTAGCCGGGAAACTGGTTTGGCCAGGTTTCGATGGCCGGAAAGGGGAAATCGAGGCCGGCTTTGGCATGTTCATCGGTATAGCGCGGTTGGGCAGGCATGGATCGATTGTACGAGGATCGGCAGTGGCTGGCCAGATTCTCCGGCGGCTTGATTTCGTGCTTCTTCAGGGCATCTCGCTGAGTCTTATATACTGACTCTGGTTGCCTGAATGACAAAAGATAGAAAGCAATTAGACCGCCGCTGGTTTTGGCTGGGTGCTCTTCTCCTGACGATTGGGGTGTTTTTTTTGCTGAGGTCGCTGACCAGGGATCGCCTGCCCGTGCGTGTGGCCGCGGCGGCCCATGTGCCACTGATCAGCACAATCAGCACCAATGGCCGGGTCGAGCCTGAGTTGAATTACGAGGTGCATAGCCCGATCTCAACCACTGTCAAAGCGATCTATGTGCAGCCCGGCGACGAGGTTCTGGCGGGCAAGCTCTTGTTGGCGCTTGACGACGTGCAGGCGCGGGCGAGGGAAGCGACGGCCGAGAGCGGTGTCAAGGCCGCGCAGGCAGCTCTGGAGGCGGCGACCCTGAACGGAAGCCAGCAGGAGCGTCAGATGGCGGCAGCCGACGAGACCCGTGCTCGGTTGGAGCGCGACGAGGCGCATCGGAGCCTGGATGCGCTCGTCAAGCTCAACGCGGCCGGAGCCGCCTCGAACAACGAAGTGGCCGTGGCGCGCCAGCGCCTGGATTCGGCTGAAGCCAGTTTGAATGCCCTGAAACAGACCTCGAAGAGCCGCTATTCGCCGGCAGAGGTGGAGCGGGCGCGCGCAGCGCTGGCCGATGCGGAGGCTAACCTGGCGGCAGCCCAGCAGGTGGTCGCGCAGACTTCGGTTCATGCTCCGGCGGCTGGAACGATCTATAGCGTCGATGCGGGACGGACGGAGTTTGTCGAAGAGGGCAAGCTGCTGCTCCAACTGGCCGACTTGCATCACGAGCGCATTCGTGCCTACTTCGACGAGCCGGAGATCGGCCGGCTGGCGGTGGGCCAGAAGATCCAGATCGAGTGGAACGCCAAACCGGGGCGCATTTGGAATGGACACATTGAGCAGACGCCGGTGACGGTGATCAATCTGGGCACGCGCAGCGTAGGCGAGGTGCTGGTGAAGATCGACGAGGCGGATAGCGGACTGCTGCCTGACACCAACGTGACGGTCACGGTGACGATCTCGAGCGATTCCGACGTGCTGAGCATCCCGCGCGAGGCGCTGCATTCGGAGAATGGCAAGTACTACGTCTACAAAGTGGTTGACTCCGGATTGCAGAGGATCTACGTGACGATCGGGACCATCAATCTGACCCAGGCAGCCATTCTCTCCGGCCTTGAGAAAGGGGATCTGGTGGCAACCGGTTCAACCAGCGGACAGCCTTTGCAGGAGGGCGTTCCCATCAAGGTTGTGCGGTGAGGGCGCCGGCGAGATTCGCGCCGGCAGGATTGCTGCTGGCGGCTTCCATGGCCATTGCGTCCTGGGCACAAGGCGGCAAAAGCGCGCAGCTTGCCCAGGCCAACGCGGCCTTGCAGGCAGGCGAGGCAGACAAGGCGCTGGCGTTGTTGAGTCCATTGATCAAACCGGGAGGCAAGCCCGAGGCTTACAACCTCAGATGCCGCGTTGAGTTCGCGCTGGAGCAATGGGATAGAGCCGCTGGCGACTGCGAACAGGCCGTGAAGATTGACGGGCAGAACTCCGACGATCATATGTGGCTGGCTCGCGCCCTGGGCGAAAAGGCAAGACGGGCGTCGTTCTTGAACGCGTTTTCTTTGAGCAAACGCGTACGGGCGGAGATGGAAGAGGCCGCACGGCTCAATCCCTCCAATGGCGCTGCGTTGGCCGACCTGGGGCAGTTCTATTCTGAAGCGCCCGCAGTGGTCGGCGGAGGCGCGGCCAAGGCAGAGGGTGTGGCCGCGCAGTTGGACAAGTTTGATCTGGTGCGAGCCCACGAGTTGCGGGGCTGGATCGCCGAGCAGCGCAAGGACTACGACACAGCCGAGCGGGAGTTCAAGACGGCGCTTGCCAAGTCGCCGCATCCAGCCTTTCAGTGGATGGCGCTGGGCAGCTTCTATCGCCGGCGTGAGCGCTGGACGGAGATGGAGTCGGCTGTTCACAGCGGCCAAAGCGCTGCGGAGCGGGACAAGCACGCAAGTGAAGCGCTCTATGATGGGGCAAACTTGCTGCGCACCTCCAACCGCGACACGCCTCGAGCCATCAAGATGCTTGAGGAGTATTTGGCGAGCGCTGGGAAGACCGAAGATGCGCCGGCATTTGTGGCGCATACGTGGCTGGCACAGCTCAAGCAACAACTGGGAGACTCGGCAGGCGCCAGCCAGGAGCGGACGGCAGCGCTTGCTCTGGCCCATGAGTACAAACCGGCGCTGGATTTGAAGCATTGAGGACCGAGAGCGCGTGAAGAAAGTCAACATTACATTGGCGAACTGGACGGCGATGCTGGTGGCAGTGGCATTGGCGGCAGCGCCCTCGCTTGCTTTGGCGCAGATCTCTCTGGCCACAGTCGTGGATCTGGCGCAGCACAATTCGAGCGCGGTCAAGCTGGCCGAGGCCGATGTGCAGAGAGCGCAGGCCGCTCTTGCCGAGACGAATGACGCCTATATCCCCAACCTTGTGATCGGTTCCAATGTAGGGCATTCAATAGGCTTTCCAACCGGCCAGCCCTCCGTTGGAAGCGCGACCATGCAATCGCTGGTCTTCAGCAACTCTCAGCGGCAGTACATCAAAGCCGCTCACGCCGGACTTGATGCGGCGAATCTGCGGCTCAAGGATGCTCGCGAAGAAGTAGCTCTCGATGCTTCCAACACCTACATCGAGCTTGACACAGTCGATCGTGAATTGGAGGCCACCAGCCAGCAGGAGTCCTTCGCCGCCGATCTTGTGAAGATCGAGCAGCAGCGAGTCGATGCGGGCGTTGACTCCGCGCTCGATCTACTCGATGTCCGTCTCACCGCCGCTCAGCTTAAATTGAAGCGGCTTCATCTTGAGACTCGCATCGGCACGCTTGCCAAGCAGATTGCCGCTCTCACCGCCTTGCCCGTCGGCTCAATCCTGCCGGACCGCGCCAGCATCCCTGAGATTCCCGCTGTCACGGCGAATGAAGCGCCCCGCCGGCTGCTCGGAGTTGAGGCCGCTGGCACACTTGCGCTCTCAAAGCAACTCCAGGCCAAGGGCGACGACCTCGCGTGGCGTCGGCCACAAATAGGCTTTGGGGCCGTGTATAACTACGATTCCGACGAGCTCAACAGCTATAGCACGTATTACAAGAACTTCACTCCGAACAACGTCAGTTTTGGCCTTCAGATCACATTTCCTTTCTTCGACTTTGCACTTCGTGCCAAGGCCAAAGAAACCTCGGCTGAAGCTCTGCGGGCCACGGTGGAAGCCGAGCAGGCTCAACGGCAGAACGAGGTGGCCATTGCGACTCTCACCGGCAGCCTCCGCGAATTGGAAACTCTTGCCGAGGTCGCGAGTCTAAAACAACAGATCGCCGAGACGCAGCTCAAGGCTGTTCTTTCACAACTTGAGCTGGGCAACGGAGCCGGTTCTGGCCCTGGCGCTCAGCCGCAACTCACGCCCAAGGCTGAGCAACTGGCCCGCATCGACGAGCGTCAGAAGGTTCAGGACGCTTTGGATGCCGGGTTGGATCTGGCCAAGGCAAGGCTCGGTCTGTTGCGGGCCCTTGGCCACATGGAAGACTGGCTGGGCGAATTGCGCCAAAAGTAGTACTGAGCTGAGCGGAAAGCAAGACGCAAGCGCAAGATAGCGGCAAGCCTGCCGAACCACGAGAACGAAAACTGGGAATGCTAGAATGGAAGGGATGCCTATGCCTTTGAAGACGCTATTTCTGAACCCGCCCTCGTTCGAGAACTTCGACGGTGGCGCGAGTTCGCGCTGGCCCGCAACACGCGAGATTGAGTCTTACTGGTACCCGGTCTGGCTGACTTACCCGGCCGGCATGCTTGATGGCTCGCGTCTGCTGGATGCATCTCCGCATCACGTCTCAGCCCAAGAGACCATCGACATCTGCAAGGGGTACGAGTTCCTGGTGCTGTTTACCTCGACGGTGGGCTGGACGAGCGATCAACACCTGGCAAGGGCTATCAAAGCGGCAAATCCGTCGATTCGCATTGCCTTTGTCGGGCCGCCGGTGACCACCGACCCGGACCGTGCCCTGAATGAGTGTGCCGCACTGGACTTTATCTGCCGCCGAGAGTTCGACTACTCTGTGGTCGAGTTTGCACAGGGCAAGCCGCTCAATGAGATTCTCGGCATCAGCTACAGGCTCGACGGCAAAGTCGTCCACAATCCCGACCGGCCGCAAGTCGAGGATCTGGACGCAATGCCCTGGGCCACCAAGATCTACAAGCGGGACATGGACGTGACGCGTTACAGCGTGCCCTTCCTGCTGCATCCCTTCATCGCGCTCTACTCGACGCGCGGCTGCCCTGCCCAGTGCACCTTCTGCCTTTGGCCACAGACGCTCAGCGGACATGCCTGGCGCAAGCGCTCCACCGACGATGTCGCCGCCGAGCTGGCATGGGCCAAGGAGAACTTCCCCAACGTCAAGGAGTTTTTCTTCGACGACGACACTTTTAACATTCAAAAGGTGCGCACCATCGAGTTGTGCGCAAAGCTGAAGCCTCTGGGCATTACTTGGAGTTGCACATCCCGCGTGACTACCGACCGCGAGACGCTCAAAGCGATGAAAGAAGCAGGATGTAGGCTGCTCATCGTGGGCTTCGAGTCCGGCGATCCGCAGATTCTCAAGAACATCAAGAAGGGCGCTACCGTCGAGCGTGCGCTGGCCTTCGCCAAGGACTGCCACGATCTGGGCCTCAGTATTCACGGGGACTTCGTGCTGGGACTGCCCGGCGAGACCAAGGAGTCGATTCGCAACACGATCAACTTCGCAAAGAGGCTGGATGTGGAGACGATTCAGGTTTCCATCGCCCATGCGCTCCCCGGCACCGAACTCTACGACTACGTCAAAGCCAACGGTTTCATCACCAATGCTAAGTCCATGAGCGACGAAGGCGGCCACCAGTTGGCGCACATCGAGTACCCCGGCCTGCCGGCAGACTACGTGCTAGAGATGGTGCACCGCTTCTACGACGAATACTTCTTCCGGCCCAAGGCCGCTTTCCGAGTAGTCTGGAAGGCAGTCGTCAACCGCGACCTGCCCCGGCTATATGTCGAGGCAAAGTCCTTCTTGAAGCTTCGCTCACAACGCAACAAGATGGTGAAGACGGCGCGCAGTCAGGCAGCCGACCCGCCCGCGCCGGCAAGCGCGGGAGCATAGTATTGTTGGCTGGGATGAAGGAAAACTGGTTGGGATCGCCTATTTTGAGAGAGAGCAGGGGGTTTTGACCCCCTGAAACTGAGCCAAAAAGGAAGTTGCCTTCAGGTCCGGACCGCATCGGGCACTCTCCCGCCGCCCTCAACTTGGTGAAGCCTGATCTGAGGAAAGACCGATACGCTGATGGCTCATCATCGACTCTCGCCGTGGCAATACATGACGCTGGGGCTTGTCTCGGTATGCACTCCACTGGGGGATAGCTGCCTGCGGCGTGGCATGGCCCGCATTCCTCCGATCTCGATGGCCCATCCAGCCTCGCTCATCACCGCCGTCTTCACTCCATGGATCGTCCTCGGCATCGCCTTGCTGATTGGCTATTTTGCAAGCTATCTGACTGCGCTTTCCTGGGCCGATCTGACCTTTGTGATGCCTGCCGCGGCAGGGCTCGGCAATTTGATCCTCGCGCTGCTCTCGCGCTTCTGGCTGCATGAGGCAATTTCAATCGAGCGCTGGGCAGGTATTGTGCTGGTCACGATCGGAGTGGTCTTTGTGGCGCACGGACCATCCTTGACGGAAAGGCCGGCGGCTGAGACGTCAGTTACCGCCAAGATTGAACAAGCAGAACTGGAGGGCCAGGTGCGATGATGATTCAATATTCCCCTCCACAACCCGGTTTCTGGACGGCAACGGCAATGATCGCCGCGATCGTGCTCACCTCGACCGCCGGCGAAGTGCTGACCGCGGCGGCGATGAAGTCGATTGGCGACCTGGATGAGATTCGCGCTCACTCAGGGCTCAAGGGAGCCATTCGCGCCGTTCTGACCTGCCCGTTCTTCTTCGCCGGTGTGGCGTTTCTGGCGTTGGCCTTCTTTTCTCTGCTGATGGCGCTCAATCACCTTCCGGTAAGCCTGGTCGCGCCCGCTTCGGCCTCGCTCACGCTGGTCACGAATGCGATCGCCGCCAAGCTCTTCCTAAAAGAAAATGTTGACCGCCGCCGCTGGACAGCAGCACTTCTGGTCTGCATCGGCGTTTATTTCCTCGCGCATTAGTGCCGTTCCTTACTCACTTCGATTCTCAATGCGGTGCGCAAATGCACTTATGAGCGTCAACGCGAAGAGACCGAGCATTGGGTAACTCAGCATCAGGTTGAGATTCGTCAGGATCTGGCGTTGGTCGTTTTTTAGATGAAAGATCTGTCCGAGGATGAATTCGCCCGGAACCCACAGCAGAGCGGATGTGAACGACCAGATCCAAAGGACAGCGAGGCAACGCCCAAGGCTGCCTGGGAGATGCGTTTTCCACCAGGTTAGCGGATGATCGATCATGAAAGCGCCAAAACTGGCCGCGATCAAAAGTGAGATGGGCCCAAATCCTCCGCCAACCAGTAGAAGCAATACAGAGAGTAAAGGTAAGACCGCGGCATGATGTTTCTTTCGAAGAGATGCGGCCGACCACAGTACGATCGACAGGCCGACGAGAATCGCACAAATGCCGGTCACGAGGAAATTCGGAATGAGCGTCATCGCAGGTTCGTGGCCGAAGGGAAACGGCAACCCGGACCCGCTCACGGCAAGTATCTTGATGCCGATAGGTACAGCATTTCCCTGAAGTGTTTCAAAGAAGCCATGTTCTATTCCAAGCATTCCCGCATAGATGCCGAATGCCGAGGCCGTGACTCGGACCGCATCCAGGCTTCGCCCACTACTGACTCGCGTTTGCGCAATCGACGGCATTGTTTCTGGGCTCCTTCGCAGTTTTCAATGTGATGCAATTCATCCAACTTCAGATCGCTTGACTTGAACCCATGAATCGCATGAATCCGCGCGGCTTCAGGTCGGGCTCAAGGCAGCGCAATGGGTTCTCCGCGCTATGACCAAGCTCCTGCGCCGCCAAATGTCCCGAGCGTGCAGCGCTCTCCATCGTCGAGGGCCAGCCGGTCTGCACCCAGTCGCCCGCCAAAAAACAATTTGGCCAAGGCGAGCGGGCGGGCGGTCGCGCCGCGTCGATGCCCGGAGACACGCCAAAGGTAGCATGGACCTCTTTGACCAGCGCAACCTTCTCGAGCTTCGCCTCTTTCACAAGCGGAAAAAACTCGACTAACTCAGTAAACGCCTGCTGGATCGCCGCTTCGCGAGAGAGAGCAGCAAAGGCCCGCGTGGCGCTGACGACTAACTCGATATAATGGCCGCCGCGTCCGGTTTGCAGGCGCGACTGGTTATACATCCAGTGAATCTCGCGGTCCAAAAGCACGGCGTGTTCGAGTTCCGTAATTTCACGGTCAAACCACAGATGAACGCTGCAAAGAGGCCAGTGCTTATGCCGCTCGATCTGCCGGGCCAACTTCTCCGTGCCCTCCTCGGCAGGCAGGTGCGGCAGTAGCTTCTGCGTTGCCTCAAAGGGCAGCGCCAGGATCATGAAATCGGAGACCAGCTCGCCGGTGCGCGTGCAGATCAGCCACTTTCTGCTCGTCTCATCCCACGCCGCGCCCTCAACATTCGTATTGAGCAGCACGCCGCCGCCCCGCTCAGTCAGAAATGGAGTTACACCCGCGTATAACTCACTCAGCGGAACCCTACTCATTCCCATACTGCCGGCTTCGGCAGAGTTGAGAAATAGTTCGCGGATCACCTTGGCCGCATAGGGTACGGCGATTGAATCAAGCTCAGCATTCAAAGCGCTGGCGATCACCAGCCGCCAAAATCGATTGATCGCGCCCTCGGTCTGCTTGTGGCGGCGCAGCCAATCGCCTAAAGACTCCCGCGTATCTTCCATCGCGGCCGGCTGCATCATCGCGCGCATGGCCCGTCCCAACGCGATCTTATCCGCCAGGGTGAATGCCTTTGCATTGAGGAAACTCGGTGCACCGTGCAACGGCGGCGGTAACCTGAGCGGCCCAAGCTTGAAGGGACGCAGGCGCGACCTCCGTCCGCCCGGCTCGATCATCGTCATCTCACTAGTCCAGTGGATGCAATCCGCGACGCCGATGCGGCGATAAAAACCGAGCAGATTCGTGCAGCAGCCAAAAAGAACGTGCTGGCAGTTATCGATAACTTCGTTGACCCCAGGATGCAGATAGGAGCTAGCCCGCCCGCCAAGATACCCGCGCCGCTCGACGAGCTGCACGCAGAAGCCCGCCTCAGCCAGAGCGCAGGCCGCGCTCATACCGGCCACGCCGCCACCGATGACGGTAACGGAATTCTGTGCGCTTTGTCGGATTGTTTCTTGCCCGGGATGCATCCTATTCCCTCAGGGGCGAATGTCGTACCTATTCAAGAAAAGTCACACGATTGAATCAAACAAAAACGCGTGCCCACACCATGCGGATAAGTCCGCATGCGAGAACGCCAAGCTTCTGCTGCATGGGCACAGCAGCGCGAGTAGAAAACACATCATACTCCGCGCGCTCGATGCGCCGAAGCAGGCCGTGATAGATCGAGACGAGCACCCACAGCGCAGGGCGGCTCTCGCGATCGATCAGCGGTAACAGCCTCTGTGCGGATTGATAGTAGATCTCTGCCCGCTGGCCGATGGCGGCCAATAGCGCGCGCTCGTTGGCCGTTGGCGGTGCCCCGGCCGTGCGGTGCAAAAGTGCGTCGAGTGAAACATCATGCTCGGCAAGATCTTCCAGCGGCAGGTAGACTCGGTTACGCTCCGCATCTTCTTGAACGTCGCGCAGAATATTTGTGAGTTGAAACGCAACGCCCGTCTCTTCCGCCAGCTTTTCTGCGCGAGGGTCGGTGTAGCCAAAGATATGAATGCAGACCAGCCCGACAACCGACGCCACAAGATAACAATAGCGATAAAGATCGTCAAAAATGGTGTAAGTGTCGGGCGCATCGGAGGCAGCCCGATCAAGATCCATGGTCACGCCGGCGATCAGCTCATCCAGCAGATTGAGCGGGATCGAGAATCGTTCGACCGCATCGCGCACGGCAAAGAAGACCAGATCCGACGAATCGCCTCCGTGGCAGACCCCGCGCCAATTGGCCTGCCATGCATCGAGACGCCGCCGCCGCTCCTCGCGCGGCAGGCTCTCGTCGTCGGCCAGATCGTCGGCTTGCCTCATGAAGGCATAGATCGCGCAGATGGCATCGCGGCGCGGCTCGGGCAGCGCAACGAAGGCGTAATAGAAATTCTTCGCCTCGCGCCGCGCAATGGTGCGGCACAATTCGTAGGCTTCAACCAATTTGGGATCGTACGTCAATCAGCCAGCCCTCACTTCATCTTGCCGAAGCGCAAAAAGGGCAGCAGTTTGCCGCTGATGGCGCGCAGCAGCAGAGCAAACTTCGTGGTCTTCGAGATGGACGGCCGTGCGCTGAGCACATCGTATCCCTGACTCTCGATGGCGCGCAGAATCTCCAGGCCGCCGCGGCTGAAGAGATCCAGCTCAACCGCCAAATGGCGGTTCACTCGTCCGATCAACGGCAGCCCCTCT